>JALHON010000014.1 GCA_022842985.1 Acidobacteriota bacterium | reverse complement strand
GCCTCGCCCCTCGCGGCGGTACGCGAGGCCGTGTCTCCTGCCACGCCATGAGCGATCCCGTCCGCTTCCTCAACACGTTCGCCCAGACGCTCTCGGTGATGACGCTCTATCCGGAAGGGCATCCGTCGCGCGAGCGCATCGTGGATGCCGCCTTCGAGGATCTCGACGCGCTCTTCGCCGATGGCGCCCTGCCCCGCTTCACGTTCCTCGAAGGCGAGGTGGTCTACGGCCGGCAGTCGCTGCGTGATCTGCGCGAGTGGGAATGGTCGGCGCGCCTGGCCGAATGCGGCGTCAGCCGACTGGAGTTCGAGCGGCGCATGACGCGCGATGAGTTCGAGGGCTTCCTGCAGGAGATCCAGGCGCGCCTCACGAACTCCACGGCGGGCACGTCGGCGCAGCGCCAGATGCGCGACCTCGGCGTGCGCTTCGGCAGCGTCGGCCTCGACCTTGCGCCCACGCCGGCCGCGGCGTAGTCACCGGCCTCGTCGAAGAAGTGGACACCCTGCACTGGATGCAGGCCGAAGTGCTCGACGGCCGCGCCATCCCGATGCTCGAAGCCGAAGCCGTGGTGCGATCGCTCTCGATCGCGATGCACGCCGATGCCGGCATGCTGCTGCCGCTCCTGCAGATCAAGGAGTTCGATCAGTACACGACGACCCATTCGCTGAACGTGTCGGTGCTGGCCATGGCACTGGCCGAGGCGCTGTCGCTCAGCCCGCGCGAGGTGCGGGCCATCGGCGTCTCGGGCCTGCTCCACGACGTGGGCAAGACACGCATTCCGCTCGAGGTGCTGACCAAACCCGGCCGTCTCTCAGATGAAGAACGGCAGATCATGAACCGCCACCCGAGTGACGGCGCCCGCATGATCCTGCAGAGCGACGCGGACCTCGAGCTGGCGGCCGTCGTGGCCTACGAACACCACATCATGCTCGATGGCGGCGGCTACCCCACGCTGCACTACTGCCGTGGCTGTTCGTTCGGCAGCCGGCTCGTGCACGTGTGCGACGTCTACGACGCCCTCAGCACGAAACGTCCGTATCGCGACGCCTGGCCGCAGGAACAGACGCTGGCCTATCTGGCCGAACGCGCCGGCACCGAGTTCGATCCGTTCCTGGTGGACGCCTTCACCCGGCTGATGCGCGACGGGCACGCCCGCGTGCAGCGCCTCGACGCGCTCGGGGCGCCGCCGCCAGCGCCGTGAGACGATGAGGCAGGAGGCGCCCCACCATGGCTGCCGAACCCCGCCTGCCCGCCGCGGAAGTCCTCGCGCTGCACGCGCTCATCACGCCCACGCCGCAGGCCATCGCCAGCCGCATCCTCGCCAAGGCGAGCGGCGGCAATGTGACACTGTTCGCCTTCGACGCCGGTCAGGGCCTGACCGAACACACCTCGCCCTTCGATGCGCTCGTCCTCGTGCTGGAAGGCGCGCTGACGGTGACGGTCGCTGGTCAGGCGATGGACGCCACGGCGGGCACCGTCGTGCGCCTGCCGCCCAACGTTCCGCACGGCGTGGATGCGGCCGTGCCGGCGCGTATGCTGCTCGTGATGCTGAAGGATGCCTGACCAGATGCGCCCGATGTTCGCGCTCGCGGCGACCGCCCTGGCCGTCGCCACGCTCACCGCTCAGACGCCAGAGGTGCGGTGGCAGCCGCAGACGAGCGGCGTCACCGTGCGGCTGCGCGGCGTGAGCGCGGTGTCGTCCACCGTGGGTTGGGTGAGCGGCGCGAACGGCACCGTGCTGCGCACGACCGACGCAGGCACGACATGGCAGCGCCTCCCGGTGCCGGGTGCCGAGGCGCTCGACTTCCGCGACATCGACGCGACGGACGCGCGCACCGCGCATGTGCTCAGCATCGGCCCCGGCGCGGCCTCGCGCATCTACCAGACGTCCGACGCCGGCGCCACGTGGACCGAACGTTTCGTCAACACCGATCCGAACGCCTTCTTCGACGCGATGAGCTTCGCCGACGCCAACCACGGCGTGGCGGTCAGCGATTCTGTGGACGGGCGCTTCGTGATCCTGCTGACGACGAACGGCGGCCGCACGTGGACCCCGGTGCCCGCCGCCAACCTGCCGCCGGCGCTGCCCGGCGAGGGCGCGTTCGCGGCGAGCGGCACCAACGTGGCGATGTCTGGTGCGCGGCGCCTCTGGTTCGCCACGACGAAGTCGCGCGTCGTGCGTTCGACCGACGGCGGCCGCTCGTGGACGGTGCATCAGACGCCGCTTGCGACCGGCGAGGCCACGGGCATCTTCTCGGTGGCCTTCCGCGACACGCGCCACGGCGTGGTCGTGGGCGGCAACTACTCGCAGGAACGTGCCACCGGCGCGAATGCCGCATTCACATCCGACGGCGGTGTCACCTGGAGTCTCGCCCCGGCCCCGGGCGTGGGCGGCTTCCGCTCGGCGGTGACGTGGCTGCCGTCGGTGCGGGCATGGCTCGCGGTGGGTCCCGCGGGCGCCGACCGGGCCGACGAGGCCGCGGGCGTATGGACACCGGCCGGCGGCGCGGGCTACGACGCCGTGAGCATCCATGCGGCGTCGGGCACCGGCTGGGCCACCGGGTCTGGCGGCCGCATCGCGCGCGTCGCGGTCACCGGCGGTCGAGGGCGAATCCGGCAGTAGAATAGGAGGTTCCTATCATGCTGAGAGCCGGAATCGTGGGACTCCCCAACGTGGGCAAGTCCACCCTCTTCAACGCCGTCACGCGCACGCGCGGGGCGCAGGCCGCCAACTACCCCTTCTGCACGATCGACCCGAACGTCGGCATCGTGACCGTGCCCGATGCGCGGCTGGCCGTGCTGCAGAAGATCGCGAAGACGAACGTGGTCATCCCGGCCGCGATCGAATTCGTGGACATCGCCGGTCTGGTCAAGGGCGCGAGCACGGGCGAAGGGCTCGGCAACAAGTTCCTCACGCACATCCGCGAGGTCGACGCCATCGTGCAGGTGGTGCGCTGCTTCGAAGACGACGACGTGCTGCACGTCTCCGGCAGCGTCGATCCGGTGCGCGATATCGAGGTCATCAACACCGAGCTGATGCTCGCGGACCTCGAATCGGTCAGCAAGAAGCGTGAGCGTGTGGCCAAGGACGCCAAGCGGGGCGACAAGGGCGCGATCGCCGAAGACGCCGTGCTCGCCAAGCTCATCGAGGCGCTCGAAGCCGGACGTCCCGCCCTCACCGTGGACCTCTCGCCCGAGGAACGCGCGGTGGCGAAGCAGTTCTTCCTGCTGAGCGACAAGCCCACGATCTTCGCCTGCAACGTGAAGGACTCGGAGCTCGCCACCGCGGACCAGAACCCCTACGTGGTGAAGGTGCGGGAGTACGTGAAGGCGCACCTCTCGTGCGAGGCCGTCGTCATCAGCGCGCAGATCGAAAGTGAGCTCATCGACCTGTCGCCCGAAGAAGGCGACGCGTTCCTGAAGGAAATGGGCGTGCAGGAAAGCGGCATGGGCTCGCTCATCCGCTCGACCTACCACCTGCTCGGCCTGCAGACCTACTTCACGGCCGGCGAGAAGGAAGTGCGCGCCTGGACGATCCACAAGGGCGACACGGCGCCCAAGGCGGCCGGGGTCATCCATTCGGACTTCGAGCGCGGCTTCATCAAGGCCGAAACCGTGGCCTACGACGATCTCGTGGCCTGCGGCTCGGTGGCGGCGGCGCGCGAAAAGGGCCTCTACCGGATGGAAGGCAAGGAGTACGTCGTGAAGGACGGCGACGTCCTGCTCTTCAAGTTCAACGTATAGCGGGGACTGTCCCCATTCTGGGCGGGCGGAGACTAGTCGCAGTTTCTGCGCCCCCCGGAGATGTGAGGGGGACTGTCCCTAATCTGGGCCGGGCCTGACTTTCTCGCGGCGCCGGCGATACATGGCGCCCCAGGTGCGCAGCGCCTCGATGATGGGGAGCGTCGTGCGGCCCAGGGGCGTGATGGCGTAGTCCACGTGCGGCGGCACGACCGGATGCACCGTGCGCGTGATGAGGCCGTGGTGCTCCAGCTCGCGCAGATGCTGGGTGAGCATCTTGTGCGACACGTTCGCCAGTTCCCGGCGCAGCTCGTTGTAGCGCCAGACGCGTCTATCGAGCCGCCACAGGATCGGCATCTTCCACTTGCCGCCGATCACGTCCTGCGCCAGCTCGACCGGATTCTGGTAGCGCTGCCCCTCGAACTCGAAGACCGGCATCGCACACTCTCCTTCTGGTGAGTATCGCACGCGATCGTGCGTACTTCCGCGATGGACGCCGCCTCGGTATGGTGGACGCACACCCGCGAGGAGCCGCCATGAGCCTGAAGGATCCGAACCCCGCCGCGTCCACGCCGAAACGCATCGCGCTGGTCATCGCCAACCCCGCCGTCTCCACGACCACCGGCTGGCCGGTGGGCTTCTGGTGGGCCGAACTCACGCACCCCTACTACGTGTTCACCGAACAGGGCTACGAGGTGACGCTCTTCAGCCCCGACGGCGGTGCCTGCGTGGCGGACGCGATGAGCGACCCGAACGACGCGAGCGGCTACAGCGCGAGCGACCTCATCAGCCAGGGCTTCATCCACACGCCCGCCCTGCGCGCGCTCGTCAACGACACGAAGAAGGTGGCGGACCTCGACGTGGCCACGTTCGACGCGATCGTCGTGGCCGGCGGACAGTCGCCGATGTTCTCGTTCGAGCACGCCACGGCCCTGCAGCGGAAGTTCGTGGAGTTCTACGAAGCCGGGAAGGTGACCGCGGCGCTCTGCCACGGCACGGCGATTCTGGCGTTCGCGAAGCTCTCGAACGGGGAGTATCTGGTGAAGGGCAAGACCGTCACCGGCTTCGCCAACGTGGAAGAGGACTTCGCGGACAATGCCGTGTGGAGCTACGGCCTGCTGCCACGTGACACACACGTGATGCCGTGGCGCATCGAAGACCGGCTGAAGGCGCTCGGCGCGAACTTCGTGCAGGCGGGGCTGTGGCGCGGCTTCGCGATTCGCGACGGGCACCTCATCACCGGGCAGCAGAACTTCTCGGGCGAAGAGACCGCGCGCGCCGTCGTGGCCGCGCTCGGCGTGTAGGAGACCCCATGCGTATCGCGATTGTGGGAAGTGGCAACATCGGTGGCGGCCTGGCCCGCGCGTGGACGGCCAAGGGGCATACGATCACCTTCGGCGCGCGGCAGCCCGACGAGGCCGACGTCATGGCGCTGGCGCGCGACATCGGCGCCACCGTGGCAACCATTCCCGAGGCGCTGGCGGATGCCGAGGTGATCGTGCTGGCGATGCCCTTCACCGCGGCGCCGGCGGTGGCGGCGGCGCTGCCGTCGTGGCAGGGGCGCGTCGTCATCGACTGCACGAACCCCATCGGACCTGGATTCACGCTGATTCACGGCCACACCGACTCGGGCTCCGAGGCCATCCAGCGTCTGCTGCCCGGCGCGCGCGTGGTGAAGAGCTTCAGCGCGCAGGGAGCCGAGAACCTCGCGCATCCGGTGCATGACGGCGTGCCCGCCAGTAACTTCTACTGCGGCGATGACGCCGCGGCGAAGGCCATCGTGCGCGGCCTCATCGAAGACGTGGGCTTCGAGGCGGTGGACGCCGGCCCGCTGACGTCCGCCCGTTACCTCGAACCCATCACGATGTTGTGGATCACCATGAGCCGCACGCTCGGGCGAGAGTTCGCCTTCAAGGTGCTGCGGTAACGGCCGGCGCCTACGGCACGACCACGGTCTGCGCCGCGGTGAAGGCACTGGTGCCACACCCATTCACCGCCGCCAGGCGGAAGGTGTACGACCCGGCCGGTACGGGCACGCTGAGCGCCCGGTCGATGAGCGGCACCACGCCCACGTAAGCACCGGTCACATCGAGCACGTACGAGGTGGCCGCGCCGCCGCTGGCTGGCGGATCCCAGACGAGGTTGAGCGTCCGTCCCGCGGAGGCGAAGGCCAGGAACCGCGTGGGCACCTGCGGTGCGCCCGAGCAGGCGCCGGGGAACGTCAGCGTCACCGGCGATGAGGGCGCGCTCGAGCCACTCGCATTCAGTGCGCGCACCGAGAACGTGTAGGTGCCGCCGGGCACGGCGGGGAACGCAAAGCTCTCGCTGAAGGCCAGCCGCAACGAGGCCGAGAGCGAACCGCTCACGTCAAGCGCAAGGCTCGTGGGCTCGCCGCCCGCGAAGGTGTTGCGCCACGACAGCTCCACCGCGCTGCCGTTGACGGTGCCGCCCACGAGATCGGGGGCCGACGGCGCCGTGGGCGTGTTCACGAAGATGCGGATCTCGTTCGAGGCCGCGCTCGGTCCGCCGGCACCAAGCGCGCGAATGCGCACGTAGAACGCCCCGTTCGGTACGGAGAACGCCACGAGCGGCACGCTGCCGAGCGGAATCGACGCGAGCACACTGCCCGGGGTGACACCACCTTCGAGCACGTAGCCGGTGGGCGCCGGACCGAGCGCGGGCGGATCCCAACGGAAGGTGACGTCATTGCCAGAGATGTCGGCGGCCCGGAACACCGCCGGCGCCTGCACGGTCGTCGGTGCCGCCACCGTGATGGTGGCCGTGGCCGGGTCGGACCCGCCGGAGTTGCTCGCGAGATACGAGAACTGATCGGTGCCGGCGAAGCCCGCTATCGGCGTGTAGTCGAAGCTGCCATCGGCGCGCAGGGAGAGCGTGCCGTGCAGCGGCGCTGAGGTCAACACCACCGCCGATATGGGATCGCCGTTGGCAGCATCGTTGGCCAGCACGCCGGGCGCGGCGACGCTGAGCGGGGTGTTGAACGCCGTGGTGAAGGCGTCGTCGTTGGCGGTTGGTGCGCCCGGGAACACCATCAGCGACACCGTGACGACCGGGCTCGACCCGGCACTGTTGCTCAACTGATACGAGAAGCTGTCGGCGCCCAGGTATCCGACCGTGGGCGTGTAGACGAAGCCGCCGTCGGCGGCAAGTGACAGCGTGCCATGCAGCGGCGAGGCGACGAGGATGGCCGAGGCGCCGCCGCCGATGAAGTCATTGGCCATGACGCCCGGCGCCGCCACGGTCGCGCCTGGCAGCGCCACGGAGTAGCTGTCGGCGGTGGCCGTCGGCGCACTGGGCACCGTGGTGGTGAGCGTCAGCGCCCAGCCGTCGGCCAACACGCCGCCGTCGGGCCCGGTGTCGTCGACCACGTAGAGCGTCCAGGCCCCATTCGGGTTGGCGCCGCCGAACACACTGGCGAACGTGGCCGTGCCGGCGGGAGCGGCATGGGGACACTCGCCGGCCGGCTGGCAATCCACCGGCGGTGGTGTCGAACCCAGCAAGGGGAACGAATCGTCGTCGACGACGCTGGCCGGGCGATACGTCCCGGAGATGAGGTTCATGAGCGGCAGGGCGGCTGCGGCGGCATCGGTCAGCACCAGCGTGGCGCCCGTCACACTCGTGCTGCCCCCAACGTCGGAGAGGATCACCATGCGGCGGCCATCCGGCGCGACGAGCAGCATGTCGAGATCCGACGGGTGCAGGTGCGTCAGTCCCTGCAGTGACACGGTCACGCCGGTCACGGTGCCCTGCAAGCCCGCGACGTTGATCGTCGACGCATAGGGCGTGGCGCTGCCGCTGACGGGGATCGTGATGCCGGTGCGGTTCATGAGCGCCGACTCAGACACCGTCAGGGCGTAGGAGGTGGTCTCGACGCTGGCGAAGGGCTCGAAGACCACGATCGAATAGGTCTGCCCGGCCGTGACGCTGAGCTCGAACGACACCGACCCGCTCGCCGCCGACGAGCCCGAGTCACCGAGGTAGCCGGTGCTCATGTCGGTGTTGTCAAACGCGGTATAGGCCGCGATGTGCACGGACCCGGACACGGACGTCCGGGTGACCCCCACGCGCACGCAGCCTGAACGCGTGGCCGTGAAGTTCATCACGTCGTAGCGATACGGACCCGCCCCCTGCGTGCCGGGGAAGGTCTTGCTGACGCCGCAGGTCGAGGGGACGCTGTTGCGTGTCAGGCGCGCGCCGGCCACCTGCCCCGTGTCCTCGCCGAAGTAGCCCACGCCCGGAGTCGGTGGCGTCAGGTCGAGCGTATCCGTATACGTAAACCCGACCTGGTCGGTGACGATCAACTCGTATTCAGTCGCGTTGTCGTTTGTGGTGGCGTCGTTGACGACCACGACATACTGCTGGCCGGCCGTGACGCTCAGCGACATCGTCCTCGTCGGAAATCCGGGGATGGCCGAGGTCCGCGCATCCCCCAGGTACCCGCTGGACAAATCCGCGGACGAAAAGGTCGAGTACACCGACAGGTGCGCCTGGCCGCTGCCGCTCACCCAGCGAATCGTGAACGTCATGCAGCCGGACGTGGCGGCGGTGAACGTGTAGGTGTCGAAATGATAGGGACCACTGCCGCTCAGCCCCGGGTAACTCACGGAGGAGCTGCAGGTGGGCGCGGTGCCGCCAGGCCGCAACAGACGGGGACCGGCTACCAACTGGTGCGCCGCGGTGTAGGCCTGCGTCGATGCCGGCGGCGTGGCGTCGAGGGTGCCGCGCACGGAGAAACCAGCAGCACTGGCGGGCTGCGCCGAGGCCAGGAGCCCGGCCACGGTCAGAACCGCAACGATGAGAGGGTAAGCAGCGGCGAATCGACGAGTCATCGTGACCGGGTTATCGGCCCGAGACTTCGCTGGCTTGACGCCGCCCGGCCGCTACGGCGTCGCGCGGGTCAGGCTGAGCGCCTGGATCGCCGGGAGTTCGCCTTCAAAGTGTTGCGATGATCCGCCGGCCCCGGGACTGGTAGACTCGGCCCTCCTGATTATCCGGAGGGCACGATGACACAGTGGGTCCGGCACGTCGCGTTCGTCGTCATCTCGCTGTGGGCCGCCGGCGCTGCCGGTCAGACGCCGGCCCCGGCACTCGACTTCGAGACCTTTCGCACGCGTGTGCAGCCGATCTTCACGGCGAAGCGCGACGGCCTGCAGACGTGCCTCACGTGTCACGCAGGCAAAGTCGGCACGCGGCTGCGCCTGGAGGCCCTCCCCGAAGGCGCCACGACGTGGAGCGCCGAGGCATCGCGCAAGAACTTCGACAACGCGCGGGGCCTGGTGAAGCCGGGCTCGCCGATGGAGAGCCGGCTGCTCACGCATCCACTCGACCGCGCCGCCGGCGGCGACTCGTTCCATGGTGGCGGCAAACACTGGGCCACGCAGACCGACGCGGAATGGCAGACACTCGCGGCCTGGGTGCGCGGCTCGGCTACATTCCCGACCGCGCCGCCGAGGCCACTGCCAGCCGGCACCGCGATCCGGATCATCCAGACCAACGCGGCGGGTGACGGTGCGCACCTGATCGACCCCACCACCAACCGCGTCACGCAGATTCTGAAGGGCGTCGAGATCCCGCACGGCGTCACGACCTCGCCCGACGGCGCGCGCATGTATCTGTCGAACGAGGTCCGGCACACGCTCGACGTGGTCGAGATGCCGGGCATGAAGATCGCCGCGCGCATCCCGCTCAGCGGACGGCCGAACAACGTCGCCGTCACGAACGACGGCCGCAAGGTCTACGTGGGCATCGCGCAGGCGCCTGGTGCGCTCGACGTCATCGACACGCAAGCGCTGAAGAACGTGAAGACGGTGCCCGTCAAGGGCTCCATCCACAACGTCTACGTCACGCCCGACGGGCGCTGGGCGGTGGCCGGCTCGATTCCGGAGAAGACCATCAGCATCGTGGACACGGCCACGGACACGCTCACGCGCACGATTCCGCTCTCGGCCGGCATCCGGCCGATGGCGTTCACGACGAAGGCCAACGGCTCGACCGACCGCATCATCGTGCAGCTCTCGGACTTCCACGGCTTCGTCACCGTGGACTTCGACTCGGGCAAGGAGACGGCGCGCGTCGAACATCCGGCCATCGAGGGCGAACATCCGCATCGTGACGGCCTGCAGGGCGCGCCCACGCACGGTCTTGCCGTGTCACCCGACGGCACGCGGCTCTGGTCCACCAGCAAGGTCTACGGCTACGCCTACGTCCACAGCCTGCCGGACCTGAAGGAAGTGGGCCGCGTGTTCGTGGGCCAGCATCCCGAGTGGCTGACGTTCACGCCGGACGGGCGCTTCGTCTACGTCGCCGCCGCCGGCGACAACACCGTCTTCGTCGTGGACGCGGCGACCATGAAGGAAGTCGCGCGCGTGCCCGTGGGCAACGTCCCCAAGCGCAACGCCACGGCCATCCTGCGCGTCCCGTAGTGCATACGTGGGGACTGTCCCCATTCTGGGTGGCGCGGGACTAGTGGCAGGTTCTGCGAAGGGGGACTGTCCCCATTCTGGGCCGGGCCAGACTTCGCGCGCTCAGGGCGTGGCGCGCGAGAAGCTGAGCGCCTGAATCTGCGGCGTGGGCGTGGGCGCGAGCAGAATGTCGCCGCGGACGCGACCGGTGGCGCAGGTCCACGTGAACGCGCCAGACAGCGCGCCCGTGGGGCGCACCGGCGACGACGTATCGCAGGCGCCCACGTGGGCCTTCAGCGCCGCGATGTCGCGCGCCCAGTGGTCGGCGTCCTTGTCCATCAGGAAGTTCATCGCCAGCAGGTCGTTCGTGACGGTGACAGACCCGGAGACAAACGCGCGGACGGCGCCCGCGTAGGCCGCGCTCAGCGCCGGTGACACCGGCGTCTGGTGCCCGCGGAGGTCGCCCGCGCGCAGCATCGCCACCGCCGCGTCCCACACCGGCGCGGTCGGGCCGGCGTAGGTGCGGTTCGCCAGCGCGAAGATCCCGACGCCGTGGTCGGGCAGCACGAGCACGTGTGAGCCGTAGCCGGGATAGCCGCCGCCGTGGCTGAGCGTGAGGCCCAGCTCACAATCCATCGCCGCGTTGAACCCCATCGCGTAGGTGCCGGCCATGCGGCAGGCATCGCGTCCGCTGGCCCCCGGACGCACGCGCAGCCCGGGGTAGTTCGCCCCCTGCGCCAGCTCACGTACACTCGCGCGCTTCACCGGCCCGGCATCCGCGCCGTCGCGCGCCGGCCACGCCTGCAGCAGGAACGCCACCCACTTCGCGTAGTCGTTCGCGCTCGTCTGGATGCCGCCCATCGCGCCGAAGGCGCCATGTGCCATCGTGGGCTCGAGCTTCCACTGGTTGTCTTCCCAGCGATAGCCGAGTGCGCGCTTCTCCGCCGGAGCGGACGTGACGTGATGGCTCGTCGCCGCCATGCCGAGCGGGCGCAGGATCGTGCGCTGCACGAACTCGTCGTAGGCCGTGCCCGACGCGTTGCTGATGATGCGGCCGAGCAGCGCGTAGCCGAGATTCGAGTACTCCATCGCCGAAGCCGGCGGCCGCGTGAACGGCACGCCGCTCGTGAGGTACTTGGTGAAGTCTGCCTCCGGCAGCGGCGTCTGGCGGTCGCCCCACGGGTCATCCGTCACGAAGCCCGCGGTGTGCGTGATGAGCTCGCGCACGCGAATCTTCGGTGAGTCCTCGGTGGGATACTTCAGCGCCTTGAGCTCCGGCACGTAGGTCTCGGCCGGCGCGTCGAGCGCGAGCTTGCCGTCGTCGCGCAGCTTGAGCACCGAGAGCGCCGTGAACGCCTTGGTCATCGAGGCGATGCGGAAGAGCGTGTCGGCCGTGACCGGACGCTTCTGCTCGATGTCCTGCACGCCGGCGCCCTTCACGTGCACGAGCTTGCCGTCCTTCACGACACCCCACACCATGCCGGGAATGTGGGCGTCGAGCCGGTAGTGTTCCATCACGCGGTCGACCTCGGCCAGTGTGGCCGCGCTCTGCGCGCGCGCCGTGACGGGCGCCGCCAGCGTGCAGACGACGAGCATGGCGAGTGATGAACGAAGGGTGGACGAGACAGTCATTGCGGGCACTCCGGAAGAGGAACGACGCCCGCAGTTTAGTCCGTCGCGGCCTCGTCGAGCGCGCGGAGGCACGCATCCGCCGCCGCCAGTTCGTGTTCGCTGAACAGGCGGAGGCCGGCCGCCAGGAGCCGCGCCGTGGTCACGCCCGGCGCCGGCACGCGGGCGCCCGAGAAGCTGCCGTCGTAGGAATACGACGAGCCGCACGACGGGCTGCCCTCCTTGAGCACCGCCACGCGGATGCCGTGTTCGGCCGCCTTCTCGAGCGCGTGGTCCGCGCCCTGCACGAACTCGGCGGTGACGTCCGCGCCGGTCACGGCGATGACACGGGCCCGGCCGGTCAGCACGGCCACGCCGCCGTCCGCGCCGCCGCCCGTGATCTCCGCCGGGGGACGCGGCACGGGCAGGCCGCCCGCCACCTCCGGACACACGGAGACGACGCGTCCCTCCTCCACCCAGCGGCGCAGGTGGTCGTCGTCGGTCTTCTTGTCGAGGCCGTTGTAGCGCACCGGGTGCCCGAGCAGGCAGGCGCTCACGAGGATGCGGTTTCGCGTCATGGCCGCCAGAACTCCGCGGCGCCCTCGGGCAGCGAGGCCAGCATCGCCTCGAACGACGGCACGTCGACGTGCCGGCGCAGCGCCGCCGCCACATCGCGAATCGCCGTGTCGGGCGAGAAGTTGTGATTCGGCCTGAGCGCCTGCACTTCTGCTGTCATGGAGGCGCGATCGCCGAACGGGCGCTGCGGTTCGTCGGGATCCCAGTCCGCCACGAAGAGCGCGCGCACCACGGCTGGCAGCACGCCGGCGAAACGGATTGCGTCAGCGAGGCTCAGCCGCCGGCGGAACGTCTGCAGCACGCCCTGCACCATCGTGTAGGCCTGGTTGGTGGTTTCGAGGCTCGCCTCGTCTCGCGCGTTCGCGAGGAACGCCGAGAAGTCGTCACTCGCACGCTGATATTGAACGGGAACGGTCATGCCTATGGGTATCGACCGTCGGCGTCGTGCAGCGTCTGCGTCACGACAGGCGAGGGCATGGAACGGTTCGACATCATCGGCCGCCGTGCAGCAACGGCTGATGTCCGCCTGAGCGAGCCCCGGTCGCGTCCAGTAGCGTCAGCCCGGTCGCGCCGCCGTCGAAGTCGGGCGCGTAGAGCGTGACACGGGGACGACCCCAGTAGCCTACCTCCCAGTTAGCGCCCACCCGTGCCGCCACGGCTTCGACGGCGGCGAGCACGGAGCCCCCGCTGAAGGTGACGTCGATCGGGCGGTCTATGTGCACCGGGGGATCGAAGAGAGGCACACCCTCGGGCGACAGGCGTACGTCGTCGTGGTCGAGATACAGCGACGGGTGCGTAGCACGCGCCAGCGCGTGCAGCGCGTGGTGTGGATGCGCATGCCGCACCGAAAACGCCGCCACTGGAAGATGGAGGACGTTCGCCGAATCGGTCCAGGCCGATACCGGGCGCAGCACAACCACCCCGTCGAACTCCCGCCAGGCGAAGTCTGGCCGGGCCGCGACCACGTGATCGAATGCCTGACGTGGCGTCCAGCCGTCCATCACGATCGCGTCGGATTCGGCACGGCGCTCCCGTCCCGCAGGGGCGCAATCTGGCGCGTGCTCGAAACCGACGCGCACCCCGGAGAAACGGGCGATGTGCTCGACCGTACGCCAGAGGCGACACGGCGTGTTGTCGCGCATCGCGGCCACGCGGAACGGACCGCGTACCGGCGTGTCAAGGGCCGACATGCGCCCGGCCGCCACAGCGGCGACGGCGACAATGATGCACACCACGGCGACGGGAATTCGCATGGAAGCGCCCCTCTGGCGGAGGCTACCACACACGGCGCGCCTGAACGTATGCGCCTCGGGGCAAGGCCTGCCGCGGCAGCACGGCGCTGCTGCTATCGTAGGGCGCGATGACCGTCCGCCCGCTGCTCGCCGCCCTCGCCGTCACGTTCACCGCCGCCTGTGGTCCCGC
The DNA here is from genome assembly GCA_022842985.1 of Acidobacteriota bacterium. Classification (GTDB taxonomy): domain Bacteria; phylum Acidobacteriota; class Vicinamibacteria; order Vicinamibacterales; family UBA2999; genus CADEFD01. Next base: position 22,502 of record JALHON010000014.1, on the reverse strand, counting down.
GCAGGCGCCCCTGCAAACGGCCGACGCGCCGGATCTCGTCATCCTGAACGGCCGGGTGCTCACGATGGATGCCGCGGGCACGATGGCCGAGGCGGTGGCCGTGCGCGGCGGCGCCATCATGCAGGTGGGCACCACCGCCGCGATCAAGGCGCTGGCCGGCCCGGCCACGCGGGTGCTCGATGCGGCGGGTGGCACGGTGGCGCCCGGCTTCAACGACAGCCACCTCCACTTCCTCGAAGGTGCCCTCGGCCTCGGCGACGCGGATCTCTCGGGCCTCTCGACGCTCGCCGAGGTGCAGCAGGCCATCCGCACGTTCGCCGAGTCGCACAAGGCGCCCTCGTGGGTGATTGGCCGCGGCTGGGTCTACTCGCCCTTCCCCGGCGGCAGCCCCACGGCCGCGCAGCTCGACGCGGTGGTCACCGATCGCCCGGCGATCATGCGCTGTTACGACGGCCTGAGCGTGTGGGTGAACTCGAAGGCGCTGGCGCTGGCCGGCATCACGAAGGCCACGCCGAATCCCGTCGGCGGCGAGATCGTGCGCGATCCGCGCACCGGCGAACCCACGGGACACCTGAAGCAGGCGGCCATCGCGCTCATCGATGCCGTCGTGCCGAAGCCCACCCACGACGACGAACGCCGCGCGCTGCGCGCCGCCGTGGCGCGGGCGCACGAGCTCGGCATCACGAGCATCCAGAACGCCGGCGGGTCGCTCGAAGAGATGGCGCTCTACGAGGAAGCACTACGCGCGGGCGACCTGAAGCTGCGCACGCGACTGGCCGCGCAGGGCCGCCCCACCACGACCGACGCGGACCTCGACCGCATGGACGAGGTGTGGAAGCGCATGGGCGACAACCCCACGCTCACGAGCGGCATCGTGAAGCTGAACGCGGACGGCGTGATCGAAGCGCGTACGGCGGCGATGATCGCGCCGTACACCGGCACGTCGAGCACCGGGCCGTCGAACTACACACCCGAACAGCTCGACCGCGTGGTGGCGATGTTCGACCGGCGCGGCTGGCAGGTGCACATCCACGCCATCGGCGATCGCGCCATCCGCATGTCGCTCGACGCCATCGAACGCGCCGCGGCAGCGAGCCCGGCGCCCGCCCGCGGACGCCGCCACCGCATCGAGCACGTCGAAGCCGTGAGCGCGGAGGACATTCCCCGTTTCGCAGCGCTCGGCGTCATCGCCTCGTTCCAGCCGCTGCACGCGCTGCTCGGCGATGTGAACCAGGCGCGTCCGTCTGGGCCGTGGCCCGACAACATCGGCCCGGAACGGGCGTCGCGCGGCTGGGCGTGGAAGACGCTGCAGCGCGCCGGCGCGCGCATCACCTTCGGCAGCGACTGGCCGGTGGCGCACCTCGCGCCCGGTCAGGGCATCTGGTTCGCCACGACCCGCGTGCATGCCGAAGGCGCGGACGACCAGCGCCTCACCATCCCCGAGGCACTCGCCGCCTACACGCGCGATGCGGCCTACGCGTCGTTCGAGGATCAACGCAAGGGTGTGCTCGCGCCCGGCATGCTGGCGGATCTCGTGGTGCTCACGCGCGACATCGTGGCCGCGCCGCCCTCCGGACGCGACGATCTCGCCGTGGCCGCCACCATCTTCGATGGCAGAATCGTGTTCCAACGTTCCAGGTGAGGTAGGTCCGCCATGTCCGTCCGCCGCACGCTCGCCGTTCTGCTCGCCCTTGCCACCGCCGCCTGCGGCGGCAGCACGCCCGCACCCGCACCCAACGCCGATGCCGCGGACCTCGTCATCCTGAACGGCAACGTGCACGTGGCCGACGAGGCGCACACGATTGCGCAGGCCGTGGCCGTGAAGGGCCACACGATCCTGAAGGTGGGCACGACGGACGAGATCAAGGCGCTCACCGGGCCCGCCACGCGCATCATCGATGCGAAGGGCGCCACCGTGACGCCCGGCTTCAACGACGCGCACGTGCACTTCATCTCGGGCGGCCTCTCGCTGCGCGACGTCGATCTGTCGGGTCTGAACACGCTGCAGGAAGTACAGGACAAGATTCGCACGTTCGCGGCCGGCAAGCCCGCGGACACCTGGCTGAAGGGCCGCGGCTGGCTCTACACGCCCTTCACCAATGCCAGTCCGACAAAGGCACAGCTCGACGCGGTGACCGGCGACCACCCGGCGGTGATGACCTGCTACGACGGCCACAGCGTGTGGGTCAACTCGAAGGTGCTGGCGATGGCCGGCATCACGAAGGCCACGAAGGACCCGGTGAACGGCGTCATCGTGAAGGATCCGACGACCGGCGAACCCACCGGCCACCTCAAGGAAGCCGCGATGGACCTGCTGGCCGACGTGCTGCCGAAGGTCACCGAGGACGATCGCCGCGCCGCCCTCAAGGCCGCCGTGGCGCACGCCAATCAGTTCGGCATCACGAGCATCCAGAACGCCGGCGGCTCGGTGGCCGAGATGGCCCTCTACGATGCGGCGCGGAAGTCTGGGGAGCTGACCGTGCGCGCGTATCTCGCGACGTCGGCTGAAACCGGGATCACCGAGGCCGACGTGGACGCGATGGACGCGGCGTGGAAGCAGTACGGCGACGACCCCACCGTGCGCACCGGCATCGTGAAGATGTTCGCCGACGGCGTCATCGAGAGCAAGACCGCGGCGATGCTCGCGCCCTACGTGGGCACGAAGAGCGCCGGCACGCCCAACATGACGGCGGCGGAGATGAACCGCATCGTGGCGATGTTCGACAAGCGCGGCTGGCAGGTGCAGATCCACGCCATCGGCGACCGCGCCATCCGCATGTCGCTCGACGCCTTCGAGGCGGCCGCGAAGGCCAATCCCGCGCCAGCGCGCGGACGCCGCCATCGCCTCGAACACATCGAAGCCATCGCGGCCGCGGACATCGCGCGTTTCGCCGCGCTCGGCGTGATCGCCTCGCAGCAGCCGATCCACGTCGCCCTGGGCGATGCGAACCAGGCCGTGCCGAAGGGCCCGTGGCCGGATGCGATCGGCGCCGAACGCGCCTCGCGCGCCTGGGTGTGGAAGAGCATCCAGGCCGCCGGGGGACGTCTGGCGTTCGGCAGCGACTGGCCAGTGGCCACCCTCGAAGCCGGACAGGGGCTGTGGCTCGCTTCCACGCGCGTGAAGGCCGAGCAGGCCGACGACCAGCGCCTCTCGATTCACGACGCGATCGCCGGCTATACGCGCTGGTCCGCGTATGCCTCATTCGACGAGCAGCGCAAGGGCACGATCGCACCGGGCATGCTCGCGGATCTCGTGGTGCTCTCGAGCGACATCACGGCCGCGCCAATCGCGGCGCCAACCGGTGTGTCCGTGGCCGCCACGATCTTCGACGGCAAGGTGGTGTACGAGAAGAAGTAGCCGCGCGGCTACAGCGGCCGCGTGGTGCCGCGGATGTGGATCTGGCCCCAGCGGCGGGCCCAGCGCCGTCCGGCCCAGGCCGTGGCCCAGAAGCCCGCCGATAACGTCACGACCGTCGCGACGAGGTTGCCGAGGAACGCGCCAAGGCCCGGCAGCTCGGGACGCGCGGCCACGGAGAGATCGTTGACCGACGCGCCTTCCACGCCGAAGTCGGGCGCGGTGGGCGACTGCCAGATGCGCACGCGCCGGCCGGGGGCGAACACCTCGCCAGGCGCGCCATCGGGCGCCACGGCCTCGCCCACCATCATGCCGGTGATCCGCGTGACGTCAGTCGCGCCCTCGACGTGGCCGTCGATGAACGGCGCGCCGTCGTTCACCTGCGCCTCGTCCATCACGAACTCGACCTGCTGATAGGTGTCGCCCCACCACCAGAAGACACCGGTGATGATGGCGCCCTTGAGGGGACGCGACGCCACGGCGAGCGTGGCCACGAGCACCAGCACCTGGGGCGAGAAACGCGCGCCCCAGCGAATGCCCAGGGCAGGCTCCGGCAGCGCTGGCTCGGGCGTGGACATGACCGCGGTCGCATTGTGCCACGAGCCGACGGGCGGCCTGTGCTATAAGCGACGGGACTCTCGGGCCCCTCACTTATGTGGACGCACAACTACGAGCCGCTCGGCGGCAGCCTCGCTCTCTCGGCGCCGGTCGCCGCCCTTCCCATCGTGGTGCTCTTCCTGATGCTCGGCGTCTGGCGGGCGCCGGCGTGGAAAGCCGCGATGAGCGGTCTGCTCACGGCCTTCGTGGTCGCCGTTCTTTTCTACGGCATGCCGGCCGGCCTGGCCGTGATCTCGACGCTCTACGGGGCGGCCTACGGCCTCTTCCCGATCGCGTGGATCGTGTTCTCGTCGATCATGCTCTACCGCCTGGCGGTGGACACCGGCAAGTTCGAGGTGATCAAAGACTCGGTGGGCAGCCTCACGGATGACCGGCGCCTGCAGGCGATGTTCATCGCGTTCTCGTTCGGCGCCTTCATCGAGGGTGCGGCGGGCTTCGGCGCACCGGTGGCGGTCTCGGGCGCGATGCTCGCCGGGCTCGGCTTCAACCCGTTCTACGCCGCCGGCATCTGTCTGCTCGCCAACACGGCGCCCGTGGCCTTCGGGTCGATCGGCATTCCCGTCACGACCCTGGCCGCGGTCACCGGGCTGCCGGTGATGCCGCTCTCGGCCATGGTGGGCCGCATGTGCGCGCTCATCTCGATCATCATCCCCGGCTACCTCATCGTGGTGATGGCCGGCTGGGCGCGGGCCATGGAAGTGCTGCCGGCGATCATCGCGTGCGGCGTGTCGTTTGCCGGGATGCAGTTCTTCGTCTCGAACTACATGGGCCCGGAGCTGACCGACATCCTGAGCTCGCTCACCTGCATCATCGTGATGGTGGCGGTGCTGAAGCTGTGGAAGCCGAAGAACATCATGCGCCTCGAGGGCGATCAGCCCGTCAGCCTCACGCTCAAGAAGCACACGGGCGGCGAGATCTTCATGGCGTGGATGCCCTACCTGCTGCTCGTGGTCTTCGTGCTCGTCTGGGGTGAGCCGTCGATCAAGGCGCAGATCGATGCCTTCACCAACGGCATCATGCCGGGCTTCCTGCCGAAGGCCGCGACGGGCCTGAACGGCGTGCTCGTGCCCGGCCTGCACAACGCCATCACGCGCATTCCGCCGGTCACGGCCGCGCCGTCGCCCTATGCCGCGGTCTTCACGCTCAACTGGCTGAGCGCCTCGGGCACGGCGTGTTTCCTCGCCACGCTCGTGGCGGCCCTCGTGCTGCGGGTGTCGCCGGGCAAGGTCGTGGGGCTCTACACCGCCACCTTCAACCAGCTCAAGTTCGCGATGCTGACCATCGCGTCGATGCTCGGCCTGGCGTATCTCATGAACTACTCGGGCATGACGTCCACGCTGGGCCTCGCGCTCGCCACGACGGGCGTGCTCTTCCCGTTCTTCAGCGCGGTGGTGGGCTGGCTCGGTGTCTTCCTCACCGGCAGCGATACGTCCGCCAACGCGCTCTTCGGCAACCTGCAGGTGGTCACGGCGAACGCCCTCGGCCTGAACCCGGTGCTCACGGCCTCGGTCAACTCCGCGGCCGGTGTGATGGGCAAGATGATCTCGGTGCAGTCGATCGCGGTGGCCGTGGCGGCCACCGGCATGACGTCCGACGACGAGAGCCGTCTCTTCCGCTTCACCATCAAGCACAGCGTGATGCTGATGATGGTGATGGGTGTCGTGGCGATGCTCTACGCCTACGTGTTCACCGCGTGGGTGCCGGTGGTGGCGCCGAAGTAGACGGGCCACGCTCCGGCCGGCGGCGCGCCACCGCTGCCAGGAGCGCGTAGCCCACGATGGGGCCGGCGCCGAAGCCCAGGAGCGGCATCGGCGTGAGCTGCCGCCACGCCAGCACGTCGATCGCCACGTAGTAGATGGCGACGCTCAGCAGGGCCGTGTCGCTCGACGCGCGCGCCTGCCGCGCCAGCATGAGCGGCGGCAGCGCCAGCGCGGCCAGGGCCGCCACGAACGCCGCCGGGCCTGCTGCCCGCGCCAGATCGAGTACCCCTTCCACGTAGGGCACCGGCAGCAGCGGATCCGGCTGCCACCACGCCCAGGCGACGCCAGCGCCCAGGGTGGCCGCGACCAGTGTCTTGATGCCAGCGCCTGCGGACGCGCGGGCGAGCGGCAACGCGCCCGCCAGCGCGAACGCCGTGGCCTGCGAGGCGTCGGGCTGCTCGGCCAGGGCCCAAAGCGCGGCTGGCATGAGCATCCATGGCCAGCGGAGCGCGGTGGATGACGAGTCGAGCGCGCGCGCCACGACGAGCACGAGCGCGGGCAGCAGGGCCGACGCCACGTAGACGCGCACGCCGGCCACGGAGAGCCAGCGCTCAGGCCCCGTGAGCGCGCTCACCCACATAGGCGCCCAGAGCAGCGTCACGGCGAGGCCGGTGACGAGCGCCGGACGCGGGACCCGGCCGGCGCGCGTCCCTCGCGGACGCGTGAGCGCGACGGCGCCGAACGACACGACGGCTACGGCGATCTGCTGCGCGACGAGCGCCGCACCGGCGTCCGCCTGGCGCATCAGCAGCACGCTGCCAGCAAGCGCGGGCAGCGCCGCGGCGAGCAGACGAAGATCCGCGCGCATCGGGGATGCGGGGCGCGTGGGCGACGATCAGGCCCGCGGGCCAGCCCCGGGGTCAGACCCCTTTCGGTTTTCGTAAGGGGTCTGACCCCGAGAGGGCTGATGGGCGCGATTGCGCGCCAGGGCCGCCCGCACGAGCGTGGTGAGCGCCTTCGTGTCGACCGTGTCGCCCTGGCGGATGTCGATGGCGCGCCGGGTGTGGCCATCGAGGCTCGAGTTGAAGAGCCCCGCCGGATCCTCGAGCGACGCGCCGTGGGCGAAGGTGAGCTTCACGACGCTCGTGTAGACCTCGCCGGTGCAGATGATGCCGTCGCACGACCAGACCGGCACGTTCCACTTCCATTCCTCGACGATCCCCGCATTCGTCTTCGTGATGACGGCACGCAGCTGCGCGAGCATCGCGCCGCGCCAGTCGTCGAGAGAGGCGATGCGCTCGTCGATGAGCGCGGATGGGGACGCGGTGGTCTTCGCTGCGCTCGTCGTCATGGCTGTCGGATCTCCACGGCCTCTGGCCGTCAGGCGTTCAACGCCGGGCGGGCACGTGCGAACACTGGCGAATCGGCCAGCATCGTCGGGTCGCGTCTGCGTTCGATGATGTCACAGGCGCGGCGCCTCTCACGCCTCGACATCGAACGCCGGATGGTAGCGAACCTCGCCCACCGGCCACGAACCCTCGAACGACTGCGCCATGAAGTGCGCCGGCGGCGGTCCGGGATAGACTAGCCCCGGCACATGCCGGAAGCCGAAGCGCGCGTAGTAGGACGGCGCGCCGAGCACGACACACCCCGACGCCCGGAGACCGCGCAGCGCGGCCAGGCAGTCGTGGACGAGGCGCGTGCCCAGCCCGCGCGACTGGCATGCGGGGTCCACGGCGAGGGGGCCGAGGCCATACCAGTTCGAGGACATGCCACCGATGCGCACGGGCGAGGCGGCGACGTGACCGCGCACCTCGCCGTCGAGTTCGCCCACGAGCGACACCGTGAGCGCGCCGTGCGCGCGCAGCTGACGCACGATGGCCGCCTCCGTGCCCTGGCTGCGGGGATGCGCGGCAAAGGCACGCGTGATGATGGCCGCGATGATTGGCGCATCCGTCGGCGCTTCTGGACGAGTGGTCATGCGCACGGTCCAGGCCTCACCGTTCGGCGGACGACGAGTGCCACCTGAACGCCCACTGCGCCACGGCGGCGCCAACGACAGTGGCCACCAGATCGGCAGGGTCGAATCGAAGTGACAGGCTGCCTCGTTGCACGAACTCCCACGCCACGAGGCCGGCGACGGAGCCGAGGTTCAGCCTCGTGAAGGTGCGAAGGTCGACCGGCACCTGACGGTCTTTCCGCATATCGGCGAGGGCCCCTGCGGTGATGGACGGGATGGCGACGGCGGCGGCGACATTCGGCAACACGCCGAGAACGAACGTGGCCACCGGCGACGTGAACACGCCGTTCGCCCGGGCCCAGTGCCCGAGGCTCAGAACGGCGAGCGCGATCATTCCTGTGAGCGCGTGCTTCGTCGCGTGTGTCATGGCGCTACAGGCAGGGGCTCGCAGGCGGCAGCGCCCGCACCGCGGGCTCCTGCCGGAACAGTGCATACGCTGCCCTTACGAAATCGCTGAGGCGCTGCGCTTCGGCGTTCGGGATGCGTATGGCGCCCCAGCGAATCGCGTGCTGGCGCCCGTCTGCTTCAACGCGGATGGTGTAAGTGGGATACGGCACCGAGAAGCCGCCCTCCCAGGGCGGGTTGAAGTCGGCGGGATAGTCGAACAGCCTGGCGGCGCTGACAAGTCGAAACAGTTCGGTCCGGAAGGCAGGGGTCATCTGAACCGGCGCGCTTGCCGTGTCATTGGGTCCAACGCGCCGCCGGAACTCTCCGGCACGCGTGTCGATCGTGTCCCCGGGGCAATCGGTGGACACATATAGCGCGAAGTCGGTGGGAGGTTCGGCTTGCAACCCGATGGCAACGCCACCGCCCCAGAGGACGCAGGCGACGAACGTGACGCACGCTCCTGCGTTCACCGCGCGCGCCGATAGTGCATGGCGACCGCCCCGCAGCGGAGCGGTGTTGCCGAGACGAGCTCGAGGGCTCGGGTGCTGGGCAAGCCGCTCTGGTACAGCGTGGGGCCGTGACCGGCGATTCTCGGGTGGACGAGGAACTTGTACTCGTCGATGAGATCCAGCCGATCGAGCGCGGTGGCGAGCATGCCGCTGCCCAGCAGCACGCCGGCCGGTGTGGAATACTTCAGCGCCTGCACGGCCGTTCGGAGGTCACCCTCGAGATGGTGGCTGTTGGTCCACGGGAAGTCGCGTCGCGTGGACGACACAACGTATTTCGGTTTCGCCTCGAGCTTGAGAGCCCACTCGCGTATCGCTGGTGGCGCATCCTCGTCGCCGCGGGCAACGGCTGGCCAGTAGCTCTCCATCATCTCGTAGGTGACACGGCCCCACAGCATCGCCCCGCCCTCGTCCATGAGGCGGGTGAAGAACGCGTGTGTCTCGTCGTCCGCGATGCCCACGCGATGGTCGACGCACCCATCGAGCGTGACGTTGAGGCTGAAGGTCAGAAGGCCCATGGCGGTGCGCCTCAGCGCCGACATCTGGCAACTTCGGCGGCCGTGCGCTGGACCAGCCAGCGCCCGATCTGCTCCGTCGCGATACCGGCCTGGTCTCCCCCGAGATTCTGCAGCACGATCACCCCGATGCCCGCCTCAGGGCGCAGGAACACCGCAGATGTGTGGCCATCCACCTCGCCATAGTGCCAAAGCAGAGGCGTCGCCCCATGCGGCTCGAGGGCGACCTCCCGAAACCACCCGAGGGCCATGTCGACGCGATAGGTGGGATTGGCTGCATCCAGCTGCACCTGCGGGTCGGACATGCGCTGCGCGACCGCCGGGGAGATGATCGCACGTCCCGCCGCCGTCGTGCCCAGGTGCGCGATCAGGAACCGCGCGAGGTCCCGGACCGTAGACGTGAGGCCGATAAACCCCGCGACGGCGCCAAAGCGCGCGTGCACGGATTGCTCGACCCGCGCGTCGTCCTGATCCCAGTAGAACGCGGCGAGCCGCTGCGCCTGCGCGGCGGTAAGCGTGATCCCCGACGACGCCATCCCGAGCGGCGCGAGCAGACGGGCACGAAGGAGTTGCTCGTAGGGCATGGCCGCCGCGCGTTCGACGACGTGCCCGAGCAGGGCATAACCGTAGTTGGAGTAGTCCATCGCGGTACCCGGACGCGCACGGAGCGTCGTGGTCTCGAGCGCGCGATAGAGATCCTCGACCTCGTATGCGTCCCATACGCCGGGGTCGATCGGGCCGGTGACGCGTTGATTGCGGCGATTGGGCGGCTGCTTCAGGAGCCCCGCGGTATGTGTCAGCAGATGACGCGCAGTGATCGCCTCTCCCGACGCATGGGTCGGAACGTGCACCGAGTCCGGCAGATAGCGCGCCACCGGAACATCGAGATCGAGCCGTCCATCCGCCGCCAGTTGGAGCGCCAGCGTCGCGGTGAAGAGCTTCGTCACCGACGCGACGTTGTAGGCAGTGTCGGCCGTGGCGCGCGTCCGGCGCTGCACGTTGGCAAACCCCACGCCGTCCGCGAACACGAGGGCATCGTGCGCGATCACGCCGACGCTGACGCCTGGAATCCCCGCGATCGTCGCATACCCGGCTATCGCACCCCGCACGTCTGTCCGAAAGTCGGGCGCGAAGCAGCGCGCGGCGGCGGGCGCCGGCACGCCCTGACTCCACGCGGGCGCCGCGAGAAGCAGCATCAGGGTCGTCGCCCATCCGAGTCGTTGCCGCATGGGCGTGACGTTGAGGCTGAAGGTCAGAAGGCCCATGGCGGCGAGTCTACTCCCGCGTGAGACTTACAGACGCGCCCACACCTGGCGCAGACCTGCGAGATGCAGCAGGCCGATTGCGAGGCAGATGCCTGAACTGACCAGCCAGAACGTCAGGCTGTTGCCGGGGAACGCCGGCATGATGGCGACGAACCCCACGCCTCGCCCAATATAGATGGCCGTGATGAGACCCAGCGCCAGTTTTGCAAGGGGAAGACGACGGATCACCCCGGCACCGGAGAGCGCGTAGAGCGCCCACGTGAACAGCACGACCGCGATGGCAGACGTGAGGGCCGTGGGATACCAGTGGCCTGCCTCGGCCATCCGCGCCATCCGTTCACCCGCGCCGAAAAAGCGGTACCACGGCGCGCCGAAGGCAATGCATCCGAGATGCGCGAGACCTGCGACCGCGCTCAGGGCCGCGGCGGCGACAAGGTCGCGATTGGGAGCACTCTGCATGGCGAGACACGCGGGCTCGCGCGCCTACTTCGCCGGACGGCTCGCATCCCCGTCGAACTCGCGCCCCGGCGGCGCCTGTTCACGGCCCACACGCCCAGGCTCGATCGTGGCACGCGCGTAACTCTCGGGGCGCACCGGTTCGCCGGCCACGCCCCGCATCATCGCCAGTTGCCCCACGTGCGTGAGCGCGTCGGCAATCGGCCCCTGGAACATCACGCCGGCGGGATACGGCGCCAGCGTCGTATCCGCCAGCGCCGCGTCCACCTTCGCCAGTGCCGTGAAGAACTCGTCCACGGCGGTGTCCCAGTCGTCCACTCCGGTGGCTTCCCAGCGGTATTCGCCGTGCGCCAGCCGCTCGGCCCACCGCATGAGATCCACGAGGTGCGACAGGATCTCCACGCCGGATCGGCTCGCCGGCGTGAGCCGGAAGGCCGCGAAGTCTGCCGGTGCGTCGCGCAGCACCTTGCCGGCTCGGTAGGCCAGCGTGGCGAGCGTATGACGCAGCAGGTGGCGCGCGGCCGGGTCGAGCGGCGTGTGCATGGGGTGTTACTTCGCGTTCAGGTCCACGATCGCGATCGCGTTCCAGTCGTTCATCGGGATGAGCAGCCGGTTGCGCTTCGAGTCATACGCCATCGACGCCGCGCTCGGAATGCCCGAGGCCACGATCTCGGCCTTCTGCCCCGGACGGATGCGCGACACGGTGCCCTGCACCACGCTCGACACGTACTTCGTGCCATCGGCCGTCACGACGATGCCGTCGTTGCCCCCGTCCACCGCGTTCTCGGTCGTGACGAGCTTGCCGTCGGGCGAGAAGGTGAGTACTTCGTTGTTGCCGATGTTCACGACCACGAGGTTGCCCTTGAGGTCGAAGGCGATGCCGTTCGGCCGGTTGAGCGGCGCGCCGGTGATGATGGCGCTCGACTGCCCCTGCGGCGTGATCTTGTAGACCTTCCAGCTCGTCGCATCCGCCGTGCCGGTCTGGGTGGCGTAGATCGTGCCGTCGGCCGCCACTTCGAGGTCGTTGAAGCGGATGACGCCGGGCACCTGCACGTTGCCTTTCGGCTCGCCGGTCTTCATGTCGAACCAGCGCACGGTGTCGATGTCCACCACGTACAGCATGCCGTTCGCGATGTCACTGCCGAGCGGGTGGTTCAGCGTGAGGCCGTTCCGGGTGGCGCCGATCCACTTGAGCGTGTGGGCGCTGCCGTCGGGGTTCACGAGCGACACGTAGCCGTCGTTCGGCACGAGTTCCTGCGCCATGCCGGCGTTGACCGACACGATGAGGTCGCGGTCGGCGTCGTACGACAGGCTCTCGCTGAAGCGGAAGCTGCCGAAGACCTTCACGTTGGGCGTGGTCTTCAGGGGATCGCCGGCCTTGAAGGGCTGCCCCGCCGGCGCGGGCGCCTGCGCGAAGGCTCCCGATGAGAGTCCCACCACCAACAGTCCAGTCACGATTACGGCTCGACGCATGTGCAATCTCCTCCGCCTCGATTGTACTCGGCGCGCCTAGCGGCTCGGCAGCACCGGACCGTGCTTGAGGTGCATATCGAAGAACGCCTCTGTCCGCCGCCAGGCATCGCGCAGGATGTGCGCCCGGCGGAAGAAGTGAATTTCGCCCGGATACACCCCCATCTCGAAGGGTTTGTCGAGCTTGAGCAGCGTGTCGATGACCCGCAGCGAATCGCGGAACTGCACGTTGCGATCGTTCGTGCCGTGCAGCACGAGCAGCGGCCGGGCCAGCTTCTGCATGAAGTTGATGGGGGCCGACACGCGATAGATCTCCGGGTTCTCGACCGGCGTACCCAGGCGCGGCGTGGTATAGCCGGCGCCATACGTGGCCCAGTCGACCACGCCAGCCACGTCGATGCCGCAGCGCCAGAGCGTCGGGTCGGTGTTGAGCGCCTGCAGGGTGAGGAAGCCGCCGTAGCTCAGCCCCCACACGCCGATACGGTCGGGGTCCACGTAGGGCAGCGTCTTCAGGTAGTCGGCGCCAGCGGCCACATCCGCCGTGTCGTTCACGCCAAGGCCCATGTGCACGCCGGTGGCCCAGTCGCGGCTGTAGCCCGAGCTGCCCCGGTAGTCGGGCGTGAGCACGATGTAGCCCTGCTGCACCAGGTATTGGCTCACCGAGTAGTACATCCGGTAGCTGCCGGGATGCCAGCCGAGGAAGTTCTGGTCGGAGCCCGAGCCGTGAATCCACACGATGGCTGGATGCTTCTTCGCCTTGTCGAGGTTCTTCGGCAGCATGATCGACGACGGCACCGGCGCCTTGTCGAGCCGGCTCGGAAACGACACGAAGGTGGGCGCCACGAGATCCGATTTGTTGAGGCCCGCGGGCATCGAGTCGCTGAGCCGCACCGGCTGGGCCGTGCCGCCCAGGGCCACGCTGTAGAGATCGAGCGAGTTCTCGACATCAGTGCGCTGATACACGAGCGCGCCGCCGGTCGGCGCGAACAGCGGATCGAGGTTCACGCCGCGCGTCGTCACAACCGGCTGACTCTTCCCCGTCGCCACGTCCACCACGTCGATGAAGCGCTCCATCTGGTTGCCGGCCGCGCTGTGGTGATAGGCGATACGTGTGCTGTCGGGCGACCACGAGCCGAGGCCCGCGCCGAAGGTACCGGTGCTCAGCTGCTTCGCCTGCGACTCGGAGGTCGCGTCGAGCGGCAGCACGTACACGTGAATCCAGCCGCTGCGATCGCTCACGAACGCCAGAGACTTGCCGTCGGGAGAGACGAGCAGCTTCGCGTCGCGATTGGTCGGCGACCACCACTTTTCATCGCGATCGCGCCACAGCACGCGGGGCAGGCCCCCCACACGCAGGCTCTTGATCTCGCGCGTCTTGCCGTCGGGCGAGAGCTCCTGATACACGAGCGCGGCGTCGGCGCCGAACTGCGCGCCGCTCACCTGCCCCACCGTGGGCACCCACGCCACGTCGCCGCCCTGCGCGGCCACGATGCCCAGGCGGCGTTCGCGGTTCACGGTCTCCATGGACCGCACGAGCGGGCCGTTCCACGGCAGGTCTTCGGGCTCGAGGCCGCCGCGGGTGGCAGTGAAGGTGAGCCAGCGGCCGTCGGGAGAAAACGTGGGCACGCCGGCGCTCAGGCCCTCGGCGAGGTTGGTCACCTGGCGCACGGTCTTCGCGGCCACGTTCGCGATCCAGATCTGGCCGCGCCGCAGGAACGCGATCTGCGCGCGGCTGGGCGAGAGCGCGAAGGCGGCGGCATCGGCGAGATCGCCGCCCACGCGCGTAGGTGTGGGTGTGCCCTGCCCCACCCGCACGCTCCAGAGCTGGCCGTCCTTGCCGAAGAGGATCTGCTCGTTCGACGTCCATGCGAAGGCGCCGATGTCCGACACGAGCAGGTGCGGATCCACCGGGAAGTCCGTGAGCCGCACCGGCGCGCGGCCGGGCGTCACCACGAAGAGATCCTGCTTGCCCGCCGCATCCCACAGGAACGCCACCTTGGTGCCGTCGGGCGACCACGACGGGTTCGTCGGGTACTTGATATCGGCGATGCGTTCGATGGTGATGCTGCCGCGCGGCGGCTCGGCGTGGGCGAACGAACGCACACCGCACAGCAGCAGCGTGAGAAGTGTGACGGCCTTCGGAATCATCGCGCCTCCGCGGGAAACAGCAGGACGAAGGATAGCCGACTGGGCGGCCGCGTGTGCGGAAACGAGACATCCAGCCACGCCTTCGTCCGCCGATTACGTCTGCGGTTCGCGAGATCCACTTTCCAGGCGAGGTGCCTTCGTGACGATCAGTGGCTTCCAGTCGTATTCGTTCTCGGCCATCAGTCTGAGCATGACGGTGACCAGGGCCGCGTCGACGCCGCCCGGCGCCGCGGCGCTCACGCCCCCGTCGGACACCGCGGTGGATCGTGTGTCGCTGTCGCCCGACGCCACGACAGCTGCCGAGGACGCCGACGGCACCAACGCACCCGCGCCCGAGACTTCAACGCTGCCGGCGGCGGCACCCGCCCCTTCCGTGCCGCCGCCTTCCCGCGCCGCCCGCCGCGCCGACGCGCTCTTCACCGCGCTCGACGGCGACAAGGACGGCGCCATCACCGAGGACGAATTCAAGGAAGGCGCGCTGAACCTGCTGCGCAATGCCGGCGCGCGCCGCCGCATCGACGACGACAGCGAGGGCGAGGGACGCGAGACGCGCGGACTGCGCCGCCTGGAACGGAAGATCGAGCGCGCCTTCGAACGGGTGGACAAGAACGACGACGGCGCCATCGACAAGGACGAGCTCACGGCCGCCCTGTCGCGCGGACGCGGACGCCGGGGCGGTTCCGACGACGCGCCGCCGGCAGACGCGCCGCCGGCCGGGGGCCAGACCGCCGGCGCGGTCTCGATCTCGATCAGCGTGACCTACGTGTCGATCGCCATGCAGCGCTACACGTCGGTGCAGAAGGCCGCGACGCCGGGCGAATCCACGCCGGTGCCCGCGCCTGCCGACGAGAGCAAATCCGAGACGCCCGCACTCGCCGCGTAACGTCCACGCGGGCCGCCGCCGGACGACCCGGTGGCCCGTGCTACAGTTCCGCCCATGTCGTCCGACTACATTCCGGTACTCACGTCCGAGGACGTGATTGCGGCCATGCGCACGCTGCGCATGAACCAGCGTGTCAACTTCTGGGCCTTCTACTCGAGTCAGCTCGGCGGCATCGTGACCGACCCGGCGCTGATGGTGCTGCCGTTCGACGATCACATGGTGCACCGCGGCCACGGCGTCTTCGACACCGCCGGCCTCGTGGACGGGAAGATCTACGACCTCGACGCCCATCTCGATCGGTTCATCGCCTCGGCCGCGCGCGCGAAGCTCACGCTGCCGGCGTCGCGCGAGAAGATGAAGGCGATCATCATCGAGACCACGGCGCGGGCCGGACACAGCGACGGCGCCATCCGCTACTGGTTGTCGTCGGGTCCGGGCAGCCTCGAACTCACGCCCGCCAAGGGCGCCGCGCCCGGCTTCTTCGTGATGGTCTTTGCCGGCCTCGTCTACCCGGAACACTGGTACACGAGTGGCCTCAAGGTGATGACCACCACCTATCCGATCAAGCCGTCGCTCTACGCCATCACGAAGACGACGAACTATCTGCCGAACGTGCTGATGCAGATGGAGGCCAAGGAGAAGGGCCTCGACAACGGCGTGTTCATCGATGCGCTCGGCAACGTGGGCGAGAGCTCGAACATGAACGTGGCGTTCGTGACGCAGGACAACGTGCTGCGCCATCCCACCTTCGATCACATCCTGTCGGGCTGCACGTCGCTGCGGCTGCTGGCGCTGGCGCCGCAGCTGGTCGCGCAGGGGCTCATCGCGGGCGTCGAGGTGTGCGAGATTCCGGTGGCCGACGCGCGCGGCGCCAAGGAGATGCTGCTCATCGGCAGCTCGATCAAGGTGGCGCCGATCGTGGAGTGGGACGGCGCGCCGATTGGCACGGGCACGCCTGGTCCGGTCGCAAAGGCCCTGCTCGCCCTGCTCGAGCAGGACATGACCACCAACACCGACCGGCTGATCGTGCCGACGGTGTAGCCCGGGGGCGGCTAGCGGCGGCCGAGCACGCGCACCGTGGCGCGTCCGCCGCGGCCCACCGTGCTGGCGTCGTACCAGAAGTCGATACGCTGAATCACGCGATCGCGGCCGTCGATATCGATGACGCGCGACTCGCCGCCGGCGCGAATCGTGTCGCGCATCTCCACCGTCTGATCGTCGCCATTGGCGAACTGGATGACCACGCGGTGGAAGTCCACCGCGCGGCCGCGCACTTCGAACCGCACGGCATCGAAGGTGCCGCGCGACGAGGTCACCCGTACGGTGTCGTGGTCGCCACGATCGGTCACCGTGCGGGCGCCGAGCAGCGTCCAGCGGGGTCCGCGCTGCGCCTCCAGGCCGGCCACGCTGGCCGCGACGAGCAGCAGAGCAACGAGCAGGATGCGTCGGCGCACGGGAGCCTCCTCCTGGCGGTTACGGGTTCGCCTTGGCCTGCGCCGTCAGGAACGGCAGCGCTTCGGCCAGCGGCACTTCACTCTTCGCGAAGCTGTCGGTGTAGCTGGCGCCGCTCAGCGACTTGAACGTCACCTTCGAGCCGGCGAGTTTCCCTTCGTAGGCCTTGGCGTTCTCCATCGCCGAGGTGTCGGCCGCGCCGACGAGCCACAGCGTGGGCACCTTGATGGCAGCCGGTTCGAGGGGCGGATAGTCGAGCATCGCGCCGAGCGACATGGCCGACACGGCAATGCCGTTGTCCCACGCGGTGCGGTCGCTGAGCGACAGCGCGTCCACCTTGAGCGTGCCGGCGGTCTTCTGCTGCACGAGCGGCAGCCACTTCGCGCGCATGCCGGTCACGGCGTCCTTCACCGTGCCGTTCAGCGCCGGTCCGAACTCGCTCGCGACGAGCACGGTCGAGATCACGCGGTCGCTGCGCGCGGCGAGATACCGCGCGAGCGTCGCACCGTGGCCGAAGCCCCACACGTGGAATCGCTTCGCGCCGGCGGCGTCGGCCACGGCGAGGATGTCGTCGAGCAGCGTGTCGAGCGCGTAGGCCTCGAGCGTGGCCGGCTTGTCGCTCGCGCCGCTGCCGCGCTGATCGGGCGTGACCAGCGTGAACTGGCCCTTGAGCTTCGTGACGTAGTCGCGATCGGCCCACGAGCGGGCCGACTGGCCGCCGCCGTGCAGCATCACGAGGAACGGGCCGGTGCCCGTCATGTCGTAGGCGAGCTTCGTGCCGTCTTTGGCCGTGGCGGTCTTGCGGGCCGGCGTGGCGGGTGTGGCAGCAGCGGCGCCGGCGGGAGCGCCGGCGGCGGGTCGGGACGTGCCCGCGGCGGCTGGCGCGGCGGGAGCGGTGGCGGGTTGAGGACTACCCGATGGCCTGGACGTTGCGCACGCGCTCGCGATGAGCGCGAGAAAAATGCCGACGACTGTCTTCAGGCGACGGGCGGTCACGACATCAAAGCGCGTCATGTCGGGCCTCCGGTCGAAAAATGCGAACTCGCGGAAATTGTGATGAGGACAGGGCCATTTGGCAAGTCTCTTGCGCGAATTTCATGCCATCTGGGACAGGGCAGAGACGTTTGTTTACTTCGGGGATTTGGCGGGAGCGTAGTTCACGTGGACGATGGTCCACGCGCCGTTGCGCTTGAAGAGCACGTCGGTCTCCTGGTTGTCTTCCGTGCTCACCTGGCCCTTGGCGCTGCGGAAGGTCACCCGCAGGATGTAGGTGGCCACCGCGGCATCGCCGGCGGGACTCACCTGCACGCGCAGGTCGCGGACCTCCACCTTCTCGTTGCGGCTGCCCGACTGGATCGTCTTCGTCCAGTCGGCGCGGTACGTGGGCAGGTCCACGCGGCCCGACGGGAACCACTGCGTGAGGTCGGGCGCGAACGCCTTGAAGTAGGTGTCGAGGTCGTTCTTCTCGTAGGCCGCGTTGTAGTCGGCGATCACCTTGCGGACCTCGGCCTCGGCGGCGGCGGCCGGGCCCTGCGCCCACGCGGGCGCGGCGACGGCCACGACGAGCGCGGCCAGGGCGAGCGGGCGGATCCATCCAGTCATACGCATGATCGAAGCTCCGGGGAATCAGGCGACGTGGGCGGGCCACACGTGGCGGCCATCGTCACCAAGGGGCAGGGGCGTCACCGAGCGCACCGCGCTCAGCGGCAGGTCACCGTAGATGTGGGGAAAGAGCGCGCCGCCGCGCGACGGCTCCCAGCGCAGCGTGGCTTCGACGTCCGCGGTCGCCACCTGCACGAGCAGCAGGTCGCTCACGCCGGCGAAGTGTTTCGCCGCGGTCTCGGCCACCTGTGCGGCGGTCGAGAAGTGGATGTAGCCGTCGGCCAGGTCCACTGGCGATCCCACGAAGCGGCCGAGCAGTTCGGCCTGCTGCCACGAGGCGGCGGGCACGAGCTTGTAGATGAACGGGGCCCCGACCGACACCTCAGACCCCCTTCTTCGCGTAGGCCGCGGCCACGCCGCTCAGCCCGATGATGCCGACCATGTTCGGGAAGACCTGCAGCACGTTCATCAGGTCGCCCCACGCCCACACCACTTCCGGCTTGATGGACGCGCCGAGCGGAATCAGCAGGCAGTAGACCCAGCGGTAGGGCATCGTGATGCGGCGGCCGAAGATGTACTCCAGGCACTGCTCGCCGTAGAACGACCAGCCGATGAGCGTGGTATAGCCGAAGAGGAAACCGCAGAAGGCCACCACCCAGCCGCCCACGGTGGGCACGGCCAGATTGAACGCGGCCGCCACGGCGGCCGTGCTCGTCACATACGGCTGCCCGGCGTGCGCGGCGGCAATCGACGTCTCGGCCACGCCGCTCACGAGAATCGTGAGGGCGCTGATCGTGCCGGTGACGAACGACACGATGAACACTTCCATCACCGCCTGCAGGCCCTGCTGGCTCGGCCGGTCCGACTTGGCAGTGCCGTAGGCGAGCGCGGCCGTACCGTAGCCGGCCTCGTTGGCGTAGACGCCGCGGGCGATGCCGTAGCGCATCGCCACGAACCAGCCGAAGCCCATGACCGACTGCGTCGTGAGCGCCTCGCGGAACACCATCGACAGCACGGAGGGCAGACGGTCCGCGAACATCACGATCACGGTGAGGCCGCCCACGAGATACAGGCCCACCTTGAGTGGCGAGAGCTTCTCGGCGGCGCGGCCGATCGACTTGATGCCGCGGATGATGACCGCCCACACGAGCACGGCAATGACGATCCCGGCGATCCAGGTGGGAATGCCGAACACGCTGTCGAAGACGATGGCGATGGAGTTCGGCTGCGTGAAGGGCGTGGTCGTGAGCGCGCCGATGCCGGCGATGAGCGCGAACGCCTTGGCCAGCATCGGCGAGCCGTAGCCGTCGCGCAGGTAGTGCATCGGCCCGGCCTGCAGCGTGTCGCCCTCGGTCTTGCGGTACTTCACGCCGAGCACGGCTTCGCTGAACTTGATGGCCGTGGCCACGAGCCCGTAGACCCAGATCCAGAAGAGCGCCCCCGGGCCGCCCGAGATGATGGCCGTGGCGACGCCGGCGATGTTGCCCGTGCCGATCGTGGCGCCGAGCGCCGTCATGAACGACTGGAACGGCGTGAGCACGCCGCCGGTGGCCGTCGTCTGCTGCGCCGCGAGCATCGCGCGGAACGCTTCCGGCAGGCGCCGGAACTGCACGAAGTTCAGCTTGATCGTGAAGAAGACGCCGGCGCCGAGCAACATCCAGACCACGACGTACTGGAAGAGCCAGGTCGTGAGCGTGTCGATGAACTGGGCCACGGCGCTCCGATCGGAAGACGAGGGGCTACTTGCTGACGTTGAACCTGCGCGTGCCGACCGACGCGCCGTTCACGAACACTTCCACGCTGTAGTCGCCGATCGGGAAGCCGGTGGCGCTCGAGATGTTGAACTCGGTGGCGCCGGCGCCCTTGAACGACACGCGCTTCTCGCGCTCGCTCAGCAGTTGCGAGCCCATGTACCAGCGCACGCTGATGGTGCCCTCGCCGCGGGCGCTGTTGAGCGCCGAGACGTAGACGGTCTCGTTCGGCTTGAAGGTGGTGGTCTGGCTGGCCACGCTCTGGTCGACGTTGAGCGACCGCCCAATCTGGATGGTGGTCACGACGATGGGCTGCGAGCAGCCCACCAGTACGACGGCCGCCAGCACGGCGGCGACAAGTTTCCCGGTGCGAAACATCCGCCTAGTCTAGCGTGCCCCCAGCGGCCTTCGGCGGTACAATTCGAGATCCGTTGATCGCGCGACTGAAAGCCCTGTTCGCGGCACTACGGGGACGCCCCCCGGTCTCGCTGGTGGCCACCGCCGAGCTCCCGACGGAGCACGGCGATTTCACGATCCACGTCTTCGAGAGCCGCCTCGATGGCGCCACCCACGTGGCGCTCGTCAAGGGCGACCTCGGCGACGGGCAGCAGGTGCTCGCCCGCGTGCATTCGTCCTGCGTGACGGGCGACATCTTCCACTCGTCGCGCTGCGACTGCGGGCAGCAGCTCGACATGGCCCTGGCGCGGGTGGCGGCAGAGGGGCGCGGCGTAGTGCTCTACCTGCACCAGGAGGGGCGCGGCATCGGCCTCGCCAACAAGATCCGGGCCTACGCGCTGCAGGACCGCGGCCGCGACACCGTCGAGGCCAACGAGCAGCTCGGTTTCGAGGCCGACCTGCGCGACTACACCACGGCCGTGCACATGTTCCAGCTGCTGGGCGTGAAGTCGCTGCGGCTCATGAGCAACAACCCGAAGAAGCTCGAAGGGGTCACCGGCGACGGGCTCGTCATCACCGAGCGAGTGCCGCTCGAGGTCGAGCCGTCAGACGCCAACCGCCGCTATCTGAAGACCAAGAAGGACAAGTTGGGCCACCAGCTCACCTCCGTCTAGCCAGCCAGGCGACGTCCAGCGCGAATGACCAGGTCAGGATCGCGAGGCCCACGGCCGAAATCGCGGTCGAGAGCGGCGGCGTCACGATGGGCGCGAGCGCCACGATGAGCGCCACGATCTGCACGACGCACACCGCCTGCCGGCGGACGCTCGGCGGCAGGCTGCCGCGCATCCACGGCAGCCCCCAGCCGGCGGCGATGAAGGCGTAGCGCATGGCGCCCGACGCCACCACCCAGGCGCCGGCATGGCCGGTCCACCAGACGAAGACCGACAGCGTCAGGATGAGGAACGCGTCGGTTTCCATGTCGAACCGGGCCCCGAACGCACTCACGCGGCCCGATCGGCGGGCCAGCGGGCCATCCACCAGATCGAGCGTGGCGCCGGTGGACGCGATGGCCACGATCGTCCAGCTGGCGGCCGGACCGAGCGCCCAGAGCGACAGGGCCAGCACGAGCCGCACGCTCGTGACCACGTTGGCCCAGTGGATTCCGGCCGCGGTCGACGTCATCGCGGGGCGCGCGCGGCGCTATGCTGGACGGGATGAGCGACACGGCGCGCGCGTTCTGGACGGTGGCCCCCGGCCGGGGCGAGCTGCGCCCGGAGACGCTTGCCGCCCCCGGCGCCGGCGACGTCGTCGTCGAGACGCTCTATAGCGGCATCAGCCGCGGCACCGAATCGACCGTGTTCCATGGACGCGTCCCGCCCGAAGAATACCAGCGGATGCGGGCGCCGTTTCAGGTGGGCGACTTCCCCGGGCCGCTGAAGTACGGCTACGCGAACGTCGGCCGCGTCGTGGAGGGCCCGGCCGGCCTGCGCGACCGCACCGTCTTCGCGCTCTATCCGCACCAGACGCGCTACATCGTGCCGGCCACCGCCGTGCTCCCCGTGCCCGACGACGTGCCGGCATCGCGTGCCGTGCTCGCCGCCAACATGGAAACGGCCCTGAACGGCGTGTGGGATGCCGGCATCGCGCCCGGCGACCGCGTGACCGTCGTGGGCGCGGGCACCGTGGGCTGCCTCGTGGCGTGGCTCGCCGCGCGGATGCCCGGCTGCGAAGTGGAACTCGTGGACGTCGTCGACGCGCGCGCCGCCACGGCCGCCGCGCTCGGCGTGGCGTATGCGCCTTTCGAGCGGGCGGCCCGCGACCGCGACGTGGTCGTGCACGCCAGCGGATCGTCGGAAGGCCTCGATGCGTCGCTCGCGCTCGCCGGCTTCGAGGCGATGGTGGTCGAGCTGAGCTGGTACGGCGACCGTTCCGTGCATGCCTCGCTCGGCAAGGGTTTCCATGCCCAGCGCCTCACGCT
>JALHON010000013.1 GCA_022842985.1 Acidobacteriota bacterium | reverse complement strand
CCCGTCTGCAGATGGTCGGCGAACCACTCGCGGGCCACGCGCAGCCGTTCGTCGCCCCGGCTCATGCGCGCGAGCGCCAGGCCGCTGAAGAACGCCCGCGCGTGATCGACGACGCGCATCACCTCGCGCGACGCGTCGTGTTTCGCCGTGGCGCCCGGCGCCACGACTGCCGCGCGCAGGGCCGCGTCGGCATCGCGGCCGAGATCGTCGATGCGCAGGTTGGTCACGCCGCGGCCGAAGTACTGCGTGGCCACGTCCTCGAGCTGATGTGCCTCGTCGATGACGAGCTGCGGACATGACGGGATCACTTCGCCGTAGGCGCTCTCGCGCACGGCGGCATCGGCGCAGAGCAGGTGGTGGTTCACGATGACCACGTCGCTCTCGGCGGCCCGCTGCCGCATGCGCGTCACGAAGCACTCGCTGTGGCGCGGGCAGTCGGAGCCGAGGCAGGTGTCGGCGGTCGCCGAGACCTCGTGCCAGAGCGCGAGATCTTCGGGCAGCTCGGCCAGCTCCGCGCGGTCGCCGGTGTCGGTTTTCGGCGCCCAGTGTTCGATGACCGGCAGGAACACGGCGTCGTCGGAGTTGAGCTGGCGGCCGCGCACGCCCTGACGCGAGCGGTACTCCTCGAAGCGGTGCAGGCACAGGTAGTTCGCCCGGCCCTTCATGCACGTCGCGGTGAACGGGATGCCGAGCGCGCCGCGCAGCGCCGGCACGTCCTTCTCGAAGATCTGTTCCTGGAGGTTCTTCGTGCCGGTCGAGACGAGCACGCGGCGGCCGCTCAGCACGGCGGGCACGAGGTAGGCCATCGTCTTGCCGGTGCCCGTGCCGGCCTCGGCCATGAGCACGCCGCCGCCGTCGATGGCGCGCGCCACGGCGAGCGCCATCCGGCGCTGCCCGTCGCGAGGCTCGAATTGCGGCAGCGCCCGCGCCAGCGGGCCGTCGCCGGCGAACGCGCGTGTTACCGCGTCGAGGAGGCCGACGGCTTCCGGTACAGCGGGAACATCTGACACAGCGTCTCGACCTCGGCCTTTACCGTCGCGGCCACGGCGGCGTCGTCGGGCGCCGCGAGCACCCGCGCGATGAGCTTCGCGATGACGCGCATCTCGGCCGCGCCCATGCCGCGCGTGGTCACGGCCGGCGTGCCGAGGCGCACGCCGCTCGCCACCATCGGCGGATTGGTGTCGAACGGGATGGCGTTCTTGTTCACCGTGATGGCGGCGCGGCCCAGGGCCGCTTCGGCCACCTTGCCGGTGAGGCCCTTCGAGAACACGTCCAGCAGCACCAGGTGGTTGTCGGTGCCGCCGCTCACGATGCGGAAACCGGCGCCGGCGAGTTCGGCGGCGAGCGTGCGCGCGTTGTCGACGACGCGCGACTGGTAGGCGGCGAAGCCGGGCTCGGCTGCCTGCCTGAAGCAGACGGCCTTGGCGGCCACGATGTGCATCAGCGGGCCGCCCTGAATGCCGGGAAACAGCGCGCGGTCGATGTCCTTCGCGTGCGCCTGGCGGCACAGGATGAGGCCGGCGCGCGGCCCGCGCAGCGTCTTGTGGGTGGTGGTGGTCACGAAATCCGCGTGCGGTACCGGGCTCGGATGCAGGCCGGCGGCGACGAGGCCGGCGATGTGGGCCATGTCGACCATGAAGAGCGCGCCGCAGCTCTTCGCGATGGCGCTCATGCGCGGGAAGTCGATGGTGCGCGGGTAGGCGCTGGCGCCGGCGATGAGGAGCTTCGGCTTGTGGGCCTCGGCGAGGCGCGCGACCTCGTCGTAGTCGATGCGCTCGTCGCCCTGCCGCACGCCGTAGGGCACGATCGTGAAGTACTTGCCCGAGAAGTTGAGCGGGTGCCCGTGCGTGAGGTGGCCGCCGTGCGCGAGGTTCATCCCGAGGATGGTGTCGCCGGGCTTGAGCGCGGCGAGCAGCACGGCCATGTTGGCCTGGGCGCCCGAGTGCGGCTGGACGTTGGCGTGTTCGGCGCCGAAGAGCGCCTTGGCGCGTTCGATCGCCAGCGACTCGACCACGTCCACGTGTTCGCAGCCGCCGTAGTAGCGCTTGCCCGGGTAGCCCTCGGCGTATTTGTTCGTGAGCACCGAACCGGCGGCCTCGAGCACGGCCACGCTCACGAAGTTCTCGGAGGCGATGAGCTCGATGCCGGTTTCCTGCCGATCTTCCTCGTGCGCGATGGCGGCGGCCACTTCGGGGTCGGCGCTGGCCAGGGCGCGGTGGAACAGGTCTCGTTCGGCGGAGTCGCTCATGGAGTGGGCACGCGGAAAAGACGCGGCCCTACGAGGCCGTCGTCGGATGGGTGCGATTGTCGATCCGGCCGATCTTGCCGACCCGCTGCTCGTGCCGGCCGCCGGCAAACGGCGTGTCGAGGAACGCGGCGACGATGCGTTCGGCCTCGTCGGGGCTGGTGCGCCGGGCGCCCAGCGTGAGCACGTTCAGGTCGTTGTGTTCGCGCGCCAGCACGGCGCCCTCGACATCGACGATGGGCGCGGCGCGCACGCCGCGCACCTTGTTGGCGGCAATCGCCATGCCCACGCCGCTGCCGCACACCAGGATGCCGCGGTCGGCGCGGCCGCTCGCGACCGCATCGGCCACCTGCACGGCGTAGTCGGGATAGTCGACCGAAGCGGTGGAGGCGGTGCCGACGTCGTGCCAGGCCACGCCCCGCGCATCGAGCGCGCGCTTGAGGGCTTCCTTCAACTCGAAGCCGGCGTGATCGGCGCCGAGCGCGACGAACATGCCGAGATTGTACACTAGCGGGATGGCCGCTGTTTCGATCTCGCCGCGTGGGGAAGCCCGTCTGCGCCACGGCCATCCCTGGATCTATCGTTCGGACGTCGATGCCGCTGGCGCCGCCGGTGGTGAGGTCGTCACCGTACGCGGGGCGCGCGACCGTGTGCTCGGGCAGGCGTTCTTCAGCGATCGCTCGCAGATCGCGCTGCGCATGGTGACCCGCGACGATCGCCCCGTGGACGAGGCGTTCTGGCGCGCCCGCCTCGAAGCGGCGATCGGGTTCCGCGCCACGCTCGGCATCGACGGCTCCGCCTTCCGGCTCGTGCACGGTGAAGCCGATCTGCTGCCGTCGATCATCGTGGATCGCTACGGCGATGTTCTCGTCCTGCAGACGCTCTCCCAGGGTTCCGACCGCCTGCTGCCCGTGCTCACGAAGCTGCTCGTGGACCTGACCGGTGCCGCCGGCATCGTCGAGCGCAACGATCCGCGCGTGCGCCAGCTCGAAGGGCTCGAGTCGCGAGTCACGGTGCTGCACGGCGAGGTGCCGGCGCGGGTGGCCGTGCACGAAGGCGCCGTCGAGTACGACGTCGATGTGCACGGCGGACAGAAGACCGGGCTCTTCCTCGACCAGCGCGAGAACCACGCGGCGGCGGCGGGATACGCGCGCGGCCGGCTGCTCGACGCGTTCAGTTACCACGGGGGCTTCGCGCTGGCGCTCGCGGCGGCGTGTTCGAGCGTCGAAGCGCTCGACGTCTCGGCCGACGCCGTCGCGACGATCGCGTCGAACGCGGTGAAGAACCGGCTACCGCACGTGCAGGCCCGCGAGGCGAATGCGTTCGACGAACTGCGCCGCCTGGAAAAAGCCGGCGCGCGCTACGAGACGGTGGTGCTCGATCCGCCGGCGTTCGCCAAGAACAAGGCCTCGGTCGAGAAGGCGCTCTCGGGCTACAAGGACATCAACCTGCGGGCGCTGCGCCTGCTCGAGCCCGGCGGCATCCTCGTGACGTGCTCCTGTTCCCACCACGTGAGTGAGGAGATGTTCGCCGAGGTGGTGCACGCGGCGGCGTGTGATGCCGGCAGCCTCGTCTCGGTGGTCGAGCAGCGCACGCAGGGGCGCGACCACCCGGTACTGCTCGGCGTCCCCGAGACCAAGTACCTGAAGTGCCTGATTCTGCGAAAACTGGCCTGATTTCGCCCGTCCGGGCCCCGGGGCGCCGGCCGGAATCGATGCGGATTGACCGCTCGTTCCATGCGGCAGGCAGATGTCATGTGCGCGGCTGATGGGAGTGGAAATTTTCGCCGATATACGGGTAAGATTCCTCATCCAGTCTCTGGCGTCTCACGTTTTGGAGGACCGAGCAATGACCTACGGTCAGTACCGTCCGCTCGCGGGCGCGTTTGCGATGACAGCGTTGATGGCAGTGCCCTCGTTCGCGCAGAGTGCCGCGAACGCCCCGACGTTCACGAAGGACGTCGCGCCGATCTTCCAGGCGAAGTGCGAGTCGTGCCACCGGCCCGATTCGATCGCCCCCATGTCCCTCGTCACCTACGAGCAGTCGCGTCCCTGGGCGCGCTCGATTCGTGACCGTGTGCAGACGCGGCAGATGCCGCCCTGGCACATCGACAAGTCGCTCGGCATCCAGCACTTCGAAAACGACCGCTCGCTCTCCGACGCCGAGATCGACACGATCGTCAAGTGGGTGGCCGCCGGCGCGCCGAAGGGCGACATGAAGGACATGCCGAAGGCCATCGAGTGGCCGGTGAACGACGGCTGGAACTTCGAGAAGCTCTACGGCAAGCCCGACCTCATCATCAAGTCGCCCGCCTACACGCAGAAGGGCAACGCGATGGACGCCTGGTACAAGCCGGTGCAGGCCACGGGCCTCACCGAAGAGCGCTGGGTGCGTGCCATCGAGATGCGTCCCTCGACCGTGCCGGGCCGCAAGATCACGCACCACGCGCTGGCGCGTCTGCAGCAGGACGACGGCGAGACCGGCAACTCGGCCGCCGCCGGCGGCGACGATCCGGGCCCGGGCCTCTTCATGGAATGGGCCGTCGGCAAGCAGGGCGAGATCATGCGCGAGGGCTCGGGCAAGCTCATGAAGCCCGGCTCGAAGATCGTGTGGGACATCCACTACCACGCCGTGGGTGAGGACATCACCGACTCGGTCGAACTCGGCATCTACTTCTACCCGAAGGGCCAGGAGCCGAAGTTCCGCCAGACGCTGGCACTCTTCAGCGGCATCACCGGCGGCAACCGCGCCCTCGACATCGCCCCGAACTCCCTGAGCGTCACCCAGGGCTTCCACGTGATGAAGAAGGCCGGCCGCGTCGAGAACTTCCAGCCGCACATGCACCTGCGCGGCAAGGCCATGTCGATGGAAGCGATTCTGCCCACCGGGCAGACGCAGATGCTCAGCCAGGTGAGCGACTACAGCTTCAACTGGCACACCAACTACGTCTACGCCGACGACGCGGCGCCGCTCCTGCCGAAGGGCACGATCCTGCGCATCACCTCGTGGCACGACAACACCGCCGCCAACAAGAACAACCCTGATCCGAATCAGTGGGTGGGCTGGGGCGATCGCACCGTCGACGAAATGGCGCACGCGTGGGTGAACATCACCTACATGGACGACGCCGACTTCAAGGTCGAAGTCGAGAAGCGCAAGGCCAAGACGGCGACCACCTCGGACCGTCAGCAGCAGTAGGCCGCGGAGCGGTCGCTCTGTGAAGGACGAAGGATCTCAGCGGGGGTGCTGTCGAAGGGCGGCACCCCCGTTTTCTTTGTGATGGAGTGCAGGCAATGACTCGTTTCTTCTCGCTTCGCGCGATCGCGCCCGCGGCGGTGGTCGCCGCCGGCGTGGCTCTTGCCCTTGCGGCGCCCGAGGGCCGGCAGCTGCCGCTCGAGGCGCTCAAGGACAGCGGTCAGCAGGTCTATCCCGCTTTCGAGGGGTGGTACCAGAACCCCGACGGCAGCTACAACCTGCTGCTCGGGTACTTCAACCGCAACCAGAAGCAGACGCTCGACATTCCGGTCGGCCCGAACAACCGCGTCGAGCCGGGCGGACCTGATCTGGGGCAGCCCACGCGCTTCACGCCGCGCCGTGGCTGGGGCGTGTTCGCCATCAAGGTGCCGAAGGACTTCGGCAAGGACAAGCGCTACACCTGGACGATCGTGGCCAACGGCAAGCCGGCCTCGGTACCGGTGGGGCTCATCCCCGATTATCAGATCGAGCCGTTCAAGGACATGGGCGAGGGCAACACGCCGCCGGTGCTGAAGTTCACGCCGAACGGCAAGACGTTCACCGGCCCGCCGGTGGAAACCGCGCAGACGCTGACCGGCACGGTGGGGCAGCCGGTGACGCTCGAAGTGTTCACGACCGACGACATGCACACCGAAGAAGGCGAGAACCCGGCGCAAGCCAGCCGCACGCCGCGTCTCGTGCAGTCGTGGCATCTGCATCGCGGGCCCGCCGGCGGCGACGTGAAGATCGCCGAGCAGCGCCCGAAGATCGGCGCGGATGGGAAGTCCACGACGACGGCCACGTTCACGGCGCCCGGCGAGTACACGCTGCGCGCGCAGGCGAACGACAACTCGGGTGAAGGCGGCGGCGGCTTCCAGTGCTGCTGGACCAACGCCTACGTGAAGGTCACGATCAAGTAGCTCAGCCGTTGCGGCGCATGTCACTGCGCCGAAGCGGGAATGTCGTGCTGGGCCCAGCCGGTCGGTTTCGCACCGACCGGCTTTTTGTTTTTCGCTCCATCGCGTCGTCCAATGCGATGGATTGTCTTTGATTGTTGATACGCGTAATCGATGCTATCGACGCCGGGCATGCATTAAAACCCTTGTTTTTCAGGCGTTTTCGGCGTTTCGCCGTTGACTCATGCGCGTGACGTCTGTAGCCTATGACGCGGCGCGAACTTCGCATTCCGGTTCGTGTCGCGCCGGATCCGGTGGTTGTTCGCACTTGGAGGTTTGAAGCATGTCGATTAGGACCAGGCTAGCGTTGGCGCTGTGCCTGGCGTTCGTGGGAGCTGGACTCTTCTCTGCTCCCGCCTACGCTCAGAGTGCCATCAGTGGTGTGGTGAAGGACGAAACGGGCGCCGTGATGCCCGGTGTGTCGGTCGAAGCCGCAAGTGAAGCCCTCATCGAGAAGGTGCGCACGGCGGTGACCGACGAAAACGGGGCCTACCGCATGATCGACCTGCGGCCCGGCAAGTACGTGCTCACCTTCACGTTGCAGGGCTTCAACGTGATCAAGCGCGAACTCGAGCTGCCCTCGAACTTCGTGGCCACGATCAATGCGGATCTCGCCGTCGGCACCCTGCAGGAATCCGTGACCGTGTCGGGCCAGTCGCCGCTCGTGGACGTGCAGAGCAACGTGAAGCAGCAGGTACTGTCGCGCGACGTGCTCGACTCCGTGCCCACGGCGCGTACCATCCAGGGCCTCGGCCAGCTCATCCCAGGCGTCACCTTCAACCAGCCCGACGTGGGCGGGTCGCGCGCCATGCAGCAGACCTACTTCTTCGTCCGCGGCACCGGTTCGGCGCAGACCATCGTGATGGTCGACGGCCTCATGACCAACGGCCTCATGGGCGACGGCGCCGTCAACGCCTACCACAACGAGGCGATGACGCAGGAAGCCGTCTACATGACCTCCGGCGGCAACTCGGAGACGATGACGGGCGGCGTCAACCTGAACCTCGTGCCGAAGGACGGCGGCAACCGGTTCGCCGGCGGCCTCAAGTATCTGCAGAGCCCCGCCTCCTGGCAGGGCGACAACCTCACCCCTGAGCTGGAAGGTCTCGGCGTCCGCAACGTCGACCGCGTGTCGAACTTCTTCGAGTTCAACCTCGAACAGGGCGGCCCGATCGTCAAGGACAAGCTGTGGTTCTTCGGCGCCTACCGCCGCGCCCGCTACGACAAGTTCGTCCCCAACACGTTCAATCTCCCGACCAACGTGCCGGCGCCGCAGGCGTTTGCGCAGTGCCTGTCGGGCGCGATCGCCTGCGAGCAGGGCGAATCGCCTGAGAAGATGGACAACCCGATTCTGCGCCTCACCTGGCAGGTGTCGCAGAAGAACAAGTTCGCCGTCTACTACGACCGCGCCCTGCGTCTGCGCGCGGCGGCGATGGGCGCGAACACCGACCCCCGCACTGCCTCGGTCGTGTGGAACACCCCGATCTTCGCGACCGGCTCGGCCAAGTGGACGTCGACGCTGACCTCGAGCCTGCTGCTCGAGACCGGCTTCTCGTTCAACCGCGAGCGCTACGACAACCTGTATCAGGACGGCATCTTCGCCGAACGCGGCACGCCCGAGTGGTTCCGCAACGTCCGCAAGAACGACCTGAGCACCGACTTCCTCTGGAACGCCTCGTCGGCGCAGCTCGGCAACTATCCCGATCGCTACAACCTGACGGCGGCCCTGTCACGCGTGACCGGCTCGCACACGATGAAGGCCGGCATCCACTACGGCTGGGGCATCTTCCGCCGCTACAACAACGCCAACGCCGATCTGTACCAGACCTACAACAACGGCGTGCCGCAGCAGGTCACCGTGCTGAACACGCCGCTCGAGGTGCAGGAGAACATGGACGGCCAGTTCGCGATCTTCGCGCAGGACTCGTGGCGGCTGAACAACTTCACGATCAACTACGGCGTGCGCTACGACCGGCTGGCGCAGAGCATCGTGGGCCAGAGCGCGCAGGTTGGCCGCTTCGCCGACTCGCCCGCCTACGACGACATCCCCGTGCCCACGTGGAGCGACTTCTCGCCGCGCCTGTCGGTCGTGTGGGACATCTTCGGCAACGGCAAGACCGCCATCCGCACCGGGCTCAACCGCTTCATGACGGCGCAGACGACCGGTCTCGCGCAGCTCTACAGCCCGACCGCCCTGACGACCGCGACCCTGGCCTGGCAGGATCTCAACGGCGACGACATCGCCCAGGGTGAGCGTGGCTGCACGTTCCTCACGCCTGGCTGCGAGATCAACCTCGGGCAGCTGCCGGCGAACTTCGGCCGTCGCGCCCTGTCGACGCCCGACCCCAACATCCAGCGTCCGGGCCAGTACTCGTTCAACCTCGGCGCCACGCAGGAACTGTGGAACAAGCTGACGCTGACGGCGGAGTGGTACCACAACCGCTTCACCGACATCACCGAGCGCAACAACGTGCTGCGCAACTTCGACAGCTTCGACCGCGTCGACGTCGTGAGCCCGATCGACGGCTCGATCATCCCGGCCTACAACGTGAAGCCGCAGTTCCTGACGGCGGTGCAGAACGTCGACGTGCACGACCCGGACATCACGCGCGTCTACAACGGCTTCGAGATCGGCTTCAACGCCCGTCCCGGCCGCGGCGCGCGGATCTTCGGCGCCTTCAACCTCGAGCGGACGCTGTCGAACACCTGCAGCGCCGGCACCGATCCGAACTTCACCGTCTTCTGCGACCAGTCGCAGAACGGGCTGCCGTGGCTGAAGCAGTTCAAGGTCGCCGGCACGTATCCGCTGCCCTACGGGTTCATCCTGGGCATGGCGCTGCAGAGCCTCAACGGCTACGTGATCGGAACTGAGGCGATCCCGTATGGGGTCTTCACGTTCGGCACGGGCTTCGCAACGCCGATGGGCCAGGGCACGTTCTGGCAGATCACCCGGAACACCCGCTACGCCGCCAACTGCACGGGGCCGTGCCGTCCGGGTGAGCTGGTCATCCCCAATCTGACGACCGCGACGCTCAACGTTCCGCTGCGCGCGCCGCAGACGGAGTACATGCCGCGCATCAACCAGCTGGACCTGTCGCTGGCGAAGACCTTCACCGTGCGGGGCATGCGGATCGCCCCCAAGATGGATGTGTTCAACGCCACGAACAGCGACCGCTGGTCCACGGTGGCCACGGCGCAGTTCGGCACCGCCGCCTACCTGCGGCCGACGACCATCCTCCAGGGCCGGTTGTTCCGGATCGGCGTCGAGACGACCTGGTAAAGGCCGGGGCTCGGTTCCCAAGGGGGGGCCGGGTTTCACGGAAGAAACGTATACAGACGACGGGGCGGACCACACGGTCCGCCCCGTCGTTTTTTCAGGCGCATGGCGGCGCTATACTCGACTCGTGATGCGCGCATCGGG
Organism: Acidobacteriota bacterium; assembly: GCA_022842985.1. GTDB lineage: Bacteria > Acidobacteriota > Vicinamibacteria > Vicinamibacterales > UBA2999 > CADEFD01. The sequence goes on along the minus strand of JALHON010000013.1, from coordinate 26,455 downwards.
CATGCGGGCGTGGCTCGTGGCGGCGGGGCTGATGCTGGCCGCCCCCGTGGCCGGCGTGCAGGCGCAGACCGGTGTGCGCGATCTGGCCGGCCGCGCCGTGACGCCCGTCGATCCCGCGTCGCCGGCCACCGTGCTGCTGTTTACGGCTGTCGAGTGCCCGATCTCCGATCGTTACGCGCCCGCCGTGCGCCGGCTGGCGGAGCGCTACAGCGCCAGGGGCGTGCGGTTCTGGCTCGTCTATCCGAATGAGGGCGAGCTGCCAGCCGCCGTGAAGGGACACGCGGAAGCGTTCTCGTATGGCTTGCCCGTGGTGCTCGACACGGTGCGGGCGCTCGCTGACACGGCGCGCGCGACGGTGACGCCCGAGGCCGCGGTGTTCGACGGCGAGGGCCGGCTGCGCTACCACGGGCGCATCGACGATCGTTACAGCGACTTCGGCGTCGATCGGCCGGTCGCCACTACCCACGATCTCGACGAGGCGCTGGCGGCGGTGCTCGACGGGCGTCCGGTGACACGGCCGCACGCCCCCGCTGTGGGCTGCGCCATCGTGCGTCAGCGGCCATGAGCGTGCGCGCGCGGCTGTGTTCGCTCGTGATGGTGCTGGCCGGCGTCATGGGCCTTGCCGTGGCGGCGTCGGCGCAGACGCCCGATGCGGTCACCTTCAACCAGCACATCGCGCCGGTGCTGCATTCGCATTGTGCGCAGTGTCATCGTCCAGGCGGGGCCGGACCGTTCAGCCTGCTCACCTTCGCCGAGACCGCGAAGCGTGCCGCGCAGCTCGCGGCGGTGACCGGCAGCGGCTTCATGCCGCCGTGGAAGGCCGACGGCCATCCCGACGAATTCGTGGCCCAGCCGCGCCTCACGCGCGACGAAGTCGAACTCTTCGCGCGCTGGGCGGCGTCGCCGGTCGAGGGGCCGGGACGTGCGCCGGCGCCGCCGGCATGGTCTGCTGGCTGGCATCTCGGGCAGCCGGATCTCATCGTCACGCTGCCCGCCGGTTACACGTTACCCGGCGAACCATCGGACGTCTTCCGCATCTTCGCCGTGCCGCTCAAGGTGAGCAGCACGAAGTACGTGCGCGGCATCGAGTTCCATCCGGGCAATCCGCGGGTCGTGCACCACGCCAACATCCGCATCGACCGCACCGACGGCTCACGCCGTCTCGACGACGCCGACCCCCTGCCCGGCTACGACGGCCTGATGGCGCGCACCGCCGTGTATCCCGACGGCCACTTCCTGGGCTGGACCCCGGGGCAGATCGCGCCGCTCGTAGACGCTGACCTGGCCTGGCGCCTCGACCCGGACACCGACCTCGTCGTGCAGCTCCACATGCAGCCGAGCGGCAGACCCGAGCCCGTGCAGCCCGTCATCGGCCTCTACTTCGGCGACCGGCCGGCCACGCGCACGCCGTCGATCCTGCGTCTCGGCTCGCAGGGCATCGACATTGCGCCGGGTGACGGTCAGTACGTGGTGGAGGATCGCTACACGCTGCCGGTCAACACGACGTTGCTCGCCGTGCAGCCGCACGCGCACTATCGCGCGAAGGACGTGACCGGCACGGCGACACTGCCCGACGGCACGACGCGCACGCTCATCCACATCGGCAACTGGGACTTCCGCTGGCAGCACGTCTACCGCTACACCGCGCCGATCCGCCTGCCGAAGGGCACGACGGTGGCGATGAAGTACGTCTACGACAACTCGCCGGAGAATCCGCGCAATCCCCAGGTGCCGCCGGCGCCGGTGCGCTGGGGCCAACGGTCGTTCGACGAAATGGGCGACCTGTGGTTCCAGCTCTCGACCGACAGCGAGGCCGACAGGACCGTGCTCGTCACAGAAGTACAGGCCAAGATGACGGCCGAGGACCTCATCGGCCTCGAGACGATGCTGCTGTCGACGCCGGACGACACCGAGCTCCACGATGATGCCGGCGTCATCGCCCTGCTGCTCAATCGCCCGACGGTCGCCGTGTCGCACTTCCGCGTCTCGGTGCAGAAGCGACCGAGCGCCGCCGCGCACTACAACCTCGGCACCGCGCTCACCGCGGCGGGGCTCTTCGATGATGCCGTCGTCAGCTACGAGCGGGCATTGGCGCTGCGTCCCGACTACGGCAAGGCGCTCAATAACCTGGCCGACACGCTCATGGCGCTCGGACGCCACGACGAGGCGATCCGGCGCTACGAAGCCGCCGTCACCGCCGAGCCCAGATCGCCAGAGCCGCACAACAACCTGGGTGCGGCGCTGTGGCGGAAGGGCGAGCTCGCCCGTGCGGAGCGCGAGCTGCGCGAGGCCTTGCGCCTCAATCCTGCCTACGCCGAGGCCTACTTCAACCTCGGCCACACGGCCGTGCGCGACAGGCGCATCGCCGACGCCGCGGCCCACTTCCGCAAGGCGGCGACGCTCAAGGACGACTGGCTCGTGGCGCTGTCCACGGCGTCGTGGGTGCTCGCGACGGCCGGTGACAGCGCGGTCAGGGCGCCGGCCGAGGCCGTGACGTTCGCCGAACGCGCGGCCCGGCTCACCGCCAGGCGCGACGCCCGCACGCTCGACGTGCTGGCCGTGGCCTACGCGTCAGCGGGACGTTTCGACGATGCCGTCTTCACGGCGCGCGAGGCGCAGGCGCTGGCGGAGCCGGCGCTGGCAAAGCAGATCGCCGTGCGTCTCGCCATGTTCGAACGCCGCGAGGCGTACGTGGACAAGCCGTAGTCCGCGCCGGGCTCAGCGGGCGGCGGGTGGCGCGACCTGGCAGTCCGGACGCGTGTTGTCGTTCGGCTGGTCGAGGCGGTCGAACGCCGGCTCGCGCCGCGGGCCGGCCGTGACCGGCAGGCGCTTGTTGACGAACAGCACCTCGTACGCCCACGCGCCGAACGGCTGGTCGCCTGCCGAGCAGGCGTGATTGTTCATGTGCAGATTGGCGACGTGGAAGTAGCGGGCGAGCCGCTGCACGACCGTCAGGAAGCGGCGCTCGTCGGTCTTGTGGAACTCCACCACGAGCTGATCGATCCGTTCCAGCACATCGTCGGGCGCCGTGGCGAACACGTCCCATTCGGCGCCTTCCACGTCGATCTTCATGATGATGCGCGCGGCGCCATGCCCGTTGCGCGTGAGCTGGTGTTCGAGCGTGTCGAAGGGCCGCCCGTCGATCGTGGCCGCTTCGCGACCGATGCATTCGCCGTGGAACTCGGTGGCGCCGCCCGCGCACACCGGGGCGTTCAGGTTGAAGCAGTCGTACTGGTGCACAGGCACGCGGAGCGTGGTGCTCACCTGACAGCCCCAGCCGTCGTAGCCGGAGATCCCGTACGAGTACCCCGCGGCCACATCGGACAGCAGATTCCCGCACACCAGGTAGCCGCCGTCGTTGGCTTCGCCGTAGCGCTCCAGACGGCAGCCGTCGAGCGTCACCGGCTGCAGTGACTCCCACAGCATGGCCCGCACCGCCGTGACACCGCCGCGCGGTTCCGGTGGCGGCCGGCGAGGCCACAGGGTGGCGGCAGCGCCCGCGGCGGCAACGACGATGACGACAGCGGTGGCGAGGGTGCGCGTGGGGAGCGGCATCAGGCGGCGACACTATAACGCATCGGTTGCATGCGCCGCGCAACGCTTGCGTCGCCCGTCGGCGCCGGATAACCTCGCGGGCATGCGTCGTCCGATTGTCCTTGCCGCCGTCCTGCTCGTCCTCGTCCAGCTCCAGCCGGCGCGCCTCGCCGGACAGGCGCCGGCCCTGCGCGGGTTTTCGTCCGAGAGCCTCGCCGCGCAGCGGGCGCTCGAAGACAAGTTCCGCGCCGTGCCCGACCCGGCCAGGCTGCGCGAATACATGCGGGCGATGACGGAGGAGCCGCACGTGGCCGGACGTCCCGGCTCGAAGAAGGTCGCCGAGTACGCACTGGCGAAGTTCAAGTCGTTCGGGCTGGACGCCGCGATCGAAGAGTTCGAGGCCTACATGCCGTGGCCCGTCGAGCGCCGGCTCGAGATGGTGGCGCCGGTGGGCCGGGCGATGCTCATCCAGGAGCCGCCGGTCGCCGGCGATCCCGATTCGACCGACAACGACCAGACGCCCACCTATAACGCGTATTCGGCTGATGGCGATGTGACCGGCGAGGTCGTCTACGTCAATTACGGCGTGCCGGCCGACTACGAGCAGCTCGAGAAGATGGGCGTGAGCGTGAAGGGCAAGATCGTGCTGGCGCGCTACGGCGGCAGCTGGCGCGGCATCAAGCCGAAGGTGGCGTACGAACACGGCGCCATCGGCTGCCTCATCTTCTCGGACCCGAAGGACGACGGCTTCTTCCAGGGGGAGGTCTACCCCGACGGGCCGTACCGTCCCGAGTTCGGCGTGCAGCGCGGCAGCGTGATGGACATGCCCATTCACACGGGTGATCCGCTCACGCCGGGGTGGGGCTCCACGGCCGGCGGGAAGAAGCTGCCGGTGAGCGAAGCGAAGACCATCCTCAAGATTCCCGTGATGCCGATTGCGTGGGGCGACGCGCTGCCGATCTTCCAGGCGATGCGTGGTCCGGTGGCGCCCGAGTCGTGGCGCGGCGGCATGCCGGTGACCTACCGGATGGGCGGCGGGCCGCTCAAGATGCGCCTCAAGCTGACGCACGAGTGGAAGCACCGGCCGCTCTACAACGTGATCGTGCGCATCCCCGGCGCGACGTTGCCCGACGAGTGGGTGATGTTCGGCAACCACCACGACGCGTGGGTCAACGGCGCCGACGATCCCATCAGCGGCGCCGTGTCGCTCATGGAAGTGGGCCGCGGCCTCGGCGAACTCGTGAAGGGCGGCTGGAAGCCGAAGCGCACGATCGTGCTGGCGCTCTGGGACGGCGAGGAATGGGGGCTGCTCGGCTCCACCGAATGGGCCGAAGCCCATCGCGATGAGCTCAACGGCAAGGGTGTCGTCTACATCAACACCGATGGCACCGGCAAAGGCTGGCTGAACGCCGGCGGCTCGCACTCGCTCCAGCAGTTCGTGAGTGAGGTGGCGCGCGACATCAACGACCCGCGCACCGGCAAACCCGTGCTCGAGGTGGGCCGCCGCAAGGCCATTGACGGCCTGCCCGAGGCCGAACGCGCCGAGGCCGAGAAAGACCCGAACATCCGCATCGCGCCGCTCGGCTCGGGGTCGGACTTCACGCCCTTCCTGCAGCACCTGACCGTCGCGTCGCTCAACCTGAGCTTCGGCGGTGAGAGTCCCGGCGGTGTGTATCACTCGGTCTACGACTCGTTCGAGTGGTACACGCGGTTCTCCGACACCGACTTCACCTACGGCCGCACGCTGGCCCAGGTCACCGGCACCGCCGTGCTGCGGCTCTCGGAAGCGTCCGTGCTGCCGTTCCGGTTCTCGGACATGAGCGACACGCTCGCGCGCTACGTCTCCGAGGTGCAGAAGCTCCACGCCGGGAAGAAGGACGCGCCGGCCCTCGACTTCGCGCCCCTCACGGCCGCCGTCGCGGCGCTTCAGAAGGCATCGCTCGCCTTCGAAAAGGCCCACGCGGGCGTGCCGGCCGCGAGCGCGAAGGCGCTGCAGACGCAGGAGGAAGCGCTCAAGGTGGTGAACCAGCTCGTGTTCTCATCCGAACGCCGCCTCGGCAACGAGCAGGGGCTGCCGCGCCGCGACTGGTTCCGGCATCAGATCTACGCGCCGGGCTTCTACACCGGCTACGGCGTGAAGACGCTGCCGCAGATCCGCGAAGGGCTCGAAGAAGGGCAGTGGGACGAAGCGCGCCAGGGCGTCACGAAGGTGGCGGCCGCGATCAACGCACTGGCGGCGCAGGTGGATCGCGCGTCCGCGGGGCTCTCGCGCGTCGGCCGCTGAGTCGGCACGGCGCGGCGCCTCACGGCGCCAGATGCGTCGACATCCAGCGTGCCGCGCAGGTCACGAGGTCGCGCGCGTCGAGCAGCTCGCTCGGCGCGCCGCCGACGAGACCGCGGGGCACGTCGTGCGAGGCGATGTACTCGCGCAGAATGAGCGAGAAGTAGTCCTCGCCGTGCCAGTCGACGATGCCGAGGCTGTCGTCGAGGCACTCCACGACGCGCACGATCGGACCCGCCGGGGTCGAGACGCGGCGGTGCCGGCGCACGCGCCGCTTGTCGGGCACCTGGGCCAGGTACTCCGCGTAGTGGATGAGCGTGACGGTGTTCTCGTCGGCGCCCAGACGCAGCACGTGGCCGCCGGCATCGACCACCCGCTCGAGCGGCGAGCCCGGTCCGTAGTAGTCGTGCCACGGCTGATCCGCCATCAATTCCCGGGCCCGGCGCCCGCGCGCGCCGAAGCGCCCCTCCGGATGGTCCGAGACCACCGTGCCGGGCGTGGTGCGGAAGATCTCCGCCAGCAGCCCCACGTCTTCCTGGGCGGGTGTCGTGCGCGCGTCGAAGGGCTCGGCGTCCACGAGCAGTGCCTCGCGCGCCTCCTCCGAGTGTTCGTTCACCCACGACCAGTCGTCGCGGGCTCCGAGCACCATCAGCCACGTGCCGTCGTCACCGACCGCGGCATCGATGGCCGCGATGAGGCCGGCCGCGTCTCCCTCCACGGGGCCGATCCGGCGGAGCGAGGCATGCACCATCAGCACCTCGCCCGGCGTCACCCCGAGGCGGCGCATCTCATCGCAGAGCTGGGCGGCTGTGGACCGCGCGGCCATGCCTCGATTCTCGCACCACTGTCGGCGATGCGTGCCGGCGCCCTCTGATATAGTCCGGAGCGTAGGTCCGCCAGGGGCATCCGCCTTCGCGCCGTCGGCGCTTCGGCGAGATTGAGACAGTACCCTCGGAACCTGATCCGGCTGACACCGGCGTAGGGAGAGCGGCAGATGAGCACACCAGAGATCCCGACGTCGGGCGACTACGCCGACGCCTTCCCCAACAGCTTCCGCGTGTTCGACGAGTCGTCGGTGCCGACGCCGTCGGGTCCCGTGCCGATTCGCGTGCCGATGCGCGAGGTGCGCCTGAGCGGCGGCGAGCCGTCCATCCGCCTCTACGACACGAGCGGCCCGCGCGTGGACGACGTGCGCGTCGGCCTGCCGAAGCTGCGCGCGCCGTGGGTCGAGGCCCGCAAGGGGCATTCGTCGCCGACGCAGCTCCACTATGCGCGCAAGGGCGAGATCACGCCCGAGATGGCGTTCATCGCCGCGCGCGAAGGCCTGCCGGCCGAGTTCGTGCGGGATGAAGTGGCCCGCGGCCGCGCCATCATCCCGGCCAACATCAACCATCTCGAACTCGAGCCGATGATCATCGGCCGCAACTTCCTCGTGAAGATCAACGCGAACATCGGCAACTCCGCCGTGACCTCGTCGATCGAGGAAGAAGTCGAGAAGCTGCGGTGGGCGACGCTCTGGGGCGCCGACACCGTGATGGATCTCTCGACGGGAAAGAACATCCACGAGACGCGCGAGTGGATCATGCGCAACTCGCCGGTCCCGATCGGCACCGTGCCGATCTACCAGGCGCTCGAGAAGGTGGGCGGACGTCCCGAGGAACTGACCTGGGAGATCTACCGCGACACGCTCATCGAGCAGGCCGAACAGGGCGTGGACTACTTCACCGTGCACGCCGGCGTGCTGCTGCGCTACATCCCGATGACGGCCAACCGGATGACCGGCATCGTCTCGCGCGGCGGCTCGATCATGGCCAAGTGGTGCCTGGCGCACCACCAGGAGAGCTTCCTCTACACACGTTTCCGCGAGATCTGCGAGATCATGCGCGCCTACGACGTGAGCTTCTCGCTCGGCGACGGCCTCCGGCCGGGCTCGATCGCGGATGCCAACGACGAGGCGCAGTTCGCCGAACTGAAGACCCAGGGCGAGCTCACGAAGATCGCCTGGGAGTACGACGTCCAGGTGATGAACGAAGGCCCCGGCCACGTCCCCATGCATCTCATCAAGGAGAACATGGAGAAGCAGCTCGAGTGGTGCGCCGAGGCGCCGTTCTACACCCTTGGCCCGCTCACGACCGACGTCGCGCCCGGCTACGACCACATCACGTCGGCGATCGGCGCCGCGATGATCGGCTGGTACGGCACGGCGATGCTCTGCTACGTCACGCCGAAGGAACATCTCGGCCTGCCGAACAAGGACGACGTCAAGGCCGGCGTCATCGCCTACAAGATCGCCGCCCACGCCGCGGATCTGGCCAAGGGCCATCCGCGCGCCCGCATCTGGGATGACGCGCTCAGCAAGGCCCGCTTCGAATTCCGCTGGGAAGATCAGTTCAACCTGGCGATGGACCCGGTGACGGCGCGCGCCTACCACGACGCCACGCTGCCGGCGCAGGGCGCCAAGGTGGCGCACTTCTGTTCGATGTGCGGCCCGAAGTTCTGCAGCATGGAGATCACGCAGCAGATCCGCCGCGAGGCGGCTCAGGGCATGGCCGACAAGAGCGACGAGTTCCGCAAGCAGGGGGAGATCTACGTCGCCTCGCGCACCTAGCCGACCGATATACTTTCCTCGTGGCCCCGCGTTCGCGAGGGCCGGCAGGGCCAGCACGCCACTGGCCGAGGAGGATGTCGTCGTGAAGGTTTCCGGATGTACGTGTGGGTTCCTGCTGCTCGCGGCCGTGGCCTCGGCGCAGGATGTGCCCCCGCCCGCCACGCAGATTGCCGGCGCCGTGCTCGCCGCGCCTGAAGAGCGCCGCGCCGGCGCCAGGGTGCTCGGCTGGGATGCGGCCGGCAAGATCGTGACGCTGCGCGAGGGCACCAACGAGCAGGTGTGCGTGGCCGACAACCCGAAGGTCGAGGGCTTCAACGTCTCCTGCTATCACAAGGATCTCGAGGCGTTCATGGCCCGCGGCCGCGAACTCACCGCGCAGGGTGTCACCGACGACAAGCAGCGCGATGCCACGCGCTGGAAGGAAGTGGACGACAAGAAGCTCGCGATCGGCAAGGACGGCTTCCTGACCGTGCTGACCGGCAAGTCGTTCGACCCAGCCACCGGCCAAGTGGCCGAGGCCTACACGCGCTGGGTGATCTACGTGCCGTACGCCACGGCGGCGTCCACGGGCCTGCCCGCGAAGCCTGCGCCCGGGGTGCCGTGGCTGATGGACCCCGGCACGGCCGGCGCGCACATCATGATCAGCCCCGTGCGGCCGAAGTAGGCCGCACGCGCGCTACCGCGGCGTCGTGCCGGCGGGCGGCGCGACGATCTGCACGAGGGTCGGGAAGCGCTCCGGCGTGGCGCCGGGCTTCGGGTTCGGATACCCGCCGGAGCCGCTGAACGTGTAGTCCTTCACCGTGACGCTTGGCGGAAACGCCATCGTCTCTTCGCGGAAGCGGCCCACTTCGAAGACGTGCGTGGGCGGCACCTCGAACACGAGGTTGCCTTTCTCCTTCAGCAGGTTGCGGTAGTAGGTCACCATCTCGGTGAAGGGCACCGTCGAACCGAAGATGTAGTACTTCTGGCCGCGGCCGGCGTCGTACGACCGCAGATACACGGCCGACGGATACACCGGGAAGCCGAGTTCGGCCTCCGACGGGCGTCCGTCGTTCGTGGCTACCTGCGGAGCCGCGGCCGTGGGCACCGAGACGCCGGCGCGCGGCGGCGGTGGCGGCTGCTGCGCGGGACGCGTCGCGGGCGCCTGGGCCGAGAGTGAGACCGCGACGCCGCAGACGACGGCGCCAACGAGGAGCGGCAGACGGCGCGGGTGGCGGGCCATGCCCGTATTATAGAACCCGAATCCCATGGCCCATCCGCTCGAAACGTTCGTCCGCACCAACGAAGCCTGGCTGCACGAGGCCATCGACGCCCTCGTCTCGATCGAGTCACCCACGAGCGACAAGGCCGCGGTGGATCGCTGCGGCGCGGAGTTCCGCCGGATTGCCGCCGGCATCGGCATGCGCGTGCGCGTCGAGCCGCGGTCCGAGGCCGGCGATCACAGCGTGGTCGAGATTGGCGAGGGCCGCCCGCGCATCCTGCTCGTGGGGCACGTCGACACGGTGTGGCCGCACGGCCAGATCGCGCGCATGCCGCTCGTGCGCAAGGACGGCAAGCTCTGCGGTCCCGGCACGCTCGACATGAAGGTGGGCGTGTCGATGGGACTGCTCGCGACGCGCGCGGTCTTTGAAACGGCGCGGCCGGCGACCGGCACCATCGCGATGCTCGTGACGTCGGACGAAGAAACCGGCAGCGACAGCTCGCGCGGGCTCATCGAGGCCGAGGCGCTCGCCAGTGACGCCGTGCTCGTGCTGGAGCCGGCGCTGGCCGGCGGTCCGCTCAAGACGAGCCGCAAGGGAATCGGGCAGTATCAGCTCGCCGTCACCGGCGTCTCGGCACATGCCGGCGTGGACCCCGGCAAGGGCGTGAGCGCGATCCGTGAGCTGGCGCGTCAGATCATCGCGGTTGAAGCGCTGCACGACCTCGATCGCGGCGTGTCGGTGAACGTCGGCGTGGTGAGCGGCGGCACGCGGCCCAACGTGGTGCCCGAGGAGGCCGTCGCGATCGTGGACGTGCGCGCGCCGACGCTCGATGATGCCGCCCGTATCGACGCCGCGTTCAAGGCGCTGCGGCCCATCCTTCCCGGCGCGCGTCTGGTCGTGACGGGTGGCTTCGAGCGTCCGCCGATGGAGCGCTCGGCCGGCGTCATCGCCCTCTACGAACACGCGCAGGCGGCGGCCGCGGCGCTCGGGCAGACGATTGCCGAAGGTGGCACCGGCGGCGGCTCGGACGGCAACCTGACGGCCGCCCTCGGCGTGCCGACGCTCGACGGCCTGGGCGGCGTGGGCGACGGTGCGCACGCACTGCACGAGCACGTGCTGCTCGACACGCTCGTGCCGCGCACGTCGCTGCTGGCCGCGCTCATCGCGCGTCTGCTGTCGCCGGAAGGCACGCTGCCGCCGCGCTGAGCGCCGTGTCCGACTGCCGCCGCGGCAGCGGAACTGGTGCTGCGCCCGGCCTACGCAGGCCGGCAAACGACAGCGGGGGCGAGTGTCGGCCGGAAGCGCGGGGCCCCGGGCGGTGCTGCGCGACGTGCGCCGCACGTCGCCGCTGTGCCTGAACACCCCACGCGGACTTCGGCGCCGCCTCGTCGTTTGCCGTCTCACGCGTGCGCGGCCTGCTCCGGACGGCCGCCGCCCCAGTCCCGCTGCCGCGCCGGCGCACCTTCAGATCACGACGCCTCTGCTCGCCGCTCCCTTGCCTGCGCCACGCCGTAGCGCGCCTTGAGCAGCCCGACGATACGGGCGACCTCGCCGGTGTAGGCCGCGGGCGCGCGCTTCTTCGTGAACAGCCGCTCGTAGCCGTCCACGAGGTGCGGATACTCCGCGGCGATCACCTGCAGGAAGTGGCTTCTCGCGCCGCCTTCGAGGTGCAGCACCATCGCGCCGACCGACACGGCGCCGTGTTCAGCCGCGGCCTTGACCGTGGCCTCGATGAGTGAGGGCTTCGTCGTGATGCCGGGCACGAGCGGCGCCATCAGCACGCCGCAGTGGATGCCGGCATCCACGAGGGCCCGCACCGCGCGCAGGCGCTGCAACGGCGGCGCCGTGCCCGGTTCGAGCCGGCGCCACGCGTCGTCGTCGAGTGAGGGCACGCTCAGGTACACGCTCAGCTTCGTGGCCTTCGCGAGGTCGCGCAGCAGATCGATGTCGCGCACGACCATCGGTCCCTTCGTCACGATGCCGAGCGGCGTCGGCGCGTCGCGAAACGCCTCGAGACAGGCGCGCGTCAGGCCGTAGGTACCTTCGATGGGCTGATAGGGATCGGTCGCCGTCCCGAGGGCCACCTGTTCGCCCCGGCGTGACGACAGCTGCAACTCACGCCGCAGCACCTCGGCCACGTTCGTCTTCACGAAGATGACCGACGCGAAGTCGTCGCCGGCGCCGAGTTCGAGATGCGGCTGGTACTTCCGCGCGAAGCAGTAGTGACAGCCGTGCGTGCAGCCGCGGTACGGATTGAGCGTCCACTTGAAGAACGGCATGCCCACGGCGCGGTTGAGCGCCGAACGGCAGCGGATCTCCTGATAGGTGGCCTGGTCCGCCCGCTGCACCGCATCCGGAAGGGCGGCGAGCCCGCCGGCCTTCACCAGACGGGCGACGTCGCGCGTGGTGGGCGGCGGAGCGAAGTCGAAGAGATCGCGCGACAGCCGGTCCTGCATGGCGATCGCACTATTTCGCTTTTTATTTGCCTAGTCAAGTTCAGCTTGCCGTCTCACGGAGTTCGGAAGCGCCGAGACAGTAGAGAGGTGACGGGCCGATGGCGTGTCCACCGGCCCGTCGAGAAGCAACTCGGCCAGAGCGGCGTTCCCGCTCAGGGCTGGCAGCTGCTGTAGCCGAGCGTGACGGGAAACGGCCAGGGAATGGTCGGAATCGGGACGGCCGTTGGCGCCGCCGGGCTCTGGCTCGTGACAATGGACGTTGCGCTCGGCCGGCATTGATCAACCGGCTGCAAGCCGGCGGCCAGGAGGAGTGCCCGGGCTTCCGTGGCGCTCCTGCGCAGGACGTCGGGCACCGTACTCGGTCTGCCGCCCAGGAAAGCGTCACGACCATCGTTGGTGACGCCGGTCAGGCTGGCCACGCCTGCCAGGATGCCGATGGGGTCGAGCGTGACGTCGCCGCTGCTCACCCGGCCCATGTACCGCACGGAGGCAAACCTGTTGAGCGGAGACTCGATGGCGCCGCTGAGATTCGTGCTCAGGCCGACGGGGTTGAAGTTGCCTGGGAGTGGGGGAAGGATCAGCTCCATGTCGCCCGATATCGTGCAGGTGCGCGTCCGATCGGCCGCGCAGGGCCCCGGTGTCGTGAGCCTGAAAGTGACGGTGCCGCTCGGGTTATCACGACGATTCGAAAGAGTCGTCGTGATGTCGATCGGGAAGAACACGTTTCCGCCCTCGACGTACGCGCCACCGGGACCGATGAGCGGATAGACCGGCGCCGGCGCAATGGCGTTGAATGGGAACAGGTAGAACTCGGGGGTGTTGAGCGTCACGGTCACTGTGGCGCTCACTCGATTGACGGAGTCGGTGGCCTCGTAGGTGATGCTGATCGGGACGCCGATCAGGCAGACACCGCCTTGGCCATCAGGCGAGCAGCGCCAGATCTGCATACCCTCGACCTCAGGATCGAGGTCGGCGGGCGGGAAGAGATCCAGCGTGAGGCTGCCGCCGCCCGCATTCACGTAGGTCTGGCCGAGCTGGCGCGTCACGCCGTTCTCGTCGGTGAACGTGGCTTGCGACACGCGCACCAAGCGGAGCTGGGAAGCGGAGAAGTTCGGCCAGCCGTCATTCTCGAGTGGATCGAGCGCGTGCGCGGTGACGCCGCCGAAATGCGTGGGGTCGGTGATGATGACCGCATCCCCCCGCGCCGGCGGCGGGTTCACCATCGTCGTCGCGCTGCCGCGGATCTCGGGATTCGCCTGGTCGGTGACCGTCACCTGCTGGCTGCCTGCCGTCCGCATCTGGCAGAACGGTTGCTGCAACGGGTTGTAGGGCCCACTCACCGGCAGCACTGCGGCGGCGTCCGAGGACGACCAGGTCACGGCCCCCGCGTAGTCGGTGGTGAGATTGCCGTAGGCGTCCGCCGGCCGGTAGTTGCAGTTGAAGGTCGTGATCAGGCGGAACGCGTCGATGCTCGGCGCGATCCACACGGCGAAGCGCGAGGTCGGCGCCGGCGTGACAGCTGCCGACTGCGCGTCCTCGAAATCGAAGGACACGTTCCGCGAGTCGGGGTCCGACACCGTCACGGTCTGCGCGCCGGCCGTCTTCAGCGTCACCGGAAATGTCCGTCGTCCGGCGTCGCCGGCCGAGAACGTGTAGGGGCCGGGCAGATCCGCCTGCAGATCGCCCGACGCGAAACGCACGGTGCCGCGATAGGTCGGAGCGGTGTTGCCGTACTGGTCGACGGCCCGCACCGTCGTCGTCTGCGCGGTGCCGGCGATGACTCCGCTCAGGCTCTCGAGCCGCAGATCCGCCGCCGGCCCTGCCATCACATCGAAGGACGGGGAGCTGGCCACGGGCGCCAGCGTGCGGCCGGCGCTGGCTGCGGTTGCGAACCGATACGTCGCGGCCGCCGTCGGCACGACGCTGCTGTAGCCGATTGTGAACGTGCGGCCCTTGCTGCACTTGAACGCGGCTCGCAACGTACCGGCGGTACCCGTCGTCAGTGAGGCGGAGTTGCAGGTGCCACGATTCACGGTCACCGTCGCCAGCGGTGGCGCCTGCCACCCGTTCGGCAGAGCGATCTCCACGACACCGTCCTGCGATTCGACAGCGGTGACCACGAAGCTCAGAGCGGCACGGGTGGCCGCAACTGCCGATTGCGGTGAGACCCCAATCTGAACCGCGGGCCGCCCCTGGCCGAACACGGGCCCAACGGTCACAAGGGTGAGTAGCAGGGCGGCGCTCGCCCCGGCTATAGACAGTCGCATCGCATGCCTCCTCTCAGTCACGGTGAGGCCAAACCGTACCGCGGCGCAGCGGACGGATACCACAGCAGGACCACACTTTCTCGACGCGGGCGGCCACACCACCTGGCGTGCGGTGCCACACGGGCCGGAATGCGCGGAGATGCCGGAGCAGCGGGCTGCGCCTGCCGGCAGATTCGGGAGAACATCCGGCGCGCGGACGTCCGCGTCGGTGGGGCTTACGGGACGAGCAGCCGTTCGAGGTGACGGGTCGTGCGGACGTATGCCGCATGCCAGCGGTTGATCTCAGACACCGACGACAACGGCAGCGAGTATTCGTAGGCCGTAGTCCACTCCCCCGCAACGATGGAGCCCCGCCGAAAGGCGCAGGAGAACGCGCCGCCGGATCGCACGATGGCGAACTCCCATACCTGAGGGACCATCTCAGATTGACTTTCGTCGTCCGAGAGGAGGAGGCCGGCTGTCACCCCGGTTTCATAGCGGTAGTCGAGAATGCCCTGCTGCGCCTGAAACTGCGGTGGCCGGATGGCGTCAATGGGCACGGTCGGGGTAAAGGTCAGCCCGAAAAAGCCTGACTGTGCCGCGCCTTCGACTTCCGCCACCATCTGGTCCAGCTGGGCGACGCAGGCCGTGTAGTTCAGGGTCTGCTGGGCCTGGGCGGTCGATGGCGCGAGACCCATGAGCAGCAGGAGTAGCGTAACGGGGGGGAACATCTTCATCGTCTGAAACCTCCGGGCCAACGGTAATGAAGACCGCGACGACCGGGTAGAGCGCCGCCACACGAAGTCGGGGTGTAGTTCCACACTTTCGGATGTGCAGCGGGGAGCCCGACAGGCGCCTGTCGCGAACCGGCTCAGGTCGTCAGCGGAATGTCGACATGCACGCGCGTGCCGCGGTCCGGGGTCGACTCGATCGTGAGCGATCCGCCCAGGAGCGTCGCGCGCTCTCGCAGGCCGATCAGCCCGAACCCGCCTTTGCCGCTGCCGGTCGGCAGTGTTGACAAGTCGAACCCCCGGCCGTTGTCCTGCACGGTGACACGCAGCAGCGCCTCGTCGCGGCTGACCGTCACCGAGGCCGCGGTCGCCTGAGCGTGTTTGACGACATTGTTCAGGCATTCCTGCAGGATCCGGTAAAGGTTGATCTCGCCATCGCGCGACAACAATCCATCGACGTCGTCGAGTGCCGGCGAGATCGACACGCCCGATGCCATCGAAGCACTGTGAATCACGGCTTCGATGGCCTTGGTCAGTCCGATCCGGTCGAGTTGGTACGGCCGCAGGTTGTACGAGATCTGGGTCACCTCGTCGAGCGCGTCGCCCGCCTGTTGCGAGATCTGCCGCAACTGTTCGCGCGACACCTCCGGCGGCGCCGACGGTTCCATCGCCAGGAGCGCGAGATTGTTGATCACGACGAGCCGCTGGCCCAGCGAGTCGTGCAGCTCGGAGGCGATGCGCTGGCGTTCGGCTTCCTGGGAGCCGATGAGCCGCTGCGCGAAGCCGTGTTGCAGCGCCTGCTGCCGGCGCACCGTCCGCTCGCGTCGCCGCCACACATAGCCGAGCAAGGCCATGCCCGCGGCGCCGGTGGCCAGGGCGAACGCCCATGTCTGGTAGAACGCAGGAATCGCCGTGATGTCGAGGCGGACAGCGGCATCCGGCCACTCGCCGTAACCGTTGTCGGCCATCACCTCGAACGTGTAGCTGCCGGGCGGCAGGTACGGATAGTAGGCAGTGCGCCGCTCCTTCGCCAGGATCCAGTCGCGGTCGAGACCGAGCATCCGGTAGCGATAGGCCACCGCGCCAGGCCGCTCCCATTGGAGCGCCCCGTACCGGATCTCGAGGTTCTTCTGCGTGGCACGGATGCGCACCGGGCCGGCGGCATCGACGTCGGCGGTGTCCACAGTCACCCGCTCGATCAGCGTCCGGCTGAGGCTCTGCCGAATGCGCTCTGGACGCACGCGCACGAGACCACGTGTGGTCGCGAACCAAAGATGTCCGTCCGGTGCCCGTCCACCCGTGCGGGAAGCGCCGGAGAAGTCGCGACTGAGGAGCCCGTCCGCCAGCCCGAATGCGGCCGCCGTGAGCTCGGCACGTGTGCCGTCGGCGACGTCGTTCAGCTGTGCCAGGCCGGCCCGGTACAGGCCGGCGCCGGTGCCGATCCAGAGATGGCCCACCCCGTCAGGCACCAGCGACACCACAGGGACGCCGCTCAGCCCGGTGGCTTCGGCAAACTGCACGAACCGCCCATTCCGTAACCGGTTCAGTCCCGTGCTCGTGCCGAGCCAGAGGCTGCCGGACGAGTCTTCGTGGATGATCTCGATGTGATCGCTCGACAGCCCATCGTCGGTCGTCCAGCGCGTGAAGACGCCGTCGCGGTACCGTACAAGCCCGCCCCCGCGCGTGCCCAGCCACAGGCTGCCCTCGGCGTCTTCGTGCATCGCGAGCACGTCGCTCGTGGGTGTCGGCCCTGGTAGCGGCATCGAATTGAAGGCACCATCCCTGAACTCGCTAATCACGCCGTGGCCGCCCAGCCACAGGCGTCCGGATCGGTCCTCGAGGATCGAGTAGGCACGCGTGGCGGGCGAGCCCGGCGGGGCCGTGAACGTCGAGAACCGCCCGTTCTCGTAGCGGGCGAGCCCCTCGACGCCGCCGAACCAGATCGCCCCTGCGCGATCTTCGGCGATGGAGCGGATGGCGTTGGAGGGCAGGCCATCCCGGGTCGTGTAGATCGTGACGCGGCCGTCGCGATACCGGTTCAATCCGAGGACCGAGGCCACCCAGAGGGTGCCCGTTCGGTCGGTGAGCAGCGCGCCGACGTAGTCGTGCGCCAGCCCGTCTTCGGTGCCGAGCACCTGGAGCGGTGGGTCTTTGAGCTGGACGAGGCCGCCCTCGGTCCCCAGCCAGATGTCGCCATCGGCGTGTTGCGTGATGGACGATACGCGATCGCCGGCCAGGCCGTCCCGGGTGCCGGCGCAGCGGTATCGGGCCTCTGCCAGGCGGCACAGGCCACCGCCATACGTACCGACCCAGATGGCGCCGTCGCGATCGCGCATCATCGACTGGACCATCGCGTGCGAAAGGCCCTGCGCCACGCCGAACGGCGTGACGCGGTCCTCCGCGAAGCGCAGCACGCCCTGACCGTTCGTGCCGAGCCAGAGCTCGCCATCGTCGCCCGGCACGAGCGCGTGGATGATGGTGGCGGGCAGGCCGTGACGTTCCGCGTACGAGTGCACCTGGCCGTCCCGGATGCGCGCCAGGCCGAACCGTGTCCCTGCCCAGATGTCGCCCCGGCGATCCTGCGTCACCGCGGTGATCTCGTTCGAGGGAAGCCCGTCGGTGGACCGGTAGACGGTGAAGCGCTGTTCGGTCAGGTGCGCAAGGCCGCCGCTGGTGCCTACCCAGAGCGCCCCCTGCCGGTCTTCGAGGAGCGACAACACCCTGAGGCTCGGCAGCCCGTCGGCGGTGCCGTACGTCGTGAACCTTCCGTCGCGCCAGCGAACCAGGCCAGACCCGTCGGTGGCCATCCACAGAGAGCCGGCCCGATCCTCGAGAAAGGCGGTGGCGGCCGACAATCGCCCGCCCGCCTCGCCAGCCTGGGTGACGCGCGTGAACTCCACGCCGTCGAACCGCGCCACGCCGGCTTCGGTCGACAACCACACATAGCCGTCCCGTGTGCGCAGCGCCGCGATGACCGCGCTCGGCGGCAGGCCGTGCTGTTCCGTCCAGGTCCATTGCCGCAAATGGCCGAATACCTTCCGCGGGCTGACCTGCTGCGCCGCCGCGAGCCACGGCCAGCCGAGCACGAGCGCGAGGAGGCCCGCCTGGCAGGCACGCGAGAAGCGACGGGGGCGGGGCGGGTGCTGAGTCCGGTTCACAGATCGGAGCGGTGCTGGAGCGCGAACTTCAGCAGGGCGTTGGCGCCGCTGATGCCGAGCTTCTGGCAGATCGCGGTCCGGTAGTTCTCCACCGTGCGATAGTGCAGGAACAGCTCGCTGGCGATCTCCTTGCTCGACCGGCCGTCGGCGATGAGCTGCACGATACGCCGCTCGTTCGCGGTGAGCGCCCCCAGCTCGGGCAGGCGCTCGGCCAGCGCCTTTGCCCGGGTCCGCCGGTCGATCAGGAACGAGGTGAGCGACGAGGTCACGAAGTGCTCGCCGCCCGCCACCGCCTTCAGACCGCGCACGATGTCGGGCAGGGCGCTCTGCTTGAGCACGTAGCCGCGCGCGCCGAGGTCCATAGCCGCGTGGAACAGATCAGCTTTGCCGTGGATGGTCAGGAATACCAGTCGGGTATCTGGGCACTGCTGCTGCGCGGCGCGCGCCACGGCGAAGCCATCGAGCTTCGGCATGTCGATGTCGAGCACCGCAATCTCGGGGCGCAGCCTGACCAGGTGCGCGAGCGCCGCCTCGCCGTCGTCGGCTTCCGCGACGACGGTGAGCGCCGGGTCGCGGTCGATGGCCTGCCGCAGGCCGCTGCGGACCACGGGGTGATCGTCCGCCAGCACGATCGTGATCTGTGAGGCCATGTGCACCGCAGCCGTCGACGCAGCATAGCCGCGTGCCGGCACGAGACGCAAAGGAGGGTGCCACACATAAGGTGTGTGGTTCCACACCGTTCCCGAGGCCGGGTCAGCCGCGCTCGGCGAGAGCCTGTGCGCGCCAGTACTCCACGAGGTCCGCAAGCGTGGTCGCGAGCGGATACGTGGGCTCCCATCCCGTGTCGGCGGTGAGGAGCGAGCGGTCCCCGAGCACGATCGGTGTGTCGGCCGGACGCATGCGCGCCGGATCCTGCGTGACGGTGACCGGCACGCGCACGTGTGCGCGCAGCCCGTCGAGCATCGCCTGCATCGAGACAGCCGTGCCCGAGCACACGTTGTAGCAGGTGCCGGCGCGTCCGCTCTGCATGAGCGCGCGATACGCGCGCACCGTGTCGCGCACGTCGCTCAGGTCGCGCAGTGCCTCGAGGTTGCCCACCATCAGCGTGGGCGGCATCAGGCCGGCTTCGATGCGCGCGAGCTGACGCGCGAAGCCGGGGGCCGCGAAGGCCGGCGACTGCAGCGGGCCGATGTGGTTGAACGAGCGTGTGATGACGACCGGAATCCCGTGTTCGCGCCAGGCGCCGAGCGCCACCATTTCCTCTGCCAGCTTGCTCGTGCCGTAGGGTGTGTTCGGGGCGATGGGCGCGTCTTCGGTGAGCGCCTCGGTCGAGGGCTTGTAGATCGTGGCCGAACTCGTGATGAGCACGCGCGGCGCCAGCCCCGCGGCGCGCAGACCATCGAAGAGGTTCAGCGTGCCGACGACGTTGCCGGCCAGCGTCTCTTCCGCGTGCGCCCACGAATCGCCCACGTGCGGCACGCCGGCCAGATGGTAGATGGCCGAGGGCGCGAGTTCGCGGACGGCGTCGGCCACGGCCGCGCGGTCGAGCAGTTCGACGGCCGCCCACGACACGCCGGCCATGTCCGGATGTGTCGTGTCCGGCCGGTACCAGCCCACCACGGGCCCCTCGGTGGCGAGCAGCCGCAGCAGGTGCTGACCGGCGAAGCCGGCCGCGCCCGTGACGAGCACGGGGCCGCTCATCGTCCGCCTCCGGCGCCGCCGAAGTTGCCGAAGAAGTTGGAGAACGTCCCCACGCCAGCGAGCGTGAAGCCGATGTTGTAGCGCCGGTCCTTCGGGATGGCCGACGAGCCGCCGAAGTTGCCGAAGTTGAACTCCTGATATTCCATCACGATGCCGCAGCACTGGGCGTTGTAGGCGGCCACGATGCCCTGCCGGATGACCGTCTTCCGCTGGATGTCCCAGGCGATCTGATAGTCGCCGCTCACCCGGCCGTCCAGGAAGTTGACGCGTGACGAGCCATTGAGCGCGTTGGTCGGGAAGAAGGCCGAGAGGCTCCGGCTCCACGCCACCGACACGCTCGTCGTTGGCGTCACGAAGTTGCCGCCGGTCGAGACGCTGAGCATCTTCTTCGTGGGCCAATCGTATTCCGTGCGGAGCGTCATGGCGAGCATCTGCGATGCCTGGGAGCGCACGTTCAGGGCGACGGGGGAGTAGTTGCTCGGTGGACGCACGCTGCCGGCATCGACATAACTCGAGTTGTAGGCGGGGTCGAAGGCGCTGGCGCGCTGGTCGGTGTAGTAGCTCTGCGTCACGCTCGCCGTGAGCAGCTCGCGCGGCGCGCTCGCGGTGGCCGACGCGCTCGCCGTCTTCGGCGCCTTGCGGATGAGCACGCGGTTCGTGAGCCCGTAGGTCGCGCGCGTCACGCCGCCGATCACGCGGTCGTAGGAGCTGCCGAGCAGGAGCACGCGGTCCTGCCCTTCGATATCCGTGATGCGCTGCACCGAGAAGGCCGGCTCGATGACATGTTTGAGGCGGTCGGCCAGGAAGTTATTGGGGGTATAGACGCGGCTGAAGACCGGGCCCGTGAAGTCGGCCTTCAGCTCGGCGTAATTGCGCGTGTACCGCTCCTCGACGCGCCGGCCGGTCGTCAGATCCTTGCTGGCGCTGTAGGTGGTCGAGCGTGCCGAGAGATTCAGCGTGGCCGTCAGGAACGGCAGGTTGCTGATCGGGGCGCGCAGCGTCGGTGTGATGTCGATCTTGTTCAGGCTGTCGTCGGCCTCGGTGGTCGCGTTCTTCTGCACGAAGAGCACGCGCGTGGCCTCCGACTGCAGCGCGAAGAAGACCGGCAGGCGGCCGAGCTTCCGGCTCGAGATCGAGGCGGTGAGGCTTGGCAGCGAGCCGGTGACGATGGAGTCGCTGGCGTTGAAGAAGTTCTCGGTGCGCGCGGCGGTGAGCGACGTGTTCACGAAGCTCCACGAGCCCGAGATGTTGCCGGTGGCCGAACTCGTGCCCTGCGTGGCGTTGAAGAGGTCGCGGCTGTAGAACTGGTTGAGCGTGAGCTGCGACGAGTAGTTGATGCGGGCGCGGCCCACGAGGCCGAACGGCAGGTTCTGGTTGATCGACCCGTCGATGAGCGTGCTCTGGGCTTCAGGCAGTTCGATGCCGTTGATCGTGCCGGCCTTCTGGCTGAGGCGATAGGCCCGGATGTTGCCGTTGGCGGTGCCCGACCGGACCCAGCGGTACTCGCTGCCGTAGCCCTGGCCGCGCGAGGTGAACCAGTCGTGCATGATGGTCAGATCCTGGCTGCGCGAGATGGCCCAGAAGAAGGCGTTGCTGACCGACTGGCCCTGGTACGTCGAGCGGCCGTAGGTCGGGAGCAGGAAGCCCGTGGACCGGCCGTCTTCCTGGATGGGGTAGTAGAGGATCGGCAGGTAGAAGAGCGGCACATCCTTCACCCGGATCACGGCGTTCCGCAGAATGGCGTAGTCGCCGACGTTGATCGTGAAGGCGCCGGCCGTCATCTCCCACCGCGGCGTGGGCTGCACGCAGGTGGTGAAGCCGCCCTTCGTGATCCTGTAGCGGTCGTCGCCGGTCTTCTCGACCAGCGTGCCATAGAAGTAGACGTCGGGTTCGAGGCCGCCGAACATGCTCTTGTCGGCGCGGTCGCCGATGGCCGCCATCCCCGAGGCATCGAAGAACGTCCCCGTGCCGGTCTTCGTGTTGAAGAGCACCCGCTCGGCGGCGATGCGCGCGGTGGGCGTTTCGTAGAGCACGTTGCCCGTGGCTTCGAGCACGTGCGTGTCGGTGTGCAGGTCCACCGCGCTGGCGTAGAACTTCTGCCCCTTGACCTCGGCGTTCTCGAGTTCGACCTGCCCCGTGAAGCGCCAGTGGTTCTCGTCCACCTGCTCGATGCGGAACTGCTTGCTGTTGTAGCCCGGCACCTGCGCCCGCGCCACGGCCGGAAGGCAGAGCAGCAGGAGCACGAGCGAGCGGCGCAGGCGGGGCGTCATGCGGTGGTCGCCGGCCGGAGGCGAACCTGGGAAGAATATCACGCGGGTTCGAAGCCGCCGGCGAGGAGCGAGGCGCGCAGCGGGCCGATGAGGTAAATGGACCCGGCGAGCACGGCCGGCGTCGCGAACGTCTGCGCGAAGGCCACGGCCGCCGCGGGATCGCGCACGATGTCCACCGGTGTGCCGGCGGGGGCGAGGGCCGTGACGGCCGCCGCGAGTGCGCCTGCGGGCATCGCCCGGCGCGTGGCCGCCTCCGTCACGACGACGCGCGCCGCGTGCGGCAGGAGCGGCCCGAGCACACCGGGCACGTTCTTGTCGGCCATCACCGAGGTGACGAGGGTGGCGGCGGGCACGCGAGCCATCGACAGATACGACGCCAGCGCCCTGGCGCCGGCCGGGTTGTGCGCCGCGTCGATGAGCACCTGTGCGCCGGTGCCGGGATGGCGCAGCCACTCGAGGCGCGCCGGCCACTGCACACGGCCCAGGCCGGCTTCCACGTGGGACGCGTCCACGCGGCGGCCCGTGCGTGCCGCGAACGCCTCGAGCAGCCGGATGACGACGAGCGCGTTGCCCGCCTGGTGGGTGCCGCCGAGCGCCAGCCGCACCGGGCCGTAGTGGCCCGACGGCGTCGTCACGGTGAGGCGGGCGTGGCCGTTCACGAACACGGTCTCAACGGTCGTGCCGTCGTGCACACGGGTCACGGGCGCGCCGGCCTGGCGCGCGGATGTGTCGATCGCGCCCCAGGCTTCGTCGCCCACCTCGCCCACGATGAGCGGCACACCGCGCTTGGCGATGCCGGCCTTCTCGCCGGCGATGGCGGCGAGCGTCGATCCCAGATGGCGCTCGTGATCGAAGTCGATGCTCGTGATGGCGCCGGCCACCGGCGTGAGCACGTTGGTGGCGTCGTAGCGGCCGCCGAGGCCCACCTCCACCACGGCCACGTCCACACCGGCCTCCGCGAAGATCAGGAACGCCGCCGCCGTCGACACCTCGAAGTAGGTGGGCACGGCGGCCAGCGCGCCCTCCGCGACCAGCCGGTCCACCGCGGCGAAGACACGCGCCAGGGCGTGCGACAGCCGCGCGGTGTCGATGTCGCGCCCGTCGAGCGCCATCCGTTCCTCGATGCGGAAGAGGTGCGGTGACGTGTAGCGTCCGGTGGCCAGGCCGGCCTCACGCAGCGCCCGCTCGGTCATCGCGCTTGCCGAGCCCTTGCCGTTGGTGCCGGCGATGTGGAGCGCCGGCCACGCCAGGTGCGGGTTGCCGAGCGCGGCCAGCAGCACTCGCATGGCGTCGAGGCCGAGCTTGATGCCGAACTGCTCGAGGGCGAAGAGCCGCTCGATGGGCGTCATGGCGGGGCGAGGCCCGGTCAGCGCGCGGAGGCTGCCGCGTCGGGGCCCATGAAGCGCAGCAGGCGGGCGAGCGTGGCCTTGAGTTCACGCCTGTCGACCACGAGGTCGAGCATGCCGCGTTCGAGCAGGAACTCGCTGCGCTGGAAGCCCGGCGGCAGCTTCTGTCTGATCGTCTGTTCGATGATGCGCGGGCCGGCGAAACCGATGAGCGCCTTCGGCTCGGCCACGATGAAGTCGCCGAGCATCGCGAAGCTGGCCGTGACGCCGCCGGTGGTCGGGTCGGTCAGGAGCGAGATGAAGGGCAGCTGCGCGCGGTCGAGGCGGGCGAGCGCGGCCGAGACCTTCGCCATCTGCATGAGCGACAGCGCGCCTTCCATCATGCGGGCGCCGCCCGAACACGAGACGATGATGACGCCGACGCGGCGGTCGAGCGCGTGTTCGATGGCGCGCACGAGCTTCTCGCCCATCACGACGCCCATGCTGCCGCCGATGAAGCCGTATTCCATGGCCGCGACCACCGCCGGCACGCCGTCGATGGTGCCGGCGCCGACGAGAATCGCGTCCTTCATGCCGGTGGACTTCCGGCTGGCGGCGAGGCGGGCGGCGTAGGGCTTGGTGTCGGTGAACGACAGCGGGTCGTTCGAGGCCAGACCGGCGTCGTGTTCGATCCAGTGCTCGTGGTCGAACAGCGTCTTGAGCCGCTCGGTGGCGGTGAGCCGGAAGTGGTGCGCACACTTCGGGCACACACTGAGCGTCTCGACCAGATCCTTCGTGTAGATCGTGGCCTCGCAGTCCGGACACTTCACCCAGAGCCCCTCGGGCACCCGGCTCGGGGCCGTCGAGGCCTCGATGGGCTTCCGTGTCTTCTTGAACCACGCCATGGGGGTCAGTTTATCAGTCCGGGCGGCGCCGTGGCCGTCAGGGACGCGTGCGGGGCACGTAGTAGCGGGTGCCGTGCGTGAGGCTCTGGATCTGCTTCATCAGGTCGTCGAGCGCCTCGTCGTCGTGCTCGGGATCGAACTGCGAGGTCTCGACCACGAGCAGCGGTGTCGCCGTGTAGTGGAAGAAGTAGTGCTGGTAGGCCTCGTTCAGTTCCCGGAGATACTCGGCGTCGGGCCGCGGCGCCTCGTCTTCGGGCTGGTGCTCGCGGGCGGCCGCGCGCGCCAGCAGCACGTCGGTCGGCGTCTGCAGGTAGACGACGAGATCCGGCGGCGGGACATCTTTCGCGAGCAGATCGAACAGCCGCTGGTAGATGAAGAGTTCGTTGTCGTCGAGGTTCAGGAACGCGAAGATCTTGTCCTTGTCGAAGACATAGTCGACGACCGTCGTCTGCTGGAACAGATCGACCTGGCGCAGCGATGACAGCTGGCGATGCCGGTTCAGCAGGAAGAAGAGCTGGGCCTGCAGCGCCGCGCCCGGGCGGTCGGCGTAGAAGTCGGCGAGGAACGGGTTCTCGGCCCGTTCGAGCACCGCGGTGCCTTCGAGTTTCGCGGCCAGCCGCTCGGCCAGCCGCGTCTTGCCGGAGCCGATGGGGCCGTCGATGGCGAGATGGCGGAATGCCACGCGGAGGCGAGTATAGCAGCCCCATTCCACGGGCCGGCACCGCCGGGCTGCGTGGTATGGTGATGGTCGCTTCCGGAGACTCAACGCCTGTGAAAATCGACCGCCTCGACGTCAAGCTACTGCGCCTGCCCCTGGTCCAATTCTTCGAAACCAGCTTCGGCCGCTCCTACGAGAAGTCCTTCCTGCTGATCCGTCTCGAAGGCGAAGGGCATGTCGGCTGGGGCGAGTCGGTGGCCGAAGGGCACCCGTACTACAGCTCGGAGACCACCGAGACGACGTGGCACATCATCACGGAGTTCCTGGCGCAGCGTGTCGTCGGCAAGACCTTCGAGCACCCGCGCGACATCTTCCCGGCGATGGCCCGCGTGCGCGGCAACAACATGGCGAAGGCCGGCATCGAGATGGCGGCGTGGGACCTCTACGCCCGCATCCTCGGCAAGCCGCTCTCGGCCGTGCTCGGCGGCACGCGTGATCGCATCGCGTCGGGTGTCTCGATCGGCATCCAGGACTCGCTCGACCAGCTCGTCGCCAAGGTCGAGAAGGAACTGGCGGCCGGCTATCGGCGCATCAAGATCAAGGTCAAGCCCGGCTGGGATCTGAACGCGGTCGAAGCCGTGCGTGCGAAGTTCCCCGACATCCTGCTGATGGTGGATGCGAACGCCGCCTACTCGGCGACCGACGGCGCGCACCTCGCGAAGCTCGATCCCTACAAGCTGATGATGATCGAGCAGCCGCTCGACTACGACGACGTGATGGACCACGTGCAGCTCCAGAAGGAGATTGCGACGCCCATCTGTCTCGACGAGTCGATCCACACGGTGCGCATCGCCCGCGACGCCATCGAGGCGAAGGCCTGCAAGATCATCAACGTGAAGCCCGGACGCGTTGGCGGGCACGGCGAGTCGATCAAGCTGCACGACCTCTGTCAGGCGCATGGCATTCCGGTGTGGCATGGCGGCATGCTCGAATCGGGCATCGGCCGCGCGCACAACATCCACCTGGCGAGCCTGCCCAACTTCACGCTGCCCGGCGACATCGCCGCGAGCAAGCGCTACTTCGTGCCCGATCTCATCGAACCCGGCATCGAGGTGGCGCCGGATGGCACCATCCCGGTGCCCACCGGCCCCGGCATCGGCGTGCACATCGTCGAAGAGCGGGTGCAGGCCGCCACCGAGCGGCAGATCTCGCTCGACATCACGAACATCAAGTCGCACTGAGGGGGACGATGCGCGGAGCACGGCTGGCGGCAATGGTGACCACGGACGCCACGCGGTGGTCGCCGCGTCGCGCGGCCGTGCGCGGTCTGACCGCGGCCCTCGTCGCCCTCGTGGCCGGCGCGTGCGCCACGGCGCCGCC
>JALHON010000012.1 GCA_022842985.1 Acidobacteriota bacterium | reverse complement strand
GATCTGGTGATACGTCATTGCGCGTCCCCTTCTCTTGGCGGATTTGAGGAATCGCAAGTATCCCGGGTCGCCTCCCTTCGGCGCCAGTGTGTTGCACTTACTTTATGAATTCGCCCCCAGAAACTCGGCAGCATCGCTGACGCGCCATCCCGCAGCCTCGAGCCGCGTCTTCTTCGTCTGCTTCATCGTCGGGTCCTCGTCTTGGTGGCGGCGCGGTATTGCGTGAGACGTCGGCGGCAGGTCGCGAGCACGCCCTGCGGTGTCGCTTCCGTCTTCTTCGCGAACACATCGAGAATCACGACGGCATCGCCTGCGACGTGGTACACGATCCGCCACGTGACCGACCGGTCGGGTATCCGTAGCTCATGACACCCAGCACCGATCGTGGGCATGGGGCGTGACTGCGGCAGCCCCAGCGTCTCGCCCTGCTGGAGCCGCCGCAGCAGAAACCCAGCCTCGACTCGCGCCTCGGCGCTGAAGGGCGGCGTCTTCACATCTCCGAACAGCCACACGAGCGGTAGTCGGCGGGTCGAGCCATCTCGATATGTCCAATATGACATACGTGGCGCCGGCATCGCAACTCGCAGCCTCACCACGGCTTGCAGCCGATTCGGCACCACCTCAGATTGAACAGCTATACGCCAATGGCGTATCATCGCAATCATGCGGTTCGTCGAGACGTCCGTGTTCACGGCGGTGCTTCAGCGGCACCTCGACGACGAACGGTACCGGCAACTGCAGATCGCGTTGATGCTTCGACCCGAACAGGGACCGACCATCAAGGGGTCCGGTGGTCTCCGGAAGGTGCGGTGGGCGTCGGCTGGGGTCGGCAAGCGGGGCGGGGTTCGCGTGATCTACTACTGGGCCCCGGGTGAGAGCGTGTTTTACATGCTCTACATCTACGCGAAGGTCGATCAGGGAGACCTGACGGCCCTGCAAGTCCGCGCGCTCGCGAAGGTGGTTCGAGAGGAATTCAAATGAAGGACACTGCGTTTCACGAGCTCCTCGCCAGCGTGCGCCAGGCGGGTGCAATTCGTCGTGGCACTCGCCGGCCCGCACGGACGACCACGTTCGAGCCCACCGACGTCCAAGCGGTGCGGGCGAAGCTCGGCGCGTCGCAGGCCGAGTTCGCCCTGATGATCGGCGTCAGCGTCGCCACGCTCCGGAATTGGGAGCAGGGCCGGCGTACACCGGATGGCCCGGCGCTGGCGTTGCTTCGCGTCGCGGCTCGCAATCCGAAAGCGGTGATTCAGGCCCTCCATACGCAACCCAAACGGGGTGCGGCATAACATCCAAATGCAGCCGACGCGCCGGATGTCACGAGTCGGCGGGCGGCTGATTTGGCATCGTTAGCCAGACGAATAGCGAGGTGCGTAGTGAGCGTCCGGCATTCAGTGCTCTGCGTGACACTCGTTACCGTCCTGTGCTCCGAGGCTCTGGCGCAGCCTCAGCAGCCGTCGCCATCTGTCGAGGCCGACCCCGCGCTTGAGGTGGCTGTGCGCGCGGTCCTTGGCAGGTTCCCCGATCGGCGTCACATCCCAGACATCCGACTGCTTGCCGCCACGGGACCGATTCCGCTCGTTGCCGAAGCGCGAACACTCCGCTGGACCGACCGAGTATTGCCCTCAGATGGCGGTCGGCCATTTCAGCTCACTAGCCGCGCGGCACTGCAAGCCGCTGCGGACGCACTGGGCGCCAACCAGTACTACGTCTTCGTGCATGACGAACAGCTCACCCCGGACGTCGCAACGCTGTGGGTTGGTGCAGCGTTTACGAGACCATCGAAAAGTCAGGGTCTGGTCGCGTGCTGCTGTTCGTGGCAGGTGCAACTCAAGCGCGACGGTGGGAGCTGGGTCCCGATCGAGTCTGATATCGGAGTGGCGCGGTGCTCTTGACGCGGTCTGAGTTCAAGAACGAACTGCAACACTGATTAGTTGGCATTGAAGCACTCCTACGGGGTGCGATACCCCAACCGCTTGCGTGGCCGACCAAGAGGAGCCGTTCGTGCCTTATAGGTATGCGCATCTCTACGTGCTCGGAATCATCCCGCTTTCGATCATCGCATTCTGGGACAGCTTCTTTTCCCGGATTCCGGAGGCGCGTGCGGCTGTCCACCTCCACAGCTGGTCTGCCACGCTCTGGGTTGTCCTGCTGGCCGCGCAGAACTGGGCGATACACCACCGGCGTTCAGCGCTTCACGCTCGCCTCGGGCGGCTGAGCTTCGCGGTGTTCCCAGTGTTTCTGGCCAGCTTTTTTCTGGTGATCCAGTCTGAGGCGAAGACGATCCTCCGCGGCGACCCTTTCCGGACTGTGTTCGGCCCGGGCATCGCCGTGCTCACGCTCATCGCCGCTGCCGCGATCGGGTATCTGTACTATGCGGGTCTGAAGAACCGGGACACGGTGCCACTGCATGCCCGATACATGGTCGCGATACCGTTCCTGTTTACCGAGTCCATCCTGGGCCGCATCTTCAATGACTACATGCCAGGCTTGACCGTCAACTCGCTCGAAGACATGCGCAGGATCTATTGGGCAATTCACTTGTCGCAGCTTCTGGCACTTGCGTTCGCTGTGCTCCTCTACCGGCAGAACCGGACCGTCGGACAACCGTTTCTCGTTGTCGGTGTCGTGCTGGTTTTGCAAAGCATCGGACTCGAAGTGTGTGACGATCTGGCGTGGTGGCGGCAGGTCTACCTGGCAAGTGCGGATCTTCCGTTTTCCGTGATATTGGCCACTGGCACATTGGTTGGCGTGCTTATCGTTTCGCAGGGATGGTCTGCCGGGAAGCGCGACCGGAACGTGCGCGCGCATTTCATGTGACCGCCCGCGAAGATCCCGCAAAGCACGCGGAACAATGATGGCGAGCCACGACGCTTCCGCAGGTTACGAATCCGCGGCGGGCACCTTTCAGGCGGCGCGGGAAAAGGCGCGGGTTGGCGCCGGCACGATGGCCGCGTGGGCGCAGACGCTGGCTCCCGGCACCGAGGTGCTCGAACTGGGCTGCGGCGCCGGTGTGCCGGTCACGCAGGAGCTCGCGCGCGCGGGCTGCGTGGTGTGGGGCATCGACGCCTCGCCTACGCTACTGGCCCGCTTCGCCGACAGGTTCCCGCAGTTCCAGTGCGCGTGCCACGACCTGGCCGCGTCGCCCTTCTTCGGGCGCACGTTTGGCGCCGTCGTGGCCGTGGGCGTGCTGTTCCTGCTGCCACCAGACACGCAGCGCGATGTGATCGCCCGCGTGGCGCGGGTGCTCGAACCGGGCGGCCTGTTCCTGTTCACGTCGCCAGCCGCGCCCGTGGAATGGACGGACGTGCTCACCGGCCACC
The DNA here is from genome assembly GCA_022842985.1 of Acidobacteriota bacterium. Taxonomy (GTDB): domain Bacteria; phylum Acidobacteriota; class Vicinamibacteria; order Vicinamibacterales; family UBA2999; genus CADEFD01. The sequence goes on along the minus strand of JALHON010000012.1, from coordinate 33,173 downwards.
GGTCACAGAGTCTTGGCGCTGTGGAGTACGCAGCCGCGCTGACCGCCGCCGGGCTCACGCTGGTGCGCGAGTTCACCGACGAGGGCGCGAATCACTATTTCCTCTGCCGCCGCTGAGTCGGGCGCATCGTATGGCATCATGCGGACACCGCACAGGTGATGAAGTCCCTTGCTGCCAGGTTGCATGCGATCGAGACGAAGCGGATTCGCCTGCAGCAGCGTGTCTCCGTGCTCGAGCCACACGTCGTGACTGCCCGCCCTCGTCCCGACAAGTGGTCGATCCTGGAGATCGTGGAACATCTGGTGTTGTCGGAGCGCGTGGTGTTCGGGCCCCTCGATACGCTCGAGCAGCGCACACCGCGCGAGCGTTCACTCAGGAACCGCGCGCTCTACTGGGTGGTGATGTTCATCCTGCGCTTCGACATTCCCGTGAAGGTGCCGTCCGCGGCACTGCGCCCAGAGGGCACGAGGTCCGTGGGAGACCTCTGGGTGCAGTGGGAGGCCAGCCACGCGGCACTGCATCGTTGGGTTGAGGCTTCGGACACTCGCGTGCGGCGGCACGCGCTGTTCTCTCATCCCGTGGCGGGGGCGATGACCATGGCTGACACGCTGCGGATGCTCGACGTACACCTCGACCGGCACATCCGCCAAATCGAGGGGCTCATGCGATGAGTAGAGGGTTTCAGGCGGGCCTGACGTTCGGCGGCCTGCTCATGCTGGGGTCGTTCGTGGTGGCGGCGGGCGGGCATGGAAGTTATCTGCCACTGGCCCTGGCGGGCGCGCCGCTGTCGTGGGTGCCGGGTGCAGGCATCGTCGCGCCGGTGCTCTTGTGGGGCGCCCTTGGGCATCTACTGGCACGCGGCAAGCGCACGGGCGCCATCCTCGTGCTGAGCGCCCACACGCTGGCGGTTCTCGTCTGTCTGCAGTGGGGCAGCCCGTACGAACCTGGCGCTCAACAGTGGGAGTATGTTTCGCGCGCGCAGCGCCTGGCGCCCGTGGCGCTCTCGGCCACCTTGGGATTGTACATCGTGGGGCTGGCCGCCGCGTGGCGGCTGCTCACGAGCCGCTATGTGTGGGAGCTCATCGAGGATTCGCCGCAATGAGCCCTGGCACCTCTCGCGTCACCATCCACATGGTCGCCAGCCTCGACGGCTTCATCGCCCGCAAGGACGGGCGCGTGGACTGGCTCGAGACCAAAGACGAATTCGAAGGTGGCGCCACGCTCACGGCGGAGTACATCGCGGAGTTCCTGAAATCCATCCATTGCTACGTGATGGGCGCGCGCACCTACGAAACGGCGCTGGCCTTCGAAGCGCAGGGCTACGGCTGGGCCTACGGCGACACGCCCACGTTCGTACTCACCCACCGCGACCTGCCGCGCACGCGGGAGACCGTGCAGTTCCACGCCGGTGATCTCACGGCGATCATGAACGAGCAGCTGCGTCCGCGGTTCAACAACATCTGGGTGGGCGGCGGCGGCGCCCTCGCCACCGAATGCCTGCGCCTCGGCCTCGCGGATGAACTGCGCTACTCGGTGGTACCCGTATTGATTGGCGACGGCATTCCGTTCTTCGGCCCGCTCACCGCCGACATCCCGCTGCACCTGGCGGAGGTGCGTCCTTACAAGAGCGGCATGGTGGAGCTGCGCTACGAGGTTCGCCGGGCTGGGTCGACGGGCACATGGTGACAGGCGAGCGCGACTTCGTGTACGTCAATCAGGACGGCTCCGTTCGAGAGCTGTCACCCGACGAACGCGAGTACCTATCCGAATCCTTTCGTCCAGGCGATGGTGGGAGGCCCTACATCAAGGAATCCCACGAGTCTGTAGACGGCTGGGGCAGCATGTCCGGATTCCTTCCTCGCAGCCTCGTCCCGGGTCATCTGGCTGTTGAGCCGGTCAACCCCAGTTACGTGCCGCAAGAATTCGACGCGCAACGCGAAATGATCGAGGAAAGCAGACGCATCGGAGATCTCGTCACTGAGAACCCTGATGGCTCGGTTCGGTGCACGCCGAATCCCGACATCCCGCACACGAGGCGCTTTGAGATGCTGCGGGAGATTCGGTTGGAGCGTCAGCGAGAGCGCGAAAGGTTGGCCAGGCGGTAATGCCTGACGCCTCACCCGCTCCAGACGTTGGAGGCTGCCGATGAGTCCTTCCACGACCAAACCCGCCCAGCGGCGTAACATCAGCCGCGTCCGTCGCAACACCACGTCGGAGCCCGTGAAGCTGTTGACGGGGGGAAATCCGCAGATTGCCAAGGGAGACGGTGATGCGCCGGTTCAGGCGTACATCGCCGCGATGCCTGGCTGGAAGCGTGCGGTCGGTGAACATCTCGACGCCCTCATCACTCGCCATCTGCCCCACGTGCGGAAGGCCGTGCGCTGGAACTCACCGTTCTACGGTCGTGAGGACAACGGTTGGCTCGTGTCCTTCCACGTCTTGAGCCGCCATGTGCAGGTGAACTTCTTCTGCGGCGCCTCGCTCGACCCGGTGCCTCCCGGGAAGGGCAAGGATCCCAATGCCCGCTGGCTGAACATCGGCGAGCACGACACGCTCGACGACGATCAGTTGACGGCATGGCTGCAGCAGGCAGCGAAGCTCAAGGGCTGGGCGTCGTTCTCTGCCTGAGCGTGGCGCGCGTGCGCTAACTTTCGCGCACGCCGCGGTAGAGCACGCGGCCGAAGCGGCGGTGCCAGCCAGTGAACTCGGCCTCGGCGCTGCCTTCCCCGAGCGCCGAGCGCACCTGGTGGAGCTTCGCGTCCAGGTCGTCCACGGCCGAGAGGATGAACGCCTCGACGCTCTTCGGCTCGACCGGCGACCCCTTGTCGCGGGCGCCGTGGTGCGACACGACCAGATGTTCAAGCTCGGCCCTGAGATCGTCGGGGAACCCGCTCACGCCCTTGGCTGCCTCGCGCACCATGACGAGCCCGAGCGCGATGTGCCCGATGAGGTTGCCGTCGCGCGTGTAGCTGATGGCGCCGTTGTCGTAGGCGAGTTCCTGCAGCTTGCCGATGTCGTGGATGATGGCGCCGGCCACCAGCAGGTCCTCGCGGGCGCCGTAGTGCGCCGCCAGGGCCTTCCCCGCCGTGGCCATCGACAGCACGTGTTCGAGCAGCCCGCCGCGGTAGGCGTGGTGCACCGTCTGGGCGGCCGGCCAGTCGCGCAACGCCGCCTCGTGGTCGGTCAGCAGGCGCAGCAGGAACACACGCAGATGCCGGTCGGTGACCGCCTCCACGAGCGCCAGAAGCTCCGTCCACATGTCGCCGATCGGGCGCGGCGCACTGGGAATGCAGTCTTCCTCGCGGAACCCCTGGGCGGCGTCCTGTTCCGGATTCACCCGGCGGATGTTGCCGGCCACGAGCTGCAATTCGCCGTTGTGGACACTCGTGCGCCCTTCGGCCCGCACGAACTCGCCGATTTCAAATTCGTGTTTGAAGCGGTCCACGCCGTCGAACACGCGCCCGGCCACCTGGCCGGAGGCGTCCTGCAGGACGAGCGCGAGGTACTCGCCGCTCTTCCCCACGCGGACGTCCTTGCGGGTGCAGAGGAAGAAGTTCCAGCCCGTCTTGTCGGGTTCGAGGTGCGCGACGCGCGGCAGCCGGCTGCTCATGACGGATCGAGCGTACATCACGTGCGATTCGTCCACGCGCCTGAGATAAAGTAACGGCCATGCGTACGCTCCCCCGAGTTGGCGCGCTGGCTCTGGCTCTCACGGTCTCGTTCGCGGTGGCGCTCGTTGCGCGGCAGGGTGGTCCGGCCAGACCGGCCACGGCGGCGGCCCAGGCGCCGCTGCCCCCGCTCAACACCGCCGGCTACGCGCTGGCGCGGCCGCTGGCGGTCACGCGCGCGGTCTACGAGTTCGCGGCACGCCACCCGGAGGTGTCGCGGTACGTGCCCTGTTACTGCGGCTGCGAAGCCGACGGGCATCGCAACAACGAAAACTGCTTCATCGGCGCCCGCGATGCCAACGGCAACGTGACCCGCTGGGACACGCACGGCTTCGGCTGCGCGATCTGCGTCGACGTGGCGCGCGAGACGATGCAGCTCTACAACTCCGGCGCCGACGTGGCGAGCATCCGGGCCGCGATCGAACGGAAATGGACGCCGCAGCACCACACCAAGACACCGACGCCGCCGGTGCCGCCGAAGAAGCGCTGAGCCCGGTGGTGGACGACCGCGCGGCGGCCTTCGCGCGCCTCTTCGAGGCGGTCCACGAAGGCGTGTACATCGGGATGGTGCATGCGGCCACCACGACCACGCTCGCCGCGAACCCGCACCTGAAGCTCGTGCTCGGCTATCCGCCAGAGACGTTCGAGCGCGAAGTACGGCCGTTCGACGTGGGCCGCTTCGCCGATCCGCAGGCGCGCGTCGCCTTCCTCGAACGTCTGGCGAACGCCGGATCGGTGGCGGATTACCTGGTGCGCCTGCGCCGCGCCGACAACACGCTGGCCTGGATCGAAGTGACGGCCACGGCCGATCCGCCCGATTCCACCGGTGCCATGCGCATCGAAGCGCTCGTGCGCGACGTGAGCGAGCGCAAGCACCTCGAGGTGCAGTCGCGCGATCTCTACTACCAGCTGCTGCAGACGGAGAAGATGGCGGCCCTCGGCCAGACCATCTCGGGCGTGGCGCACGAGCTCAACAATCCGCTGGCGACGATCCTGTCGTGGGCCGAGCGTCTGTCGGAGCACGCCGACGGCAACGCGCCGCTCAAGCGCGGGCTCGACGTGATCCTGAGCGAGTCGGAACGCGCCGCCCGGATCGTGCGCAACCTGCTCACGTTCGCGAGGAAGCGGCAGAGCACGCGCGCGCTCGTCGATCTGAACGAGATCATCCGCGAAACACTGAACCTGCGCGCCTACGAGCAGCGCATCACGAACATCACCGTCATCCCGGCGCTCGCCGCCGGGCTGCCGGCCGTGTTCGCCGACGGCCACCAGGTGAAGCAGGTGCTGCTCAACCTGCTGATGAACGCCGAGCAGGCGATGCTCGGCGCCAACGGCCGCGGCACGATCGTCATCCGCACGTGGCACGACAGCGCCAAGCAGATGGTGGTGATGGAAGTGAACGACGACGGGCCGGGCGTGGCCGAAGACGTGAAGGGGAAGATCTTCGATCCCTTCTTCACCACGAAGGAAGTGGGCAAGGGCACCGGGCTCGGGCTCACGGTGGCCTACGCGATCGTGCAGGAACACGGCGGACGCATCCGCCTCGAATCACGGCCGGGCGCCGGTGCCTCGTTCTTCGTGGAGTTTCCGATGTCGCCGGTGGGCGCGACCGCCCCGGCCAGACGCCTGCACCATGCGCCCCCTCCGCCGCCGCCGCCGGCTCCAGCCGCCACGGCTGCGCCGAAGCGCGACGTGTTCAAGGGCGCGCGCGTGCTCGTCGTGGAAGACGAGCCGGCGCTCGCCAGTGCGGTGAAGGAATCGTTCGTGGACGCCGGGTTCGTCGTGGATCGGGCCGGCGACGGCGAGGAAGGCCTCGCGCTCGTCGCCGAAAACCACTACGACCTGATCGTGTGCGATCTGAAGATGCCGCGCGTGGACGGCATCCGGTTCTACAGGGCCATGACCGCGGCCACCCCGGCGCTGGCGCGACGCGTCATCTTCGTCACGGGCGACGTGGCCGGCACCGACGCCGAACGCTTCCTCGAGGACAGCGGCTGCCGGTGGCTCTCCAAGCCCTTCCGGCTCGGCGACTTGCTGCGCGCGGCGCGCGAAGCGCTGGCGTAGTCGATCACGATTCCACGTTCGGCGCGTTCCACCGCGGCCGGCGGCACCACCGTGTCGCTCTGGGGCAGCGACGCCTTGGCCATCTTCGGGCGGTGTTCGAAGGCCACGACGGCCTGGCGGATGGCCGCCATCGCCGCGACGGGCGTGGCATCCGGGCCGAGGGCTTCACGCAGACGGCGCAGCGCGCGGGCGTGGAGCTGCGAGACGCGCGATTCGTTCACGCCGAGTTCGGCGCCGATTTCCTTCATCGTGACTTCGCCGTAGTAATAGAGGGCGATGACGCGGCGTTCGCGCGGGGGCAGCGAGGCGATGGCGCCGCGCACCCGGTCCTGCACTTCGCGCCGCTCGTAGGCGGCGTCGGGACGCTCGGCTTCCACCGGCACGAGCACGGCGGGGAGCTGCGATTCGTCGATGTTGTCGGCGCACGAGAGCGGCGACGTCTGCTCGATGGTGTTGATGCGGACGATCACCTTGCCGAGGCGCTCTTCGTCAGACCCGACCGCGGCGGCCAGATCCGCCAGCGACGGCTCGTGACCGAGCGAGAGGCGCAGGCGCTCACGCGCCGCCTCGAGCTCGCGGCGCACGCGGCGCACGCCACGCGGCCAGGCATCCTTGCGGAGGGCGTCGATCATCGCCCCGCGCACGCGGCGCTCGGCGAAGGTCTCGAACTTGATGCCCCGCGATTCCTCGAACCGCTTGGCGGCATCGATGAGCCCGATGACCCCGTCCTGCACCAGGTCGCCCAGGTCGATCGAGTGCGGCATGGTGGCGGCCACGCGACGCGCCAGCGCCTCGACGAACGGGATACCAGCTTCGACTCGGGGGTTGATCTGCTCGGCGGTGTGCTCGGCGGTCATGGAAATCGGGCTCCTGTTGATCCGCCGTTCGTGGCGGACGCCGAGCACTCTTGCATTGCCGATGCCAGATTCGCGCAACACTGCGTTTGGCCGCTCTTGGCCTGCGAAATTTGTTACTAAGTGCTTGATTATTAATGGCTTACGGATTCGTAGTGCAAGCCCGTGCACTACGCGGAAGATGGGCGAATACGCACCCAAACCGCCAAGTTCTTGGCGGTTTCAGAGTGTGCTACGCCAAGCCAGTGACGGCGAGTGGCGTCGAATTTTGGTCGGGGATGACGAGGATTGACGGTGTGGGGTCAGAGACCCGACACGTCGCGGATGGCGCGGGAGGTGGCCATCGCTTCGAGCGCCGCATTGACCACGGTTGTGGCACGGGCGCGCTGAGCGGGATCGCTCAGCTTGAGCTCCATCAGCTCGGCGTTGGCGAGAACGATGCCGAGCTGATTGCTGAGCTGGTGAAACAGGCCGCGCAGGTCATCGGCTGACCGTGCCTGTGGGCCTGTCTCCAGGGGGATGGTCGACGTATTCACGTGCTCTCGCCCTTGATCCGAACCGGTACGGGTTAAGCCGCAGGGCTGGAACCAGCGCGCGTGCTGCCGTCCGGCTGACGCCACAGCGTATCCACGAAGATCCGGATGCTGCCGCCCGCCGTGCGGACGTATTCAACCTTACCAGCCGCGATCCAGTTGTAGATGGTTCGCCGGCTGACACCCACGAGCTCGCACGCCTTCATGATGCTGATGGTCTGACGTTCCACAGGTCAGTTCTCCTTCAAAGGCTGGTATCGGTTGCTGTGTCGTGGGGATTAGGGCAGGGGTGTGCCAGTCCGACCAGATTTCAGGGTTGACGGCTCAGCGGTGAAAGTGTCAGGATATTGACGCTTCCGGAAAACCCCCAGGTTCCCCCTTTGGCTGAATCCATCCATCTGCTGATCGTTGACGACGAAGACGCGCTGCGCACTGTGATGGCCGAGCGCCTCACGGACGCGGGCTTTCAGGTGACGGAGGCCTCGTCGGGCGAACAGGCCCTCGAGAAACTCGAACGCTTTGCCTTCGACGTGCTGGTCTCGGACCTGCGCCTGCCGGGCATCGACGGCCGCGAAGTCCTGGCGGAAGCGCTGCAGCGGTATCCGGGCATCATCGGCATCGTCGTGACGGGCTACGGCACCGTGAAGGACGCGGTCGACGCGATCAAGCGCGGCGCGTCGGACTTCATCAGCAAGCCCTTCCAGTTCGAAGAGCTGCTGCACGTGCTGGAATCTGCGCTCGAACAACGGCGCCTGCGTTCGGAAAATGCGTACCTGCGCCAGCAGCTGGAACAGCGCGACGGGCTGCCGGGTGTCGTCGGCCGCAGCGGTCCGATGCGCGACCTCTGCCAGATGATCGAGACCGTGGCCCCGAGCGGCGCCACCGTGCTCATCACCGGCGAAACCGGCACCGGCAAGGAAGTGGTGGCGCGCGCCATCCATCAGACGAGTCCGCGGCGGCAGCAGCGCTTCGTGGCGCTCAACTGCAGCGCGATTCCCGAGAACCTGCTCGAAGCCGAACTCTTCGGCCACGCACGCGGCGCCTTCACCGGCGCCGTGGCCACGCGCCAGGGCCGCATCGAACAGGCCGATCGCGGCACGCTGTTCCTCGACGAAGTGGGCACGATGGCGATGCCGCTGCAGCAGAAGCTGCTGCGCGTGCTGCAGGAGCGCGAGTTCGAACGTGTGGGCGAGAACCGCACGATCAAGGTGGACGTGCGCGTGCTCGCGGCGACCAACTCGGATCTGCTGAAGATGGTGGGCGAGGGCACGTTCCGCGAAGACCTGTACTACCGGCTCAACGTGATTCCGCTCACCCTGCCGCCGCTGCGCGATCGCAAGGAAGACGTGCCGCTGCTCGTGCAGCACTTCATCCGCAAGGTGACGACGCGCGACGGACAGGCGGCGAACAGCCCCGAAGTGATGGTGTCGCAGGATGCGATGCGCCGGCTCATGGCCTATGCCTGGCCGGGCAACGTGCGGCAGCTCGAGAACGCCGTGGAGCGCGCGCTCATTCTGCGCGGCACGCGTCCGCAGATCGACGTGACGGACCTGCCGCCCGAAGTGCAGTCGGTGCCGGTGGAAGCTGCGCCGACGCTCGACCTGCCCGACGACGGTGTGGACCTGCCGTCGCTCATCGCCCGCGTCGAGCGCGATCTCATCAGCCGCGCCCTGACGCGCACCGATGGCAACCGCGCCGATGCCGCGCGCCTGCTCGGACTGAAGCGCACGACCCTCGTGGAAAAGCTCAAGCGGATTCCCGATCTGGCACAGTAAGACCCGGGCAATAGGCCGAATCCCTAGTAGGATCGAGGGATGCCACCCCGCTACGCGTACTGGACCATCCTCGTTGACGGGGGCCCCACCGCCTTTCGTGCCGCCGAGCCCGATGAACTGCTGCCCACGCTGAAACGCCTGCAGGTCAAGCAGCCCGGCGCCACGATGAAGTGGTTCGAGAAGGGCAGGCTCTGGGACTCGCGCGACGAGGCCAAAGAGAAGCTCGAGGCCGGCTACACGGTTGGTCCCGACGGCGCGCTGCTGCCGCCGCCGGAAGGATTCGAGCGGCGCACCAAGAGCTGGCGTCCGGGCGGCGAACACCGCGACCCGCGCGAGAAGTACCAACTCGCCAAGAAGGCGAAGTGGCAGAAGTTCAAGCAGATGGTGCGCGCGCGGCCCGGCCACGGCCCGAAGGTCGACGAGGACGTCTTCGCGCCGCTCGACGGTCCGCTCGACGCACCCGATGACACGATCGACTCGCAGGGCTTCGATCCGGAACCGTTCAATCTGCCCGATGGCCCGAACGACGATGGCCCGGCCGATGACTCCCCGCGCAACGATGCGCCGGCGCCGTCGACCGACTGGCGCGGACGTCCGCGTGCCGATCGCGGCGAGGCCCCGGCACCGAAGCGCGCGTGGAGCGCGCGGCCGCCCAAGCCGGAATGGCGCGGCAAGCCGGGCGGCGGCTTCGGCGGCGGGCGTCCTGGCTGGACGCCGCGTCCCGATGCGCGTGGCCCGAAGCCCGAATGGCGCGACAGGCCCAAGCCCGAATGGCGTGACAAGCCCGCTGGTGATCGGCCGCGTGGACCGAAGCCCGAGTGGCGCGATCGGCCCAAGCCGTTCGACCGTGGTGGTGACCGCCCGAGCGGTCCGCGGCCTGAGTGGCGCGACCGCCCAAAGACATTCGATCGTGGCGGCGACGACCGGCCGCGGGGTCCGAAGCCCGAATGGCGCGACAGACCCAAGCCGTTCGATCGCGGTGGTGACCGCCCGAGCGGTCCGCGGCCTGAGTGGCGCGACAGGCCGAAGACGTTCGACCGCGGGGGCGATGATCGCCCGCGGGGTCCGAAGCCCGAATGGCGCGACAGACCCAAGCCGTTCGATCGCGGCGGGGATCGACCCAGCGGTCCGCGGCCCGAATGGCGCGACCGCCCGAAGACCTTCGATCGCGGCGGCGACGATCGCCCGCGTGCTCCGAAGCCCGAGTGGCGCGACCGCCCGAAACCGTTCGACCGTGGTGGCGACCGTCCGAGTGGCCCGCGTCCCGAGTGGCGGGACAAGCCGAAGGCGGACTGGCGCGACAAGCCGGCCGGTGATCGCCCGCGTGGTCCCAAACCCGAGTGGCGCGATCGCCCCGCGGGCGACCGGCCGCGGGGTCCGAAGCCCGGCGGCAGCGGCGGCTTCGGCCGCAAGCCCGGTGGGTTCGGCGGGGGTCCGCGCGGACGTTCAGGACCGCCGAAGAAGAAGTACTAGCGCACGGCCCGTGCCAGTAGCACATATGTGCTACTCTCGGGGCATGACCAAGGAAGTGACGCTCCGGCAGGCCGGCGGCTCCGTCAGCGCCACGCTGCCGAAGGACATGGCCGACCGCCTGCGCCTCGAAGCCGGCGACCGCGTGCTGGCGGTCGAGACCGACAAGGGCATCCTGCTCACGCCGTACGATCCAGACGCCGAGCTTGCACTGCAGGTCGCGGCCAAGGCGGCGAAGAAGTACCGCAACGCCCTGCGGGAACTCGCGAAGTAGCGACGTGGCAAAGCGGCGTCAGGAGCCTCGCTGGCTCACGCGCCTCGTCGTGGACGCCATCCACAACGATCAGCTGCGCGAACATGGCGGGCTCCCTGGCGTACGCGACGAGAACGTGCTGGAATCGGCGCTGGTCCGCCCGCAGCAGAAGTGGCACTACGACAACGCCACGGACCTCGCGAGTCTGGCCGCCGCCTACGCCTTCGGGTTCGTGAAGAACCATCCGTACCGCGACGGCAACAAGCGCATCGGCTTCCTGACGCTGGTGACGTTCCTCGGGATCAATTCGGTCGAGTTCGACGCCGCCGAGGCAGACATCGTCGTAACCATCGTCTCGCTCGCCGATGGCACGACGTCAGAAGAGCAGCTGGCCCAGTGGATTCGCCAGCACGTGAGTGCCGGGAGCTAGAGCCGCTGCGGCTACTTGCCGAACAGACGCTTGATCGACCGCACGACGCCGCCGCGTTTCGCGCGGTCCATCTCTTCGAGCTCGTCGAGCGCCTCGCGAATCGACGCCTTCACCACCACGCCGTGCCGCGCCACCCCGGGGCCGAGCGCGTCAGGCGGCCCCGGCCATACGAGAATCGCCTTCGCCGTTGATTCCGTGGCCACGTCGAGACAGTTCTCGGGGCGGTCATCGATGACGGCATCCAGATCGAGCGCCGTGGCCACCCGTCCGCGGGAACCCTTCACGACGTAGACACTCGGGTGGCGGAAGCCCTTCGCGGCCAGCCACTCCTGGCTCTGCACCTGCGTCGTGGCGCCGGCCGCCAGCGGACGCGTGGTGATGAAGATCACGTCCCAGCGGCGTTCATCCGCCAGCTGCTGGATGCGCGCGACCACGCCCGGCTCCATCTCGTCGAGCGTCGTCCAGAAGTTGCGCTGCTTGAGGACGTGCGTCCACAGGCGATCGAGATCCGACGCACTCAGCCCGAGATTGCGCAGTGTCGGCCGCGCCGTCGTCAGGGCGCCGTCCTCGGCCTCCGCCGGCGGGGCCGGGTCGGCATCCTGCAGCTTACGGAACTTCTTCTTCGCGATGTCGTGCATCGCGCGCGACAGATCGGCCACCGTGCCGTCGAGGTCGATGGCGACGCGCAGGCCCACGGGCGCTCAGTGCTCCGCCAGCAGGGCGTCGTCTGCCGCGTCGTCGAGCTCGTGTCCGCGCGGACCGAACGTGTCGGGCGCGAGGAAGAAGCGGTCGATGATCTCGCGCACTTCGGCGATCGACGGCGCGGCGTTGACCGCGATGCGCAGATGCGAGCCGCCGTCGAGCCCCTTCGTGTACCACGTGCAGAGCGCGCGCACCTTGTTCACGACCCAGCGCTCGCGGCTCTTCGCGCGCGGATCGGGCTCGGCCGGCGCCGCCGGCGCCACGTGCCGGAAGCCTTCCGCCTCGCGGGCGCGATCGTCGAGCAGCAGATCGATGTACTCGAGCAGGAAGCGCGCGCGTTCTTCGGCGGTGACGATGCGGGGCGCGCGGCCGGCGAGCATGTCGGTGGCCTGCGCGAGAATCCACGGATTGCGCAGCACGCCGCGGCCCACGAACACGCCGTTCACGCCCTGGCGCAGGCGGTCCACGATCTGCTGCGGCTCGACGCAGTCGCCCGATCCGAACACCGGAATCGAGACGCGACGCGCGACCTCGGCCACGAAATCCCAGTCGGCCGTACCGGTGTAACTCTGCTTGGCGGTGCGGCCGTGCACGGTGATGGCGGCAGCGCCGGCCTGTTCGACGCGCTCGGCGACATCGGCCGCGTTCATCTGCGTGTCGTCCCAGCCCTTGCGCATCTTCACCGTCACCGGGATCTTCACGGCCTTCGTCATCGCGCCCACGATGCGGGCGGCGTGCTCCGGTTCCTTCATCAGGCTGCAGCCGGCATGGTGCTTCGCGATCTTCGGCACCGGGCAGCCCATGTTGATGTCCACGACATCCGCGCCCATGCCTTCGACCACCCGCGCCGCTTCGGCCATGCGGTCGGGATCACCACCGAAGATCTGGATCGAGACGGGCCGCTCTTCTTCGGTGTACTCGGCGTACTCGAGCGTGCGGTCGATGCCGCGCACGAGCCCCTCGCTGCTCACCATCTCGCTCACGACCAGACCGCAGCCGCCGTGCCGCTTCACGAGGCGGCGGAAGGCCGTGTCGGTCATGCCCGCCATGGGCGAGACGACGAGCGGCGAGGCGAGTTCAATGGAGCCGATCTTCATGGGAGCCAGATCCCGATCTTAGCAGCACCTCGAGCGCCGCCAGCCAGTTCGACAGGGCCAGTACGAGCAGAACTGCGAGGGCCCGCGCCGTGGCTGCCTATCGCAGCACGTAGGAAGCCAGAACGCTCTGCACCGTGTAGATGCTCAGCTTCTTGTTGAACTGCAGCTGAATCGGGGCTGCGGTGCCCGTCACCCAGATCTTCAACTCGGCGTCGAGATCGAACGTTCCCGCGGTTTCGACGCTGAGACGGGTGATGCTGCGATAGGGCAACGACTGATACTCGACCTTCTTTCCCGTCATGCCTTGACGGTTGACGAAGATGAGGCGCTTGTCCGTGAACACGAACATGTCGCGAATCAGCTGATACGCCTTCTCAACCCGTTCGCCAGGCGCAAGGACCTGGGCGAACTCGGCCTGAATGCTCGACGGCTCGACCTCGGACGCGTTCCCGAGTAACCCATCAAGGAGACCCACACACCCTCGCTTCCTTTGAATCCCGGTCGTTTCCGCGGAAACGTGCGGCTAGACGATGCGCCGCGTTGCCGCCTGAATGGGCCAGCGGGTATACGCGAGCCACCACAGCAGCAGGAGATTGGCGCCAGGCACGATGGCGAGGGCCCCGATCCACGGCGAGTAGCCAAGCCGGCTGCAGACGCGTGCGGCAGGCCACACCACAGAAAGCCACGCGCCGATGACGACGACAACGATGAACAGTTCCGGAATCCCGATCGAGTTCATGGGCCCTCGCTGAAGGCGCAGCATAACATCGCCGGTACGGCAACTGCCCGCATGCCGGCGCGTGCACCGGCACCGGACGCGTGGCCGTCCGGAGCACGGCGCGCACGCGTCAGACGTCAAACGACAAGGCGGCGCCGAAGTCCGCGTGGGGTGTTCAGGCACAGCGGCGACGCATGAATCGCCGTCGCGCAGCACCGCCCGGGGCCCCGCGCGCCTCCGACCGACACTCGCCCCCGCAGTCGTTTGACGCCGTGCGGAGGGCCGGCCACGGGTCCGGTGCTGGTGCACGCGGCGGCTTACAGGCCGGTCTTCTCGCTCTTCTCGCGTGCCTCGTCCCGCGACTTCACGCCGGCTTCGTAGGCCTTCTTCACTTCGTCGTTCTTCCACTCGATGATGGCCTGGCCACGCAGGCGCACGATGTACTTGCCGAACTCGACGCGGCGCTTCGACTCGAAGACGCGCTCGGACACATCCTCGCGCGCGTCTTCGAGCGGCTTCACGGTGCCGTCCACGCGGGCTTCCACCTTCAAGATCTGGTAGCCGCGCGTCGTGCGCAGCACGCGCGTGATCTCGCCCACCTTCAGCGCCGAAAGTTCCTTCTGCAGCTCGGGCGAGATGTCGGCCCACGGAATTTCGCCGAGCAGGCCGCCGTTGGCCTTCGACGACGAATCCGACGCATCGGCCGCCATGCGGGGGAACGGCTCGCCGGCGAGCAGGCGCTTGTGCACTTCGGTGGCCTTGGTGCGCGCCTCTTCGTCGAGACCGACATTCACGCCGTCGGCGGTAGTGGGCACGGCAATCAGGATCTCGCGCAACGTGACCTGCGGCGTGGACGCGAACTCGTCGTTGTGGGCGTCGTAGTAGGCCTTCACTTCCTCGTCGCCCACGCTGATCTTGCCCATGACCTCGGTCTGCTGCACGCGCGAGACGAGCATCTGCTTCTCGAGCTGCCGGCGCAGGTCGAGCATCGTCATGTTCTCGCCCTTGAGCGCCTCAGCGAACTGCTCATCGGTCTCGATCTTGTTTTCCTTCTTGATGTTGTCGACGATGCTCTTGAACTGCTCATCGCCCATCGCATAGCCGAGCTCCTTGCCGCGCTGCAGGAGCAGCAGCTCGTCGACCGCGTCCACGATGACCTGCGGCGTCACTTCCGAGAGCAGCCTGGCCAGCGCCGCGTCGTCGCCGCGCAGACCCTGCACTTCGGGCCGCTGACGCAGCGCCGCGATCTGCCGCTGCTCGAGGTCCGACTTGGTGATGATCTCGCCGTTCACCTTGACCAGGATCTGCTCGACGATGTCGGCGGCGCCGAGTGTCGAGGCCGTGGCCACCGCGAGCGCCAGAGCGAGTGCAGCCGTGAGCAAGTGCTTCATAGTGGTCCTTCCAGCTTAACCCGCCGACGCCTATTCATCCGACAGCGCTTCGAGCACCCCGAGCACGCGCTCGAGCAGGCCACCGTCGCTCCTGGCGTCCGTGGGCGCCGCACGGGTGATTTCGGCCTTCGAGAACCCCGCCGTGACCTCGCCCGCCGTAGCCCGGGCCGTCCACCAGGCCGGTTTCGGCCGCCGGCTGGCCGGCGCCTCGTCCCGCTTCAGATCCTGCTTGAGGCTGCCGGGCGGGATGAGCTGCAGTTCCGGCCGTTCGCGCACCAGGTTGACCAGCCGGGGCAGATCGACCTTCGTCTTCGGCCTGAACTTATAGACGACAACCGAGCCGTCCCGGTCGATCGTCTCCAGCCCGAGGCGGTCGGCCCAGACCCGCACCCGGCCGTAGTGCGCCAGGTTGACCACCGCCGGCGGCGGCGCGCCGTAGCGGTCGGCCAGCTCGTCGAGCAGCGTGCGGATGTCGGTATCGGTGCGCGCCGAGGCCATGCGCCGGTAGATCGAGAGGCGCTGGTTCATGTCGGGCATGTAGGCGTCGGGAATCCGGAAGTCGACCTTCAGGTTCACCACCGCCCGCACGTCGTCGTCGAGGTCTTCGCCCTTCAGCTCCTTGACCGTGTCTTCGAGGAGCTTCATGTACATCTCGAAGCCCACGGCGTCGATCTGGCCGCTCTGCTGGCCACCGAGCAGGTTGCCGGCGCCGCGGATCTCGAGGTCGAGTGCGGCAATGCGGAAGCCGCTGCCGAGGTCGCTGAACTCCTTGATCGCCGCCAGGCGCTTCTTCGCCACCGGCGACAGCGCCTCTTCGGGCGGGATGAGCATGTAGGCGTAGGCCGGACGATCGCTGCGGCCGACACGTCCGCGCAACTGGTAGAGCTGTGACAGGCCGTAGCGGTCGGCCCGGTTGATGACGATGGTGTTGGCGTTCGGGATGTCGAGCCCGTTCTCGACGATCGTGGTCGAGAGCAGCACGTCGTACTTGTGCGCCACGAAATCGAGCATCGTCTTCTCGAGCGCCTCTTCCCCCATCTGGCCGTGGCCGACCACCACCCGCGCCTCGGGCACGAGGCGCGTGATGAGGTTCGCCATCGAGTAGATCGACTCGACGCGGTTGTGCACGAAGTAGACCTGGCCGCCGCGCGCGAGTTCGGACCTGAGCGCCCGCGTGATCACACTCGCGTCGAACTTCACGACATGCGTCTGGATCGACAGCCGGTCCTTCGGCGGCGTCTCGATGACCGACATGTCGCGGATGCCGACGAGCGACATGTTGAGCGTGCGCGGAATCGGCGTGGCGGTGAGCGTGAGCACGTCCACCTTCTTGCGCATCTGCTTGATGCGTTCCTTGTGCGCCACACCGAAGCGCTGCTCTTCGTCCACGATGAGCAGCCCGAGATCGCGGAACACCACGTCCTTCGACAGCAGCCGGTGCGTGCCGACGAGGATGTCGAGATGCCCGCCGGCGAGCTGCGCGAGTGTCGCGAGCTGTTCGGTCTTCGTGCGGAAGCGCGACACCATGTCCACACGCACGGGGAACGACGCGAAGCGCGACTTGAGCGTCTCGTGATGCTGGAACGCGAGCACTGTCGTGGGCGCGAGGATGGCCACCTGCTTGCCGTCCATCACCGCCTTGAAGGCAGCGCGCATCGCCACTTCCGTCTTGCCGTAGCCGACATCGCCGCAGAGCAGCCGATCCATCGGCGTCGACGACTCCATGTCGCGCTTGATGTCGGCCACCGCGCTCGCCTGGTCCACCGTGAGGTCCCAGGGGAACGCCGCTTCGAACTCTTCCTGCCAATGCGTGTCGGCCGAAAACGCGTGGCCCGGCACCGCCTTGCGCGCGGCGTAGAGCTTCAGCAGCTCCTCGGCCATGTCGCGCATGGCCTTCTTGACCTTGGTCTTCGCCTTCGCCCACGACGTGCCGCCGAGGCGATCGAGCGCCGGGCGGCTGCCGCCGGTGTACTTCTGGACGAGGTCCAGCCGCTCCACCGGCACGAACAGCTTGTCGTCGCCGTGGTAGCGCAGCTCGAGGAACTCGTGCGCGCTGTCGCCGACGCCGATCTGCTTCAGGCCGACGAATTCGCCGATGCCGTTGTCGACGTGGACGATGAGGTCGCCCACCTTCAGATCGCGCAGGTCCGAGAGGAAGGCGGCAGTCGCCGACTTCTTGCGCGCCGCGCTGCCCCGCTGCCGATCGTCGTCGAAGAGATCGGTCTCGGCGTAGATGGTGACGCCGCCGCGGGTGAAGCGGACGCCGTTCGAGAGCCCGCCGATCGTGACCAGCACGGCGCCGGCGCTCAGCTCGCTCGTGCGCGCCGCCGATTCGGCGCGCACGTCGTAGTCCTTGAGCATCTCGAGCGTGCGCTCGGCGCGGCCGGCCGTGTGGGCCACGAAGATCACGGCGTCACCGGCATCGCGGCGTTCGCGCAGCTCGGTGATCCAGTCGCTGATGCGGCCGCGGAAGTGCGCGATCGGCTGCGTGGGCACGTGCGCGAGCGGCGCCGCCGAGGCATCCACGTCGAGCGCCGAGAGGCGGGTGGCGCGCACGAGCCGCGTAGCGACCTCGGCCTCGCTCACGAAGAGCGCTTCGGGCGGCGTGAGCGTGGCCACGGCGTTGGTGCGGGTGCTGGCTTCCTCGTAGCTCGCCTGCACCTGCGCGCGCACGCGTTCGATCGCCGCCTGCACCTCGTCGGGTTCCGAGACGAAGAGGCGGCCCGACCGGCGGGCCGCGAGGTAATCGAACACGGTGGCCGCGCGCTGCAGATCCACGGGCAGGTCCGTGGGATCGGTCGACTCGCGCACGGGCACGACCATGAACTGATCGAGCGATTCCACCGAGCGCTGCGTGTCGGGGTCGAAGCGGCGGATCGACTCCACCATGTCGCCCATGAACTCGATGCGGATCGGCCAGAGTTCGTTCGGCGGGTACACGTCGAGGATGCCGCCGCGCAGGCAGAACTCGCCGTGCTGCTCCACCGGATCGTGGCGGTCGTACCCGCCGTCGGTGAGCAGCGCGACCAGGCTCTGCGGATCGACCTCCGCATCCACCTTCACGCCGAGCGACCGCGCCACGAGCGCGCCCGGATCGGGCAGCCGCGGCAGCAGTGCCGGCGCCGACATGACGACCACGCGCGCGTTGCCGGTGGCGAGCGCGAGCAGCGCGCGGGCACGCGCCGAGCTCACGCGCATGTGCGGCGCGAGCGCGCGGTACGGATCGACCTGCAACGACGGCAGCGGCAGCACGAGGCCGCCGAGCGCGCCATCGCTCAGGCCTTCGATGGCGCCGAGGAAGAAGCGCACGTCGCCGACCACGCCGTCGATCTCGGCGTCGGTGGGCACGATGACGAGCACCGGGTCGCCGGGCTGCTCGTGCGACGCGGCCGCCGCGGCGAGCGCCTTGGCCTGCAGGGTCAGCCCGTGCAGGCCGGGGCCGCGGGTGGTCAGGCCGTCCCGGGCGACGAGGGCCTTGAAGAGCGAGCGCAGGGCGAGGGAGGAGGACATGTACGTGGCAACGGCCCGCGCTCATGGCGAGGCGGGGGCGCAAGGGGCAAACGCCTATTGTCCTACGACTGACGTTTTTGGAGGGCCCAAGGTAACCCTGGAGGGCGCGCTCCGGTCAAATCTGCACGGAATCAACCTCCGCGGGGTCGTGGCCGATTTATTGCAAAACCGAAATCGGCCGAGGGGTTCCGTCCCGGATTGAGACAGGTCACAGCCGTGAGTCCGTGTTCACCAACGTCACATCTCTCTGTCAGCCGCGCGGCTCGTTCGGCTCTCGCCGCCCTGGCAGTGCTCTGTCTGCTTGCGTCCGGCACGGCGTGGACACGAGCCCAGTCGGCGCCCGAGGCGCCCGCCCAGCTGTCCGTGGACGCGGTGCAGGGACACGTCGTGACCCTGAGCTGGCAAGCCCCCGAGGGTTCAACTCTCGACGGTTACGTGCTCGAGGGCGGCTTCGCCCCGAACGACGTGGCCGGCAGCCTCGCCCTGGGCAACGGTGAGACCGTCGCCCGGATCACCCTGCCGGCCGGTGTGTATTTCATCAGGAGCTACGCGGTTGAAGACGGCGTGCGCAGCGCCGCCTCGAACGAAATCCGGGTGAGTGTGGGGCTGTCCGCCCCGCCAGCCGAACCGCAGGACTTCCGCGGGCTGGTCGTGGGGCATGGATTGGTGCTCCAATGGCGTCAACCTGTTGACGGCGGTGCGCCTGACCTCGTGCGGCTCGAGGTCGTGGGCCCGGTCTCCGGCAACTTCCCGCTCGGACCCACAGGCGAGTTCCGGGTGGACGGCGTGCCCGACGGCATCTACACGATGCGGCTCCGCGCGGCCAACGCCGCCGGCGAGAGCGACGGCACGCCGGCCATTACCGTCACGGTGCCCGGCCTCGTGGCACAGGTGCAGCAGGGCCCGACACGCGCGCCAGGTGATGCGGGCCTGCCCGTGCGCTACGAACACTACGATGCCCCGCGCATTCGGCAACTCGCGGCGCGCGAGGACCTGGAGGCGGTGGTGGCCGGATCGGCCAATGAGTTCGAAGCCGTGCTGAAACTCAAGGAGTGGGTGGCGGCACAGTTCCCGTTCGGCAATCCGGACCCCTACCCACCGTGGGATGCACTGATCATCCTTGACGCGATTCGCGCGGGGCAGACGGGAGGGTTCTGCGCGCAGTACTCACAGGTGATGGTCCAGTCACTCGCCGCGCTCGGAGTTCCGGCCCGCTACGTCGAGGTCGGAATGGTCGACAATCCCTACGCGCACTTCCCGATGGAGTTCTGGTCGAACCACTTCAACAAGTGGGTGGTGATGGATCCGAGTTTCAACGTCCACTACGAACGAAACGCGATTCCGCTGAGCGCCCTTGAACTCCACGAAGCGCTGGTGTCTGGCGCGGCTGATGGTGTCGAAGTCATCGAGGGGGCCTATCGCACTGCCCTTCCGTCCCCAGCCGAGTGGCCCCTGCGCACGAAGGAGTTCTATTACTACCTGCGCTATCAGCTGAAAGCCGACCACGTGTGGGCGCCGGCAGAGGCAGCCTTCGACCGTTGGAATGACATGATCGAATGGACGGACAGCCGCACCGTGCCGTGGGAGTCGAGCGCCGTGCCGTCGCAGTTCCCGAAAGAACCGCTGACCGCCCGGTCCACGACCGACGCGGCCGTCGCGAACGCGCCCCTGAATCAGGTCTGGGTGACGCCCCGCGTCACTACTGGCACCACGGTGGCACTCGATCTGGCGCACGACATGCCGCAAATCGCGGGCACGGAGTTCCGGATCATCAACGACGCCGGCCAGCCCGGCGCGTGGCAGCCGCACGGACTATCCGCCGTCATGTGGCGGGTGGGCACGTCCGACCGTGCCATCGAGGTCCGTGGTGTGAATCTGCGTGGCGTTCGTGGACCGGTCACGCGCGTCGGCCTCGTGGCGCCGTAGCGTCATCTCAACCCGGCGAACCCCGGCGTCGATTCGGCCAGGCTGGGGGACCGGATTTTGCACAACCAGCGCTTCGTGCGCGTTCAAATAACGATTTCGTCACGCCGCCGCTGGCTGGCTGGCCTCTGTCTCTTCGTTCTCGCCCTGAGCGCGGGAAGTCGTGCGCAGGGGCCGGTGGTGCCGGCGCTGCTCGGAGCGGCCAGCGCCGGGGCGCGGGTGCCGCTCCAGGTCACCCAGCGCCTCGACACGCTGCAGGCGCGGCCGGTGAGCGTGAACGCGGCGGCCCTCGCGGCGAGCGTCCTCGACATCGAACTGACCTCGGGCCGGGTCGTGCGCGCCGAGCTCGACCGTCGCGAACGCCACCGCAATGGCGCCGAGACATGGTCGGGCCACATTCCCGGCGAGCCGCTGAGCAGCGTCACGCTCGTGTTCTACGGCGGCATCCTCCAGGGCTCGGTGCGTCTGCTCGACGGCGCGTATTCGATCGAGCCAGCCGCGGGCGGTCCCGTGCACGTCGTGCGCCTCGTGGACGCGGCGGCCACCGGCGGGGAGATCGACCCCTTGCTGCCGCCGATCGACGAGGGTGCCCCCGCCGGGGACGTGCCGCCCATCGCCGGCGATGACGGCAGCACGATCGACGTCGCCGTCTTCTACACCCCCAGCGCGCGCAGCGCGGCCGGCTCCGACATCGCGGTGCAGAACCGTATCGCACTCGGCATCTCGGAGACGAACACCGCCTACGCCAACAGCGGCATCACGCCGCGCCTGCGCCTCGTAGGCGCGGAACTCACGAGCTACACGGAAAGCGGCGATCTCAGCACCGACCTCAGCACATTCCGCGGCACGGGCGACGGCGCGATGGACGAGGTGCACGCGCGCCGCAACGCGCTCGGCGCCGACATGATGGTGCTCATCGTGGGCAACGCCGCCGGCGGGGCGTGCGGCGTGGCCTACGTGATGACGTCGCTGTCGGCGGGTTTCGCGTCGTCGGCCTTCAGCGTCACCGCCTATCCCTGCATCAGCCCGAACTACACCTTCGCGCACGAACTCGGCCACAACATGGGCTCGGCACACGCGCCGGAAGACGGCGCCGGCCAGCCCTCGCTCTATCCGTACTCGTTCGGCTACAAGAACCCGTCGAACCTGTTCCGTACGGTGATGGCCTACAACTGCACGGGCGGCTGCCCGCGCGTGCTCCATTTCTCGAACCCGAGTGTGAACTACAGCGGGGCGCCGACGGGCGTGGCCGACCAGCACGACAACGAGCGGTCGATCAACAACGCCGCGCTCACGATCGCCAACTGGCGCCAGGCCGTGGGCAGCGTTGCGGCGCCGACCATGGCGGCGCTGTCGAACGTGACGATCAACGAAGACGGCGTCACGCCCACGATTGCCATCACGGTGGGCGATACCGACACCGACGTCAATGCACTCGTGGTCACGGCCACCTCGTCGAACACCACACTCGTGCCGAACACCGGCGCCGCGCTCACCATCGGCGGCGCCGGCGCCAACCGCACGCTGGTCGTGACGCCGGCGGCGAACCGCAGCGGCACCGCCACCATCAGCGTGACGGTGAGCGACGGCGCCCAGACGGCCACGCGCACCTTCACGCTCACCGTGAACGCGGTCAACGATGCGCCCACCGTCACCCGCTCGCCCGCGTCCGGCACGAGCGCCAGCGGGCTCACGGCGCACACCACGGTCACCATCACCGACATCGACACGGCGGGCAGCGCCCTCGTGCTCTCGACGAGCTCGTCGAACACGGCGCTGCTGCCGAATGCGAACGTCACGGTGACCATCAGCAACACGACCTCGACCACGCGCACCTTCGACGTGGCGATGACGCCGGCGCCCGGACAGGCCGGAGCGTCGGTGGTCACGCTGACCGCGTCCGACGGCGCCGCCACCGCGGTCACCACCTTCGCGCTCACCGTTACCGTGCCGCAGCCGCCGTCGATTGCGGCGATCACCGCGCAGGCCACGCCGGAAGACACCCCGCGCGACATCGCCGTGACGGTGAGCGACGCCGACACGCCGCTCGACATGCTCGTCGTCACGGCGACGTCGTCGAACACGACGCTCGTGCCGAACGCGAATCTCGCCGTGGCGGGCAGCGGCTCGGGCCGCACGCTCACGGCCACGCCGGTGGCGAATCAGTCGGGCACCACCACGATCACGGTGGTCGTGAACGACGGCCTCGCGTCGGCGCAGACGTCGTTCGTGCTCACGGTGAACGCGGTGGACGACCCGCCCAGCTTCGGCCCCGGCATTCCGTCCGCGATCTCGACCGTGATCGACACGCCGACGACGTTCCAGGTGACGGTCACCGATCCCGACACGACGGGCTCGACGCTGCGGCTCACGGCCTCCACCACGTCCTCCGCGCTCATCGCGAACACGGGGCTCACCGTGACGCCGCTGTCGTCCACGGCCACGAGCCGCACGTTCTCGGTCACCGTGCTGCCGAGGGCCGGCGTCACCGGCACGGGCGGCATCGCGCTGCTCGGCGAAGACCTCACGAGTGGCGTCGGCCGCGCCGTGCAGGTGAGCGTCACGGCCACACCGGCCGCGCCCGATCCGCCCACCAGCCTCTCGCTGAGCGTCACCGGCTCGACGCTCACCCTGACGTGGACTCCGGCCACGACAGGCAGCGCGCCCACGAGCTTCACCGTGCACATCGGCAACGCACCCGGCGCCACCACCCTGCCGGTGCAGACCACGGCGGGCACGTCACTGAGCGTGCCCATCACCGTGGGCGGCACCTACTTCGCGCGGGTCAGGGCCGTGAACACGTACGGCACGAGCGTCGCCTCACCCGAGGTGTCGGTGAGCATCGTGCCGCCGGATCCGCGACCGGGCGCGCCCACGGGACTGACGGCCTCGTTCAGCGGGCGGACGATCTCGATCGCCTGGGCGGCGCCTGCGACGGGTGACCCCGTCACGAACTACGTGCTCGAAGTGGGATCGGCACCGGGCCTCGCGAATCTGGTCGTGGTACCCGTCGGCCCCGGCCTCTCGTTCGTGGCGCCCGGGGTGCCCGACGGCACCTACTGGCTGCGCGTGCGCGGCTCGAACGCCGCCGGAACCGGCGCGCCGTCGGACGATCTCGGCGTCACGATGGGCGTGACGGGGGGCTGCGTGGGTCTGCCCTACGCGCCGGTGCTGCAGGCGCCGTCGGTCAGCGGCAGCCTGCTCTCGCTCGCCTGGGATACGCCGTCAGGCACGGTGGCGCCCTCGAGCTACGTGCTCTTCGCGGGCTCGGCCCCCGGGCGCGCGGACCTCGCAGTGCTGAATCTCGCCGGCCCCGGCACGACCTTCGCGGCCAACGCGCCGGCCGGCACCTACTTCCTGCGCGTGGCCGGACGGTCGGCCTGCGGCGTGGGCGCGGCGTCGAATGACATCACCGCGTCGGTGCTCTCGGGCGGCGGCGGGGGTGGCGGCGGCGTGGTGCCGGTGCCGCCGAGCGGGCTGACCGCCTCGGTCAGCGGCCGCGTGATCTCGCTCTCGTGGACACCGCCGACGACCGGCGCCACGCCCACGAGCTACGTCGTGGACGTGGGCACCATCAGCGGGTCGGCAAACCTGGGGTCGTTCAACACCGGCAGCACCGCCACGGCGGTCAGCGGCACGGTGCCCCCGGGCCGCTACTTCATCCGTCTGCGGACGCGCGCCAACACGAACCTGAGCGCGCCGTCGAGCGAAGTCGTCGTCGTCGTGCCGTAGCCGCGGCGGCTACTTCGCGCCCTTCACGGCCACGGCGACCACTTCGATTTCCGCGGTGCCGCGGTTGTGCACCACGTAGGGCAGGGTGCCGTCGATCCGCGCGAAGTCTCCGGGTCCGTTCAGCGGATGCCAGACCTTGCCGTCGAGGGCGGCGGTGCCGTTCGTCTGCATCACGACGACGATCGTGCCGGCGAAGGTCGGCACCGGCGCCGAAGCGCCGGGGGCGATGACGAGTCGCTCGACGCGATACCAGCGGTTCTCCATCTCGGGCTTCACCGGCGACGCCGCGGCGGGTGCGGTCGCGTCTCCGGGCGTCATGTTGGCGATGCCGATGAGGCGGAACAGCGTCGTCCCGATGTTGTTGACGCGATGGGTCTGGGGTTTCTCGACGTAGTTCGCCCCGCCGTTGATGCGGCCAGGACGAGCGGGCGCGGCGGGCGCGGTGGGCGCCGGGGGCGCCGCGGTCGGGGCGGGCCAGTCTTCGCCCAGGTTCTGATTGCGCGTGCGCGAACTCGAGATCGGCACGTAGATCATCGCCGAGTTGTGCATGTGGAAGAGCGTGGTGTCGCCTGGGGGGATCTGGATATCGAGAATCCGCAGCGATGGCGTATCGAGAACCAGATGATGGCGCGGCTCCTCGAAGACCGGCACCGGCTTTTCGGCCGTAGGCGGCGTCTGCGCCGCGGCAGGCGCAACGGCCGCCACCATCCACACCCCGAACACCAGGCTCGCTGCACGCATTCTGACCTCCCGGATCTGAGTCAACCGGCGGAAGGCTATCAGAAACCGGCGCGCCTCGGTGGAGAGACGAGCGGCTACCCTTTGCGGGCGCGCTGCAGAATCGACGTCGTCGAGTAACCGGGGGCGAGTGCGATCCGCACGACGCGCCCGCCGCGCCCTTCGACCACGTCGCGGCCCACGATGGCGTCGGCCGCCCAGTCCGCACCCTTCACGAGCACGTCGGGCTGGATGGCGCGCACGATCTCGAACGGCGTGTCTTCGTCGAACACCACGACGGCGTCCACGCACGCCAGCGCGCTCAGCAGCTCCGCGCGTTCCTGTTCGGGATGGATGGGCCGGTCGGCGCCCTTGTTCTGCGCGCGCACCGAGCGGTCAGAGTTCACGGCCACGATGAGCACGTCGCCTTCGGCGCGCGCATCCGCGAGATACCGCGTGTGGCCCGGATGCAGGACGTCGAAGACGCCGTTCGTGAACACCACGGCGCGTCCGGCGGCGCGATGATCCGCGGCCCAGGCGGCGGCATCCGCGCGGCTCGCGAGCACGCGCATCGTCAGGCCGTCTCGTCGTCGGCGCCACGCCTGAAGCCGGAGCCCGGCGCGCGGAACGTGACATCGCCGGTCACTTCCCAGCGATGCGGTGGACGGTAGATGCCGACGTCCTTGCGGCGGTCCTTCACGCGGATCGTGTAGAGCTGCCGGTGGTAGTCGTACGGGTAGCCGTCGAGCTTGTGCGCGGCGACGTCGAACTTGTAGGTGCCTTCGACGAGGTCGAGCCGGTCGATGACGAAGCGCACTTCCCCGTCGCCGCTCATGCGGTCGGGTTCGAGTTCGTCGATGTTGGTGTTGGTCCCGTAGCAGCAGACACCGTCGCCGTTGAAGATGCCGAGCCCGAACACGAAGTCGCGCGTGGGGTGATGGGCGCGGAACTTGATGTGCACGGTGAGCGGATCGCCGGTGTGGAAGACGTGCGCGGGCGTGCCGGCGGCGTCCGCGATCGTCACCGCCGTCACCTCGACTTCGCGCGTGCCCCAGCGGCCCTCGGTGGCCTTGAACATATCGGCCGGCGCTTCCGCGGTTTCCACCGGGTTGTGGGGCTCGTCGGCGGTGGCCGGCGGCGGCGTATCGGTGTCGCCCTGGGCGGCGGCGACGCGCGCCGCTTCTTCCTTCGCGAGCTGCTGCTCTTCCGACTTCTCGACGTCCACGATGTAGGCGGTGACGACGAGCTTCGGGTCGCCTTCGCCGTGCGTCTTGCCCTTGTCGAGCCAGAGCGCCTGATCGCAGAACTTCTCGACCAGGTCGAGCGAGTGCGTCACGAGCAGGATGGTCTTGTTGCGGCGGCGGAACTCGGCGAACTTGTCGAGGCACTTCACGGTGAAGCCCTGGTCGCCCACCGCCAGCACTTCGTCCACGAGCAGCACTTCGGGATCGACGTGGATGGCCACCGCGAAGCCGAGCCGCATGTACATGCCCGACGAGTAGGTCTTCACCGGCGCGTCGATGAAGTCCTTCAGCTCGGCGAACTCGACGATTTCGTCGAAGCGCTTCTGGATCTCCTTCTTCGAGAGGCCCAGCATGATGCCGTTGATGAAGACGTTCTCGCGGCCGGAGATTTCGGGGTGGAAGCCGGCGCCGAGTTCGATGAGGGCCGAGATGCGGCCATCCACAGTGACCGTGCCGGTGGTCGGGCGCGTGATGCCGGCCACACACTTGAGCAGCGTGCTCTTGCCGGAGCCGTTGCGGCCGACGACGCCGTAGGTGCAGCCCTTGGGCACGCTGAACGACACGCCGCGCAGGGCTTCGAACGTCTCGTCGGGCTGGAGCTCGCTCACGAGGCTGCCCGAGAGCAGCGCCGACTTCAGCGTGGCGAACTGCTTCTTCCGGGCGTACTTCCGGTAGACCTTGGTGACGTTGACCGCGTCGATGGCGTTTTTCATGACACGTCCTGGCTCTTCCCGAGCCCCGGGCCCCGAGCCCCGAGTCCCGCCATCTAGACTTCTTCCGCGAACGAGTCGCGCAGGCGGTCGAACACGAAGTAGCCGGCCAGGAACACCACGATCGAGCCGGCGCCGAGCGCCAGCAGCCACTTCCAGTGGCCGTGCGGCCCCACGTGGAAGAGCACTTCCTGGTACGAGATGGCCAGGTGCGTCATCGGGTTCAGGTTGAGCACCCAGCGGTAGCTCTCCGGCGCCATCTGGATCGAGTAGATGATGGGCGTCGAGAAGAACCACAGCGTGAGCATGTTCGCCAGGATGTCCTTGATGTCGCGGAAGTGCACCGTGAGCGCCGCGAGCAGGAAGGCGATGCCGGTCGTGAAGAAGAACTGCACGACGATGATGACCGGAAACCACAGCAGCTCGAGCGGATCGAGCGGACGCTGGTAGTAGAGGAGGAGCGCCGCCAGGATCGGCAGCCCGAGCATGAAGTGGGCGAGGTTGGCCAGCACCGACACGATCGGAAGCACTTCGGCCGGGAACAACACCTTCTTGATGAGGTTGCCGCCCGAGATGAGCACGTTGGCCGATTCCGTGAGCGACGAGCTGAACCACGTCCACGGCAGGATGCCGCAGAAGAAGAAGAGCCCGTACGGCTGGATGTCGGCGGGATGGGCGCCCGGCATGATGACGGTGAACACGAAGGTGTACACCGCCATCAGCAGCAGCGGATTGAAGAACGACCAGAAGAACCCGAGGACCGAGCCGCGGTAGCGCGCCTTCAGGTCGCGCGCCACCAGCGTCTGGATGAGGCCGCGGTACTTCAGCAGCGAGAGGAGATTGGCGAACATCTGGCCTGGCTAGTGTGCCACGGCCGTTACATGCCGCGTCGTGACTCGGCCTGCATCTGCTGGAGCGTCTTGAGCAGCGCAAGGCGCGCGCGCTCGAAGTCCATCTCGTGCGCGACCGGGCCCAGCATTTCCTGGGCGCGCTTCATGCCGGCTTCGGCGCGGGCCGGGTCGAGGTCCTCGGCGCGTTCGGCCACCTGCGCGATCACCGTGACCTTGGCCGGCAGCACTTCCACGAACCCCACCGACACGGCGAGGAAGCGCTTCTCGGCGCCCTTCCGGTACCACATCTGGCCCGTGCGGAGCGCCGTGAAGAACGGCGTGTGACCCGGCAGCACGCCGAAGTCGCCCTCCGACCCCGGAAGCGACACCTCGTCCACCTCGTGGGCGAACGACTGATCGGGCGTGACGATGTTGAGCGTGATCGACGTCGGCAGGGCCATGGCTACTGCTTCATCTTGGCGGCGCTCTCGAGCACGTCTTCGATGGTGCCCTTGAGGTAGAACGCCTGCTCCGGCACGCTGTCGTGCTTGCCTTCGCAGATTTCCTTGAAGCCCTTGATCGAGTCGGCGATCGAGACGTACTTGCCGGCCAGACCCGTGAACTGCGAGGCCACGAAGAACGGCTGCGACAGGAAGCGCTGGATCTTGCGGGCGCGCGACACGGCCAGCTTGTCGTCTTCCGACAGCTCGTCGATACCGAGAATGGCGATGATGTCCTGCAGGTCCTTGTAGCGCTGGAGGATCTGCTTCACCTGACGGGCCACGTTGTAGTGCTCGTCGCCGAGGATGCGCGGGTCGAGAATGCGCGAGCTCGAGGCGAGCGGATCGACCGCCGGGTAGATGCCGAGTTCGGCGATCTGACGCGACAGGTTGGTCGTGGCATCGAGGTGGGCGAACGTGGTGGCCGGCGCCGGGTCGGTGTAGTCGTCGGCGGGCACGTAAATGGCCTGCACGGACGTGATCGACCCGTTCTTCGTCGACGTGATGCGTTCCTGGAGCTGGCCCATTTCCGACTGCAGCGTGGGCTGGTAGCCGACGGCCGACGGCATGCGGCCGAGCAGCGCCGACACTTCCGAGCCCGCCTGCGTGAAGCGGAACACGTTGTCGACGAAGAGCAGCACGTCCTTGTTCTCGGCGTCGCGGAAGTACTCGGCCACGGTCAGCGCCGAGAGCGCCACGCGCTGGCGCGCGCCCGGCGGCTCCGTCATCTGGCCGTAGACAAGTGCGGCGCGCGACTTCGACATGTCCTTCATGTCGATGACGCCCGATTCCTGGAATTCGAGCCAGAGGTCGTTGCCTTCGCGCGTGCGCTCACCGACACCGGCGAACACCGACACACCGCCGTGCTTCATGGCGATGTTGTTGATGAGCTCCATGATGATGACGGTCTTGCCGACGCCGGCGCCGCCGAACAGCCCGATCTTGCCGCCCTGGAGGTACGGCTCGAGCAGGTCGATGACCTTGATGCCCGTCTCGAACATCTTCAGTTCGGTCGACTGCTGCACCAGGGTGGGCGCGGGGCGGTGAATCGGCCAGCTCACCTTCGATTGCACCGGGCGGTCCGGGAAGTCGACCGGCTCGCCGAGCACGTTCAGCACGCGGCCGAGCGTTTCGGGGCCCACCGGCACCTGAATGGGGGCGTTGGTGTCGATGGCGCGCATGCCGCGCTGCATGCCGTCGGTGGGCTTCATGGCCACCGCACGCACGCGGTTCTCGCCGAGGTGCTGCTGCACTTCGACGACGACATCCATCGCTTCGGTCGTGGCCGTCTTCTCGGACACCACGCGGACGGCGTTGTAGAGCGCGGGAAGCTCGCCCTCGAACTCGACGTCCACCACGGGACCAATCACCTGAATGACCTTGCCGACGTTCTGAGTGTTCATATCTGTTTCGCTTTGCCGTGGTCCGTTTGTCGCTGCGGGCACCGGAAACGCCCCAGCCCCCAGCCCCTAGTCCCCAGCACCTGTCTCTACGTGGCCTGCGCGCCGGCGACGATCTCGATGATCTCGCGCGTGATGGCGGCCTGCCGCACCTTGTTCATGTAAAGCGTGAGCCGGTCCACCATTTCCTTGGCGTTGCGGGTGGCGGCGTCCATGGCGGTCATGCGGGCCGCATGTTCCGCGGCCGACGACTCGAGCAGCGCCCGGTTCACCTGCACCGCCACGTGGAACGGCAGCAGCGTCTCGAGCAGTTCGCCAGGCGCCGGCTCGAAGAGATAGTCCGCGCCTTCGACCTTTTCGACCTCGAGCTTCGGGATGGGCAGCAGGCGTTCAACGACCACGCGCTGCGAGATCACCGAGCGGAACTCGTTGTAGACCAGGTAGACCGAGCTCACGTCAGGCCCGAGGAACTCCTTGATGCAGGTGTTCGCGATGGCCTGGGCGTGTTCCCACTTGACGTTCTGGAAGAGGCCGACCTCTTCGTACTTCACGTCGAAGCCGCGGCGGTTGAAGAAGTCGCGGCTCTTGCGGCCGACGAGCGCCAGCGCCACTTCGCGGCCGGGTTCGGCCGGATGGTCGGTGATGTGCTGGGCCGTCGCCTTGATGACGTTGGTGTTGAAGCTGCCGCACAGGCCGCGGTCGGCGCTGATGACGACGAGCAGCGTGCGCGCCGACTGCGGATCGTCCTGCAGCAGCGGATGCGCCGAGGCATCGACGCGCGTCGCCAGGCTGTTGAACACGCGCAGCATCTCCTGCGCGTACGGCCGGCTGCGCACGATGCGCTCCTGCGCGCGGCGCAGCTTCGACGACGAGACCATCTTCATGGCCTTCGTGATCTGCTGCGTCGACTTGGTGGCGCGGACGCGGCGCCTGATGTCGATCAGTGACGGCATTTACGCGCGGGCTCCGGCGGCCGCGAACGTCTGCGTGAATTCCTTGAGCGCGGCATTGAGCTGCGCCTTCAGCTCGTCGTCGATCGTCTTCTTGGTCTTGATGGTGGTGAGCAGCGAGCCGAAGCGCGTCGCCATGAAGCGCAGCATCTCCTCTTCGGCGCGGCGCACGTCGGCGACCGGGATGTCGTCGAAGTAGCCGTTGGTGCCGGCGTAGAGCGACACGACCTGCTGCTCGACGGCGAGCGGACGGTACTGCGGCTGCTTCAGCAGCTCGACGAGACGGGCGCCGCGATTGAGCTGGCGCTGCGTGGCCTGGTCGAGGTCGCTGCTGCCGAACTGCGCGAAGGCCGACAGCTCGCGGTACTGCGCGAGGTCGAGCCGCAGCGTGCCGGCCACCTGACGCATCGCCTTGATCTGCGCCGAGCCGCCGACGCGCGACACCGAGTTGCCGACGTTGATGGCCGGGCGCACGCCCTGGTTGAACAGGTCGGCTTCGAGGAAGATCTGACCGTCGGTGATCGAGATGACGTTCGTCGGGATGTAGGCCGAGAGGTCGCCGGCCTGCGTCTCGATGATCGGCAGCGACGTGAGCGAACCGCCGCCGAGGGCGTCGTTCAGCTTGGCCGCGCGCTCGAGCAGACGCGAGTGCAGGTAGAAGACGTCGCCGGGGTACGCCTCGCGGCCCGGCGGACGGCGCAGCAGCAGCGAGATTTCGCGATACGAGACGGCGTGCTTCGAGAGGTCGTCGTAGATGAGCAGCGCGTGCTTGCCGTTGTCGCGGAAGTACTCGCCCATCGCGGTGGCCGAGTAGGGGCTGATGTAGAGCATCGGCGCCGGGTCGGCGGCCGCGGCGGCCACGATGATGCAGTAGCGCAGCGCGTCGGCTTCCTCGAGCGTGCGCACGACCTGGGCGATCGTCGACTGCTTCTGGCCGATGGCGTTGTAGATGCAGATGACGCCGGTGTCCTTCTGGTTCAGGATGGCGTCGATGGCCACGGCGGTCTTGCCGGTCTGGCGGTCGCCGATGATGAGCTCGCGCTGGCCGCGGCCGATCGGCACCATGCCGTCGATGGCCTTGAGACCGGTCTGCATCGGCTCGCGCACCGACTGGCGATCGACGACGCCCGGCGCCAGCTTTTCGATCGGCGCGAAGGTCTTCGTCATGATCGGACCCTTGCCGTCGATCGGCTGGCCGAGCGCGTTGACGACGCGGCCGAGCAGCTCTTCGCCCACCGGCACCGAGATGATGCGGCCGGTGCGCTTGACCGGGTCGCCTTCCTTGATCTTCAGGAAGTCGCCGAGGAGCACCGCGCCGACGCTGTCTTCCTCGAGGTTCAGCGCGATGCCGAACACGCCGTGGGGGAACTCGAGCATCTCGCCGGCCATCGCGCGTTCGCAGCCGTGCACGCGGGCCACGCCGTCGGCGAGGGAGATGACCGTGCCCACTTCCGCGACGTCGACGTCGGCGGCGAAGCCGCCAATCTGGTCGCGGATGATCTTGGAGATTTCGTCAGCTCTGATGTCCATAAGCTCTGTGTCTCATTCGGGTCCCGGGTCCCGGGCGGCATTCGGTCGAACGCCGGCCCCCGGGCCCTAGCTCCCAGCCCCTGCCAACTGCTTGCGCAGCTTCTCGAGCTGCGACTTCACGCTGCCGTCGTACACCGTGCCGCCGACCTTCGCGACGACACCGCCGATGAGCGCCGGATCGACGGCGGCGTCGATGGCGACGTTCTTTCCGGTCACGGCGCCGAGCCGCGACGCGATGGCCGCGACCGACTCTGACGAGAGCGCCACGGCGGAACGGAGTTCGGCGCGCACGACCTTGCGGCGATCGAGCAGGCGCTCGCGGAACACCGCGAGGAGTTCGCCGGTCATGCCGAGCCGGTCGCGGTCGGCGAGCAGCTGCAGCAGACGCACGCCGGTGGGCGCCATGCCGATGCGTTCGGCGACGGCCGAGGCGATGTTGCGCCGGGCGCTCGCGGGCACCGACGGCGACAGCAGCGCCTGGCGGAGTTCGGGGTTCGATTCGATGAGCGCGACGAAGGCGCCGAGGTCCTGTTCGACCTTGGCGGCATCGGCATCGTTCGTCGTGACGTCGAGCAGCGCCTTGGCGTAGCGGGTGGCGGAGGTGCGGGTCGACATCGGCCTAGCGCTCCTTCACCTGCGCGACGTAACGTTCGACGAGGCGCGTGTGATCCGCGGCCGTCATCTCCTTCGCGAGCTTCTGCTCGGCGAGCTGCAGCGCGAGGGCCGCGGCGTGGTCGCTCAGCTCGCGCTCGGCGGCCTGGAGGCGCACTTCGATCTCGCGCTTCGTCTGCGTGAGCAGGCGGGCGCGGTCGGCGGCGGCGGCGCTGGCAATGCGTTCTTCCTCGGCCACGATCTCTTCGGCACCGCGGGTGCGCAGGGCATCGAGCTCACCGGGGAGCGCCTGCATCTTGCGTTCGACCTCGGCGAGCTGGGCCGTGGCGGTCTTGTTGAGTTCGGCGGCGTCCACCAGATCCTTGCGGATCTCCGAGGAGCGGGCGGCGAGGTACTCGGCAATCGGCGCGCGCAGGAACTTGTTCAACAGCACGACGAGCACGATGAAGTTGGCGACCGGCCACAGCAGGCCCGCGAGGCCGCCGTGTTCGCCGCCGTGTTCGGCTTCGGCGCCGGCGTGTTCGGCGGCAGCGCCGTGGTCACCGGCGGCCTGGTCGTGG
>JALHON010000011.1 GCA_022842985.1 Acidobacteriota bacterium | reverse complement strand
TGTGACCGCATCGCCCAGCACCTCAATCGCCGCCCACGCAAGCGCTTGGGGTTTCGCACGCCGGAGGAATGCTTCTATGGTCAGTAGTCAGTGTTGCAGTTCAAAGTTGATCTCAAACATCCTAAAAGTTCACACTGAGCGTGGCCGACAGCTCGAAAAGAGAGAGCGCGCCAGACCATGCCCCCACCTTCTCGGCGTTGCGTACTAGTGGCCTAACGGATTCAGGTAGAGACAGCGGGGGGGCCTGCGAGAGGGCGACAACTTCCCCGGACGCGGTGTCCAGAAACAGCAGGCGGCCCTTCAGGGCGAACGCAAGAGCCTCGAGTGTCTGAGGTCGCAACGCTTTCGCTCGGCGCTCGAGCGTCAGAAGGATGTCGGTCTGAGCATTCTTGGACTCGGTGAACTTGCCCGCAAACCGCCGGAGGCCTGACGCGGTCTTGGTCGTGGCGATCATGCTCGCGGTGTGTTCGTCGAACAGCAGGGGCAATACTACGAATAGCGCTGGCACGGGAGTAGTAGCCGGTGATTGTCTGACGCTCGCGTAGGCGACACTGAAACGCCACAGCAACACGGACGCCAGCGCCGGGTTCTGGACCGCATCGACCTCTCTAGACAAGACGCTCACGTCTACTCCTCTTTACCGCCAAGTCGGGCCTCGAAATCTGGGTGCCATCCCACTGAGAGTGCGTCAGCCAGTGAGTGAAAGCAGCCAGGGCCGAAATGGGCCGGCACGGGCCTTCCGTCCAGCGCAGCCTCTACGAGGCAACACTCCGAGTAAAGAAGTGTGCCGCGATGCTCGGGCGCATGTTGTGCCGCGCTTATGGCGACGGCTTGCCTCTTCGCGCGCCAGATTCTTCGCAGGCGATCCTCTAGATCCACGAAGCTGTCGCGGTGCACCATGCCCTTCGCGGCCCAGATCGATCGATCAACCGCCGCCCGAAGATAGTCGGTGGCCGCGGACAGTTTCGTGTCGTAGTCAGACCCGATCAGCTCCAGTTGGCGGACGTAGAGCCGGCTCTGGAGCTCAAGGGCCACCGCCTCCTTTGTCGGTGCCGGTGCGAACGAGTTAAGGATCTCAAAGCGGTCGACGCGACGAACGAAGGCATGCAGCTCAGTGAGAAACACATCGGTGGCGATCACTGCCGGCTTCTGTTGCTCGATGAGGTCGTCGATGGCGGCCTTCACCCAGCCCAGCATTTGGACCGCCACCAGTGGTAGAACGTGTTTGGAGATCAGCTTTGTCTCTAATGCGAGAAGGACATCCGCTGAAGAGCGGCCGGAGCCGAACTGCAATGTCATGCGGCGGATCACCTTCGCTGCAGTAGTCGTATCGCCGAAGACTACGTCTAGGTGTGGCGCCAACAGTGGTGACGCTCTATGCGTCACAGAGCGCGTGCTTCTAGGCCGCTCCGCCAAGACGGACCGGGCTGCAACGAGGGCACTGTGCGCTTCGGCGACAGTACGAGCGGACGCGAAAGACTCCGCGATCCCTCCCGACCGTTTCTTTGAGACGAAAATCTCGAAGTCCGTGTTGTCGACGTCGATGTCTGACTGCTGTGCTGCGCGGACCCAGTTCGCTAGCGCCTTCCAGAACTCGGGAGACCGATCGGCGATTGGGTTGGTTCGCGGTCCGACGCTCTTCGTTTGAACCATCGTCGCCTGCCCCCCGCCGCCGGATTGAGCGACATCGTCGAGTACCTCGACAGAGACGCAGCTTCCCGGCGGAGCGCTTAGCAGGCGCACCAGCGCGCGAGTTGTCTGAAGCGAATAGCCAAGAAACTGGGCTGGAACTTGGGGCGAACGACGGGCGCGTCGTGAGGTCATCACTCCTGCGAGCGCATTCTAACCGCCAGAGGGCCTTCAGAGGCCATCCGAGAGGGAGCCGTCCTGCGTCCATCTAGGCTCGTCAAGTCATCGCTCCGGCTGGACTGTGCTCGCCCTGACACGGTACGTCATTGAATCGCAGGTCCGAATCGTGCTGCGGATGGCCATTCGGGGCGGACGCCGATCGCGCCGGTGACCGCCTGAGAGTCAGCCCACGCCCGTTGTCTGGAAGCCGTCGTGGAATATCGGCTCCAACAGCTCATTGGTGTCGCCGTGGCTCCTGCGCACTGTGGGTGTTGCCTGCTCTTCACCGTGGCGGGCCGCGTGGCGGTCCGTGCCGGTCTGGCTTGGCATTCCCTTGCATATCAGCCGCTGCGTGTGCGATGGCTACCGCGGTATCTACACCACCGGTCCAGTCGTATCATCATGATCTCAGCCGCCCGCGGCAACGTCGCCGCTCGCGTCCCAACCTTACGCCCATGACCGCATCACTTCGTCTCACCGTCCTCGCCGTCGCCCTGCCCCTGACCCTCACCGCGTGCTCCAGTGGCCCGGCTACTGACCAGGCAGCGCCGGCCGCCTCCTCCGCGGCCCCGGCGGCGCCGGCCAGTGCCCCGTCCACGGACCCGGAGTTCGAGGCGGTGAAGGCCGCCACCCCCGTGGTGGCGTGCGACCTCATCACGCTCGACGAAGTCTCGGCGCTCTATCCGGGGCTGACGTTCACGCTGAAGTCGAAGCTCGACCCGCGCATGAGCGGCTACGCGTGGGATTCGCGCTGCGAGTACGAAGCCGGCGTAGGCACGATCGAATTCGCCAAGACGCAGCCCACACACTCCGTTCAGGTGTTCGTGAACACGGTGGCCAGCGAGGCCAAGGCGCAGGCGAACCTGAAGTCGCGCGGCGAGACGATGGCGGGCGAGCCTACCTACAAGGCGCACCCTGAGCTGGGCCCCTCGGCCTACACGAACCGTGGCACCGGCACGGTGTCGCTGTACCTGGTGAAGGGCCAGGCAGAGATTCAGCTGCTCGTGTCTGAACTGAAGAGCAGCAACGACGAGAAGATCGTGAAGCTGCTGACGCTGGCGAAGAGCCTGTAGCCGGCCCACGACCCAGAAATCCCTGGCGGAACCCCGTGTTCGTCGGGACCTGCGTGCCGTTCCGGAATCTGATCGACTACTTGGAGCGTGACCACAGTCTGGACGTTTCCGCGGAAACGCGACTGGGCGGGCTGCGTCACGCGTTGCTATAGCTGAGTAGTCGCGCTCCGCGACGCGTCGCAGATTCCCCACAATCTACGCCCGTCAGGCGAGATTGACGCAGAAAGTCGGGCTGGCACGGCGCTCGCTATACCGACGAGCGTGGGCAGCGTTACACTCACTTCATGCCCGGGGAGGACCGGATGCGTCCAGCGGCGCCAGCCGTCGACACGCGGCTCACGTACGACGACTTCCTGCTGTTCCCAGACGACGGGAAGCGGCACGAGCTCATCGACGGGGTGCATTACGTGACCCCGTCGCCGCGGCTGCGTCATCAGGATC
Source organism: Acidobacteriota bacterium (assembly GCA_022842985.1). Lineage (GTDB taxonomy): Bacteria > Acidobacteriota > Vicinamibacteria > Vicinamibacterales > UBA2999 > CADEFD01. The sequence continues at coordinate 34,553 of JALHON010000011.1, read as the reverse complement.
TCGTCGGCCGGCTGTTCGGTGCGGTCTTCGTGTACTTGCAGCAGCACCCCGAGGCCGGCCGCATGTTCCTGGCCCCACTCGATGTGGTGCTCTCGCACTACGACGTGGTCGAACCAGACCTGCTCTTCATCGCCAGCGATCAGGCCGGCATCATGACCGAGAAGAACATCCAGGGCGCGCCGGCACTGGTGGTCGAGGTCATGTCGAAGAGCACGCGGAAGCGCGACGCGCAGATCAAGCGGCGGCTCTTCGAACAGGTCGGTGTCCGTGAATACTGGCTGGTCGACCCGGAACTCGACACCGTGCAGGTGTTCCGGCCGACGGCCGAGGGACGTCTGGCCCGGGTTGAGGAGCTCACCGCAGAGGACGGCGGCACACTCACCACGCCGCTGCTGCCAGGGTGCGGCATCGACATCCGCACGCTCTTCCGGCCGTCTCTCTGACTGGACGGTAGGCCTGCCGTCGCAGGCTGCTACGTCGCGTTTCCCACGAACTTCGCTTTGCACCCGCGCTACCATGGCCGGGATGCAGGTTGAGCTTGACGCCCGCCTCGCGGCGCACGTTCAGGCGCTGGTCGCCATCGACAGCCACGACGGCTGCGGCGACTTCACGCCGATTGTCCGTGAGGTGCATGAGTGGCTGTTGCGCCACCAGGTCGACGCCCGCGTGCTGCACGCCAACGGACGGCCGATGGCGGTGTATGGCGAGGTGAGAGGCGAGCACGAGGGCCCGTGTTACCTGCTCAACGCCACGCTCGACACGGCGCCGCTGGGCGATCCCGGATCGTGGCGCCATGACCCGCTCTCGGCCACCATCGAGAACGGCTGGCTCTACGGCAGGGGCAGTGCCGACAGCAAGGCGGGCGTGGCCGTCTTCTGCCAGATCGCGGCCGAACTCGTGCGCCAGCGGCCGGCGCGCGGCACGTTGGCTTTTGTTTTCGACGTCGACGAGCACTCGGGTGCGTTCGGCGGCCTGCGACATTGGTGGGAGGCGCACGGCCGCACGCTGCGCCCGTCTGGAGCCATGCTGGGGTACCCCGGCAACGACAAGATCGTGGTGGGCTGCCGTGGCTTCCATCGTGCAACGGTGACAGTGCGCGGCGTCGCCGCCCATTCCGGGTCGTCACGCCGGGCCGGGGTGAACGCCATCGATCGAGCCGCGGCCCTGGTCGCGCAGCTTCGGGCCGCCGCCGCGGAATTGCCGCCGGGCAGCGCCGAGTTCGCCATCGGACCGCAGCTCACCGTCACCCGCATCGCTGGCGGCGAGGGGTTCTCGAGTGTGCCCGACCGCTGCGAGGTCGACGTCGATCTGCGCGTGACGCCGCACTTCACCAGTCACCATGCGGATGCTTTGCTGGCGCGTGTCTGCGAGCGCCTGGATGCGGCACACGACGCACCGGCAACAACGATCGAGGTGCACGGCGGATGGCCCGCGTATCGCCTCGGCGACGACGCGCCGCTCGTGAAGGCGTTGAGCGCGGCCGCGCGGCACGAGCTCGGCGAATCGGTGCCCACGGCAGTGGCCGGGCCCTCGAGCGTGGCCAACTTCCTGAGCGAACAGCGCGTGCCGGCCACGAGCGGGTTCGGCGTGCGCTATCGCCACATGCACGCCGCCGATGAGTGCATCGACCTGGCCACCCTGGCGCCCACCTTCCGGATCTACCTGCACACCGTGCGTCAACTGCTCGCGTAGAGGTCGCCACCATGCCTGATCCGTCGACTGGGGCGTCTGCCACGGGGCTGCACGGTGTTGGCGCTGACGACTTCGAGGAACTGCGCCTCGCCGTCGTGATGAACGGCGGGGTCAGCCTGGCCGTGTGGATTGGCGGCGTCACCCACGAAGTCAATCGCGCGGTCTCTGGCGCCGGCCTCTACGGCCAGTTGCTCGCCCTCACGGCCACCGTGGCGCGCGTGGACGTCATCAGCGGCACCAGTGCCGGCGGCATCAACGGCGCGATGCTGGCCCTGGCCCGGGCTTACGGCGTGGACCTCGCGTCGATGCGCGATCTGTGGCTCGACAAAGGCCGGCTGCACGATCTGCTCCGCTCGTCGACCGACATGGAGCCCACGTCGTTGCTGCTCGGCAACGAGCGCTTCCTGGTCGATCTCCGGAACGCCTTCGCGCAGCTGCGGGGATTGGGCAGGCTCGTGCCCCCGGCTGACGCGCCGATCGACCTCACCCTCACGACCACCGTGCTGCACGGGCAGCCTCGCCGGATCGTGGACGACCTCGGCCAGATCGTGTCGGACGTCACACATCGCGGCACGTTCCAGTTCGCGCGCGGACCGCACGTCGAGCGCGACGCGTTCGATCGCGGTGACATCGTCGATCGGCTCGCGCTGGCCGCCCGGGGCACCGCGTCGTTCCCGATCGCGTTCGAACCCGTCTACTGCACGGTCAACCCGCCGCCAGGGGCCCGCACAGCGTCGACGACGGATATGACCGGCGTGGCGAACTTCACGACCAGCCGCTACGTGGTGGACGGCGGTGTGCTCGACAACAAGCCGCTCGAAGCCGCAATCGATGCGGTGATGCGGCAGCGCGCGCATCGCGAGGTCCGCCGCGTGCTGGCGTATGTGGTGCCATCGCCTGGCGACACGGCAAGCGCCCAGGACGACGACCCGGCGCACCCGCCCGAGGCTGGCGCGGTAGCGCTGAACAGCCTGGTGAATCTGCCGCGGGCCGAATCGATCTCCCGCGAGCTGGCGCAGATCGTCGATCACAACGCCAACGTGCGCCGTCGCCGCGAGACCCGCCTGGGTCTCGTGCGGCAGTTCGGGCGCGCGGGACGGATGCGCCAGGTGGCGGCTGAGCTCTTCGCGATGTACGTCCGCCGTCGCCGGCTGGGCGCCGCCGAGTTCATCGTGGACGAGCTGTGTGAGGGCCTGGCAACGCTGGGCGAGGCACACGCCATCGGACGCCGGCGGCGCGAGTGGCTGGTAGACACGGTGGCCGCCAGGGATGCGGTGCCGTGGGTGCCAGAGGCGCTGCCGTCGGACACGGTCGCACTGCACGCGGTGCAGCGCCGCTGGGGGTGGGGCGAGTACACCGTCGAACACATGGCCCAGCTGACGCTGGAGTTGTGCCGGCGGAGCCTCGTGGTGTCGCCCTTGCTCGAACGACGCGGGCGCGACGACCGCCTGCGGGCGCGACTCAAGGCCGTGTTCGGCCAGGCGCATGACCTGGCCGCGATGGTGCCGGCCGGCCGGCGCGGCAACCGCGGGTTCTGGCGCTCACGGGCCGAGGCCCTGGCCGCGGCGATGTCCGCCGTGGAAGTGTCCGCAGCCGGCGATCCGGTGGGCGCCTGGTTGACGGCCGCCGTGTCCGAGTCGGCCACGCTCACGCGCCAGATCGTCGTCCCGGCGCACCTCCACGGGCTCAGCGCCGACTGGCCCCTGGCCGCCGGCGACCACCTGACCGACACCGTGCAGGGATGGCTGGCCTGGACCTTCGCCACCCTCGTGGCCGGCGGTCTGCAGGACTTCCGCGCGGTGGCCACTCTGGGCGAACAGTACGCGCGCACCGAAACCGACCAGCGAGCCGCGGAGGACCTGCGCGCCTACGTGGACTTCCTGGCGGCCGAACGGCCGGATGCCACGGCGTCGACCGTGCTTGCCCAGATGCTCGCGCTCGAAGTCGTGCAGTACGCCGTAGGCGCGCACCGCGATCGCGACGACCAGTACTTCGAACTGGTGCAGTTCAGCGCCGACGTCGCCCACCCGATCCTCGGCGCGACGACCGCGGCCGAAAAGCTGGCCGGGGCACAGCTGGCCAACTTCGGCGGGTTCTACAAGCGCTCGTGGCGCGCCAACGACTGGATGTTCGGACGGCTCGATGGCGCCAACCGCCTGGTGCGCGTGTTGCTCAATCCCGCGCGGCTCGCGCGCCTCTATCCGGACGACGCCGAGCGCGTGCTCGGCGCCCTCGAGGCGATCGCCGTGCCGGCCGGCACACTCCCGCGCGATCGCGAATACCTCGAGTCCGAATGGCGGCGGCGGCTGCCTGCCATCAGGAAGGAACTGGCGTATCTCTCGAACCCGGCCATGCCGGTGCCGGAACAACTGCCGCAGACCGCCGACGCCGTGATGATCGCGCATCAGCTTGGTGTGGTGCGGATGGAACTGCCCGTCGTGGTCGCGGCGGTGCTCGAAGACCGGAAGGAGGGCGCGAGCGACCGGGTGCGGGCGTCGGGCGACCTCGTGAACGCGGCCCATCGTGAGACCGCGAACGGCACGACGTGGGAGGCCCTCGACGCGGCGTCCCTGCTCAAGCTGTATCGGGGAGGCAGCCTGGGCGCTGAGCGTATTGCCGATGAAGTGGGCGCCGACCTCTTCACGAGCGATGTCACGCGCACCATGGCGGTGGCGGTGAGCCTGCTGAGCGGACCCAACAGCGGGCTCGGGCCGCTGCGCGCGCTGCTGAAGGGGATGCAGCTGCCGCTGATCGTGGTCGACGTGTTGATGCAGAACGCCATCCGCGACAGCAAGACCACGGCCTTCGTCTCGGGCGCCGTGTTCGCGGGCGGTCTGGCGGTCACGCTTCTCGCGCTCTTGGCAGACCTTCTACCGGCCACGGTGGAAGCCATTGGTGTCGTGGCGTTCGTGGCCTTCATCGCGATCCACCTGCGCAGCCGCTACAAGGTGATGTTCGCGTGGCTGATCCTGTGTGGCCTGGCGTACGTCGCCGTCTGGCTTCTGAAGATCGCGCGATAGTCGCTCATCGCTGTGCGGTAGGGACCACGACGTCGCCGCGGGCGAGCATGTCCACCAGCGCCGCGATCTTCCTGGCGCGGCCGGCCGGTGTCTTCATGTTGTTCGTCCGGAACACGAGGGCGAAGAGGTTCGCGCGGTCGAGCGTCTGGAACGTCTTGCGCGCTGCCGGACTGGCGTTGATCGCGGCCAGCAGGTCTGGCGGCACGCTCTCTTTCGTCATGGTGCGAATGGGTGCGTACGCAGCATCCCACCGGCCGTCCGCCTTTGCGAGATCGACCTGACGTTGACCATGCGGTGTCATGCGACCCGCCGCCACCAGCCTGGCCACGTGATCGCGATTCACGTGACTCCAGATGCTCTTCGGTCGACGCGGTGTGAAACGCTGAAGGAACGACGTGTCGTCGAAGCTCTTCTTGAGCCCGTCGATCCATCCCCAGCAGAGGGCCACGTCGAGCGCCTGTGCATAGCTCACGCTCGGCAGGCCGGATGCCTTCTTGTGGATCTTCAGCCACAGCTCGTCTGCGCGTGCGTGATTCTTCGACAGCCACGACTCGAAGGCCTTCTCGCTGGCGAAGCTTCGGATCTTCGTGGGGTCCGGGATGACGGGTGCCATGATCTTGCGGCGGAGGCCCTACGTCGGCCTGTGGAGACGCACCGGCAGCACGCGGCTGAAGGCCAGGAAGTCTTCGTCTGTCGTGAAGATCGGGAAACGGAGTCGTTCGGCGACGGCGCAGAGCAGGAAGTCGGTGTTCGACCCCTGAATCCCCTTCGCCCGGCAGATGTCGAGACAGTCTGCCGCGCGTTCGTAGTCCACGGACGTGATCGGCTCGTCCGGAAACGCCCGCAGATGATCGCGGAGTCGCTCGAACACGGCGCGGTCGCGAATACCACTCAGCAGTTCCTGCCGGACCGGGCCGACGATGCCGGCGCGTCCTTGCACGACCAGGCGACGCAACTCGTCCACCACCGCGTGCACCGGTGCCCGTCGGCGCAGGGCGAGAGACCAGACGGACGTGTCGATGAGCACCTTCATCGGCGGCGCCGCTGCTTCTTGTAGTCGTACTTCGGGTCGTAGTCGATCGTCCCGAAGAGCTCGGCGATGCGCGCCTGCTTGCGGCGACCGATGTACTCCTGCAGCGCTTCGGTGACCGTCTCCTTCTTCGTGGCCCGGCCGCCGACCTTCAGGGCCTCGTCGAGCAGCTTGTGGTCGAGGGCCAGGTTCGTCGCCATCTACACACACTACTACACATCGCCGTGTGTGGAAAGCGTCGCGGGTGAAATCGAGTCCACACCGCGCTACGATGCGCGCCATGCGCTCTGCCCACTGGCTCCTCACCCTCGCTCTGGCCGCCGGCCTGGCCACGGCCGCGCCGCTCGCACAGCCGTCCACCGATGCCGCGGCGATGATCGCGCGCATCGAGGCCCCGCAGGTGCCCGACCGGCAGGGACTCGATGCCCTCACGCTCGATCAGGTGATGCGTCGCTTCCGCGTGCCGGGCGTGAGTGTGGCGGTCATCAAGGACTTCAAGATCGACTGGGCCCAGGGCTACGGCGTGGCGGATGTCAGCACCGGCCGGGCGGTGCGGACGGACACGCCGTTTCAAGCCGCGTCGATCAGTAAACCCGTCACGGCGCTGGCGGCGATGCGGCTGGTGCAGGAGGGCAGGTTCGGCCTCGACGACGACGTCAACCGGCACCTCAAAGGCTGGCGCGTCCCCGACGGGCCCTTCACGCGCTCGCAGCCGGTCACGCCGCGGACGCTCATGAGCCACACGTCTGGCGCAGACGACGGCTTCGGCTTCCCGGGGTACGAGCCCGCGGCGCCGCGGCCATCGGTGGTGCAGGTTCTCGACGGCGCGTCGCCGTCCAATGTGGGCAAGGTTACCTTCGCCCGTCCGCCGTATGCCGCCTACAAATACTCCGGCGGCGCCGTGACGCTGATTCAGCTGCTGCTTGGCGACGTCACCGGCGAAGACTTCGCGGCCCTGATGCAGGCGCGCGTGCTCGGTCCGCTCGGCATGGCCGATAGCTCGTTCGAACAGCCGCCGCCCGAGTCGCGCGCGGCGCGTCTGGCGCATGCGCACAACGGTCAGGGCGCGCACGGCGCCGTGCCGTGGCACGTCTACCCGGAGCAGGCGGCGGCCGGGTTGTGGACGACGCCCAGCGACTTGGCGCGACTGGTCATCGAGGTGCAGGAGGCCACGCGAGGCGCGAAGGGCCGCGTGTTGTCTCAGGCATCGGCGCGCGAGATGACCGCGCCGGTAGGCACCGGGCCCTACGCGGTGGGCTTCGCGGTTGAGCAGCGTGGCCAGGGCTGGTACTTCGCCCACGGCGGCTCGAACTGGGGCTTCCGCTGCTCGCTCGTGGCCCACGTGCGCAAGGGTTACGGCGTGGTGGTGATGACCAACGGCGACGCCGGCGGCGGCGTGATTGCGGAGATCGAAGCGCGCGTGGCCAGCGCCTACGGCTGGGACTCGCTCGACAAGCCCCTGCTGCGTTGACTGATATGTGGGGCGTTCTGCTCTTCGCGGCCGGGATGGTCGCGCTCGGCCTCTACCTGTTGCTGGTCGCGTGGCGCTATCTTCGGCTGCGTTTGGCCATGCGCCGTTGGCCGCGCGTGCCCGCCCGCGTCGTGGGCTATCGGACGGAGTTCGGCGTGCGAAGCCGTCGCGTGGACGTCCAGGTGCGCTACGACTACGACGGCCGATCCTTCGAGGTGTGGAGTGGATCGGCCACACGTGCCGGCTACGGTCGCGGCGACGTGCAGGCCGAGCGGCTGGTGGCGTCCACCTATCCGCGCGGCACCTCGCAGAAGGTGTTCGTGAATCCCGCGCGACCGGAGGAGGCGTTTCTCGAGCCGCCCGAACCGCACCTGCTAGCCATGATGGTCGCTGGCGCAGTGCTGCTCATCGGCATACCGGTCGTCTCGTTGGTGCCGGGGCTCTTCCACCTCGATCCGGAGGTCGTGACGATGGTGCTGATGCTGGTGCTCGCCGCCGCGCTGTCACTGGTAGCGGTGTTCGCGGGCATCGCATTGTTGCGGCCCCGGCGTCGGCCCTAGGCCCCCTGGGCGTAGAGGCCAGAACGACGCTACGTGTTACGATGTCTTACATGAAGACGTCGACCCTCACGATCCGGCTTGACGACGCGCTCGGTCGAGAGCTCGACCAGGCGTGCGCGCGCAGCGGTCGTAGCCGCAGCGAGCTCGCACGCGATGCGCTCCGCAGGCAGCTCGCGTTGCTTCGGTTCGAGCGGCTGCGCAAGCGCACGCTGCCACTGGCCGAAGCGCAGGGATATCTCACCGACGAAGACATCTTTCGCGACGTGTCGTGAAGGTCTTCGTCGACACGAACGTGGTGATCGCTGCGTTTGCGACGCGCGGGTTGTGCGCGGACCTCTTCGCCCATACGCTCCTCGAGCATGAACTCCTGGTTGGCGAGACTGTGCTTCGTGAACTGCGGAGCAAGCTCCGCCTCAAGCTGAAGCTCTCGCGGAGCGCCATCGACGAGATCGAAGCGCTGCTGCGCGACCAGACCGTCGTCAAGACACCGACCGAGCACTTGAGCCTCGGCATCTCCGATCCCGACGATGAGTGGATCGTGGCAGAGGCCAACGCCGGCCACGCCGACGTCCTGGTGACGGGCGATGCTGCGCTACAGAAAGCCGCCAGGCGCTCGCCGGTGCCGATCGTGTCACCGAGAGGCTTGTGGGAGATGCTGCGCGGCGACCCACCCAAGCGATAGCACGGCGCCGGGGTCAGGCCAAGGCGGGCCGCACCCTCAAGCAGTGAACGTCGCAGCCCGGCGGCGTGCTGCCAGCAGAATCCCCACACCCACAAGGTTCATGACCACGACCGTGGCCGTGATCTTGAGCGCGAAGGTGGCCACGCTCTCCACCTTGATGATCGGGAACACCGACAGCACCACGTAGAGCACGGTCATGAGCAGCCCGCTCAGCGATGCCAGACGCAGCCAGAGCGGCGGCCGTGGCGACACATCGCGCAGGCCGAAGAGCGGAATCGCGAACATCACCACGTAGCAGAGCGCGTAGAAGATGCCGCTGGCGTTGAAGAGCAGCTGGAACGCCTCGGCATGCCCGACGCCCACGAGGCTCAGCGCGGCAATCCCGAACGACGTCGCGCCCACGAGCAGGATCGAGTTCACCGGCGTCTTGTAGGTGGGGTGCAGGCGGCTGAACCACGGCGGCAGCATGTGGTCCCAGCCGGCCACCATCGGCAGGCGCGTCACGGCGGTAAAGGCCACGCTGGCCTGGCCCACGCGCATCGCGAGCGTCATCAGAATCGCCAGCGTCACGATCGGCGTCACGAAGCCGAACGGCGCGTAGCCCACTCGCAGCACCTGCGCGATCGGTCCGATGAGGTCGATCTGCTCGTTGGGCACGAACGCCACGACCGTGCTCGTGCCCAACACGAAGATGAGCGCGATGACCGGCGCCGCGATGAACACCGACCGCGTCACCGACCGGGCCGGTGCTTTGGTTTCACCGGCCAGAATCGCCATGTACTCGAAGCCGCCGAGCGCCCCGAAGCCCATCTTGCCGAGGATGTTCAGGTTGAGCAGCGTCAGCTCCGGCATCTCGGCGCGGAACGGCTGGAACGACGTGAGCGTGCCCGTCGCCAGGCCGATGATCGGCAGGATCACGATGGCGCTGAAGATCGTGATCATGAAGATCCCGCCGGTGTTGTGCACCCACTTGCCTACGGACAATCCGAGCGTGGATGTGACCACCATCAACGCCAGCAGCAGGCCCGAGGCCAGCGTCACGAACCAGCCGCTGCTGGCCAGCCACGCGGCATCTGGGCCAAGCGCGTACGACAGGTAGGTCGCACTCTGCAGCCCGATCTCCGACGTGAACACGATCACGTAGAGCCAGAGATTCCACGCTAGCAGGAAGCCGACGTTCTGATTGAAGCCGAGCTTGGCCCACTGATACAGCCCGCCTTCGAGCGGCATCAGGCGGCTCAGGTAGATCACGACCGCCGTGGACGGCAGGTAGAACAGCACCAGCGCCAGCAGCCAGAAGATGACGTGCGAGGGCCCGAGCTTGCCGGCTACGCCGATCCACGTGAGCCCGACGATGAAGAGGATCTGCGTGAGCGCCAGATCGCGCACGCCCAGTTCCTTCTTGAGCGACGCACTGTGCGCCTCGACCCGCGCTTCGGCCGCGGCGAGTCCGGCCGGGCGGCCACGTGTCGCGTCGTTGGAGTCGGATGTCATGTCCGTGACTCGCCGAGCATCCGCCAGTACCGCGTCCAGGCTTCGAGTCCTTCGTGCAGTCGATGGATGCGGAAGAACTCGTTGGGCGCGTGGAAGTCTTCATCCGCCGTGGAGAACGAGAAGAACACTGTCTCGAGACCAAGATGCGTCTGGAAGAGCTCGGCGATTGGCACCGTGCCGCCCATGCGCACGATGAGCGGCGGCACGCCGTAGGTGGCCTGCAGCGCCGCTGAAGCGGCCGCGAGTGCCGGATGGTCGGTGCGGATATGTGCGGCCCGGGCGCCGTGGTCGGCGATCGTCACAGCCAGGCGCGTGCCGGGCGGCACGTGGGCCTCGAGATGCCGCTGCACGCTGGCGGCCACACGCGACGGGTCCTGCACGGGCACAAGCCGGCAGGTGATCTTGGCGTGCGCTTCGGCGGGAATCACCGTCTTCTGCCCCGGGCCCTGATATCCGCCCCACAGGCCGTTCACTTCGAGCGTGGGTCGCGTCCACTGCCGTTCGAGCGTGGTGTAGCCGGGCTCGCCGACAAGCGCCGGCGCACCGATCTGCGCCAGGTACGCCGCTTCGTCGTAGGGCAGCGCGGCGATTGCCGCGCGCTCGTCAGCCGTGAGCTCCTGCACGTCGTCGTAGAAGCCCTCGACCGCCACGCGGCCGTCCGCGTTGTGCAGCGAGGCGATGAGCGCGGCCAGCGCATGCAGCGGATTGGCCACGCCGCCGCCATGCCGGCCCGAGTGCAGGTCTTTGCCGGCCGCCGTCAGCGTGAGTTCGAGCCCGCACAGGCCGCGACTCGCCACCGTGAGGGAGGGCTCGCTCGGCCGCCACATCGCGCCGTCGGCCGACACGACGACGTCGGCCGCGAGCATCGACGCATGCGTGCGGATGAAGTGCTCGAGGTGCGCGCTGCCGATCTCTTCCTCGCCTTCGAAGAGCAGCTTCACGTTCACCGGCAGCCGGCCTTCCACGGCGAAGAACGCCGCGGCCACGGCAATCGGCACGAGCATCGGCGCCTTGTCGTCTGACACGCCGCGCGCGTAGAGCCGGCCGTCGCGCACGGTGGGCGTGAAGGGCGGGCTGACCCACTTGTCGATCGGGTCGGGCGGCTGCACGTCGTAGTGGCCGTAGACGAGCACCGTCGGCTGTCCGGGCGCGCCCAGCCACTCCGCGTAGACCACGGGGTGGCCACCGGTGGGCAGCTCGCGCACGGTGAACGGGCCGGCGGCGGTGATCTCGTGGGCCACCCAGCGTGCCGCCCGCGCGATGTCGGCGGCGTGGGCGGGATCGGTGCTGATGCTGGGAATCGCCGCGAACTCGACCAGCCGCGCGAACACACGCTCGTGCCCGGCGCGCAGATGGTCGAGCACCGCGTCAGTCGCCATCACTTGCCTCCGTCGATCGAGATGACCTGCCCGGTGATCCAGCCGGCGTACTCCGACGCGAAGAAGAGCACGCCGTGGGCGATGTCGTCGGGCGAGCCGAGCCGCTTGAGGGCGATGCGATCGACGAGCGCGCGCTGACCCTCTTCGCCGTACGAGGCCCATTGCCGCTCGGTGGTGGGGTTCGATCGCACGAACCCCGGCGCGATGTTGTTCACCGTGATGCCCCACGGGCCCAGCTCGTGCGCCAGCTGGCGCGTGAGCCCGATCTGCGCGGCCTTCGCCGAGGCATACGCCTGAATGCCTGTGAGGCTGATGCCCAGGCCGGCGCCGCTCGAGATGTTCACGATGCGTCCGGCGCGGGCCGCCTTCATGCCCGGCGCCACTGCCTGCGCGCAGTAGAACGCGCCGGTCACGTTGACGTCGAAGATCGCCTGCCACTGCTCGGGCGTCACCAGTTCGAGCGGCTGGCCCACCTGCCCCAGCACGCCGCCGGCGTTGTTCACGAGCACGTCCACACGCCCGGTGGCCGACGTCGCCTGTGCCACGCAGGCGTCCACAGCCGCGCGATCGCGGACGTCGAGCACGACGGCGCGGCAGGTGCCACCGGCACCTCGGCACAGGTCCTCTGTTTCGCGCAGTTCATCGGCGAGCACGTCGCAGGCCCACACGTGGGCGCCGCGCGTGGCGAACGCCAGACTGATCGCCCGTCCGAATCCGTGCGCCGCCCCGGTGACAAGCGCGGTCATGCCCGTGAAGTCGATGTTCATTTGGGTTTCGCGGTGGCCAGCGCGACGGCCAGCAGATCGAGTGTCTCGAGCGCCTGCGGACGTTCGCCGCGTTCGATGTCGTGGATGAGCGCGACGAGGCGCGCGGTGAGTGGCACGGGTACGCCGGCCTCGGCGGCGAGCGTCACGACGATGCCGAGCTGCGCGTCCACCTCGGTGGGCCGCTTGCGCACGGCCAGATCGCGCCAGATGCCGCTGTGCGACTTGGCGGACTTGCGGTTGTGGGCGACCAGCGCGTCGAGCGAAGCCGCGGCCGCGCCGGGCGGCGTCGAGGGGCTGTAGGCGAGCGGATCGAAGCCGTCGAACGCCTCGGGCACGACCGACCGCGCCGCTGCCACTGCCAGCATCTCGCGCGCGAGTGCGATGTAGACGGGGCGGTACGCGGGCATCGCCAGCGCATCGGCAATGGACTCGTTGGTCAGCGCCGTGGCAAAGAGCATCGCGCCGTAGGCTTCCTTGCCCCACAGGTAGCCCCAGATGTTCGGCGTGACGATGGCGCGTGCATCGAATACCTGCCAGCCGTCGCGGATCGCCGTGGCCCTCGGCGTGATCCGGCCATCGATCTCACCCACCACCACAGCGCCCCGGCCGCCGTAGTGCACCACACCAGGCTCCAGGTAGTCCGCGCCGAAGTTCACGAACGCGCCCACCGTGCGCGACGCGCCCACAACGTCGGCGATCGCCAGTTCGTTCAGGCCGTTCTGTGCGGACACGACGTAGCCATCGGCAGACAGATGCGGCGCCAGCGCCCGCACCGCCGCCTCGGTGTGATGCGCCTTGGTGGCCAGGATGATCTCGTCCCAGGTGCCGCGCAGCGTCTCAGGCGTGAACGCCGGCACACGTGCGGTGAACGTGTCGATGGGGCCGGTGATCTGAAGCCCCTCGCGTGCGATGGCCTCGACGTGCTCGGCCACCGTGTCCACGAGCGTGACGTCGCGTCCGGCCCGGGCCAGATACGCGCCCAGCGTGCCGCCGATGGCCCCGGCGCCCCAGATGAGCGTGCGCGGTGCCGGGGACGCGCTCACGTGGCGTCGCCCCAGGTGCCGTCGAGCAGCGCGCGTGTTTCTTCCACCGCCACCTGCCACAGCGCCAGCACCTCGTCGTCCGGCCGCTCGTAGTAGCCGCCGAAGTTGCCGTCACCGAGGTACTGCTTGAGTGCCACTGGGTCGAGCGCGCGCACGCGCGCCATGTCCACCATGGGCCGCTGCGTCGCCGGCACGGTCACCCCGGGCAGGCGCGTCCACGGGAAGTTCTCCATCCACGAACCGTGCGATGCCACGGGATCGATCGCCTGCACCTTCGCCCACGTCTGCGGCGCGTTCCACCAGTTGTGGAAGATCACACGGCAGCCGGGATGATCCGCGGCCCATTCGACGGCCAGTTGCTGCACGGCGCTGTTGCCGCCGTGGCCGTTCACGATGAGGATGCGCCGGAAGCCGCTGTGCGCCAGGCTGTCGAGGATGTCGCCCACGACGCGCAGGTGGGTGTCGACCTTGAGCGACACTGAGCCGGGAAACTCACGGAAGTACGGCGTCACGCCGTAGGGCAGCACGGGAAACACGGGAATGCCGAGCGGTTCGGCCGCATCGAGCGCCAGGCGCTCGGGCAGGATGCAGTCCACGGTCAGCCGCAGGTAGCTGTGTTGTTCGGTGCTGCCGAGTGGCAGGACGGCGCGATCGTCGCGCTGCAGGTACTCCTGCACCTGCATCCAGTGCATGTCGCTGATGCGCAACGTGGGTCTCCGGGAAAATGGGACCGGCGCAGAGTAGCACGGCCGAGCTTCCGCGCTTCTGCCTCGGCGCGACCGGATGTCGGAGCGGCTTGCCTACGGCCGCTTCGGCGCCACCACCGGCACATGCTTCGGAATCACCACCTGCCCGGCGCGCACGGCCACCACGCCGTCGCGGATCACCGTGTCCACCTTCGCCAGGTCGTCGATGCGCACATCGGGCTGGCCGTCCACGATGAGCACGTCCGCCAGCTTGCCGGGTTCGAGCGTGCCGAGTTTATCGGCCATGTCGAGGATCTGCGCGTTGGTCTTGGTGGCGATGCCCAGCACCTGCGCCGGCGTGTAGCCGGCCGCCACGAACTCGCACGCTTCGATGAGATACGGCTCCGGCAGGTAGCGGAACCACTCCGCCACCAGGTCCGTGCCGATGCCCAGCGTGATGCCGGCGTCTTTCATGGTCTTCAGCATCGCGCGCGTGGACTGCTTCGAGAAGTCGAAGCGGCGCGAGGTGGAGCCGAAGTAGCCGCCCATCTGGTCGAAGATGTAGTCGTAGGGCACGATCGTCGGCACCGACGCCACGCCCTTCTTCGCCATCAGGGCCACCGTGTCTGCGGTGCGCGGCAGCGGGTGCTCTACCGTGTCGATGCCGGCCTCCACGGCCCACTGGATGTAGAAGCCCTCGGCATCCACCGTGGTCTTGAGGCCCAGCGCGTGCGCTTCCTCGATGCCGGCGGCGATCTCGGCTTTCGAGTAGTGACTGGCGAACTTGATCAGGTCGGCGCCGGCCTTGAACTGCTCGCGCACGGCTTCGCGCCAGTCATCAGGTCCGCTGGCCTCGCGCACCGCGTCGAAGCCATAGGCTTTCGGCGTGCGGCCTTCGCCGCCGTGGCCGCCGAGGCCCGTGATGAGGCGGCCGGCCGCGAACACCCGCGGACCGGGAAGGCGCCGCTCCGCCACCCAGCGCTTCAGCGTGAAGGGTGCCGTACCGCTGCTGGCCACGTCGCGCACGGACGTGATGCCACTTTCCAGGTAGAAGCGCAGCCTTTCGGCGCCACGCAGGGTGGCGTCGCCCAGGTCCGCGTCGGTCTCCACCGAGAGCCCCGGCTCGAAGTAGGTGAGGTGTGTGTGCAGGTCGATGAGGCCCGGCATCACCGTGCGGCCGGTGGCGTCGATCATCTGCGCGTCGGCCGGCCAGCTGCCCGGCGGCGCATTGGCCGGCAGGATACGGTCGATGCGATTGCCGCGGATCACCACCGTGGCCGGACGCGCGGCGCTGCCGGTGCCATCGAACACGCGGCCGTTGCGCACGACGAGCGTGGTCGTGGGCGCCGGTGGGTCGGGCACCGGCACGCGACGGGGATCGTCGCTCGTGGCCTGGCCGGGTGCGAGCCAGGTGCGGCGGTCGGCGGCGGATTGCTGCGCGCCAACGGAAACACTGATGAGGTGCAGCGCGACGAGGACTGCGGCCAGGCCGAGGGTGAGTGGTCGAGTCACCACAGCATCCTAAGCGAGACAGGTGGCTGGGCGACGCCAGCCACCCGTCCCGCACATTCACGCGACTACGGCACGACGACCGTGACCGAGTTGGATGCCGGCCCCGCGCCCACACTGTTCACGCCGCTCACCCGCACGTAGTAGGTGCCGCTCGGCACACCCGGCACGCTGAGACCCGTGCCAGACACCGGCACCGACGCGATCACCGGTCCGCCTGGCGTGACCGACGCGGTGAGCAGATACGAGGTGGGCGCCCCACCGCCGGCGCCGGGCGTCCACGAGAAGTTGACCGTGCGGCCCGACACCACGGGCGCGTTCAGCGTGGGCGCCGCTGGCGCCGACGGCGCCGCCACCGTGAACATCACTTCGTTCGACGGCGGGCTGGCACCACCGGCGTTGGTCGCGACGAGGCGCACGTAGTACACGCCGGGCGGCACGCCCGGCACCGTGAACGCGCGCGGCGACACGGGAAGCGGGAGCGCCGCGAAGGGCGTCGCGAATCCGGGCGTGAAGCCTGCGAGCAGGGTGTAGCCCGTCGGTGTTCCGCCAGACGTGGGCGCATTCCAGCTGAACGAGGCCGTCGAGCCCACGGCGCTGACCACCAGCCCCACGGGCGCGCCTGGTGCAACCGCCGCCGCCGGGAGCGTGACCGTGACCGGCGAGGACTCTGGTCCCGTGCCGAACGGGTTCGTGGCGGTGAGGCTGATGATGAAGGTGCCGTTGGGGGCCGTGACCCCGAAGTTCGTGACCGCGCCCACCGGCAGCGTCGCCACCACCGGACCACCCGCTGCCAACCGCGCCAGCAGCGTATAGCTCGTCACCGGGGCGCCAACGCCTGGCGCGGCCCAGGTGAGCGACAGCGTGTTCCCGCTCACGGCAGCCTGCACCGACTGCGGCGCGCCCGGAGGGCCACTGACGGGCGGCGTGGTGCTCGGGACGTAGGTGGCCACCACG
This sequence comes from Acidobacteriota bacterium, assembly GCA_022842985.1. Classification (GTDB taxonomy): domain Bacteria; phylum Acidobacteriota; class Vicinamibacteria; order Vicinamibacterales; family UBA2999; genus CADEFD01. The sequence goes on along the minus strand of JALHON010000011.1, from coordinate 18,263 downwards.
CCCGGGCTCGACGACGACTCGTTGGGCGCACCCACGACGAACGTCGAGCCGTCCGCCGCCGCCGTCACGCCGAAGCGGACGGTGTTGCTGGTGGTGGACGGAATGGGCGAGTCACTGCGCAGGCGTTCCACCCAGGTGCCGTTCTCGCGCGCGAAGAAGACCGCCTGCGGCGGATGCTGGAAGTCACCGGGGGCGCCCACGACCAGGCCGTTGCCGGCCAGTGCCACCGACTTGCCGAACACGGCGTTCGCGGTGTTCGGTACGAGCGTCTGCGCCAGCGCCCACGTGGTGCCGGTGCGCTGGTAGATGTAGGTACGTCCCGTGTTGCCCTGGCCACTCACGAAGAGCCGTTCGACGCCGATCGCGACGGTGTTGCCGTCTACCGAACAGTTCGAGCCGATGCGGGCGCCGGCCGTGCTCACCGGCACGAGCGGCGGTCCTTCCACCGCCCACGTGCTACCCGTGCGGCGGAACATGTAGACCGCGCCTGGACTCGGACTCGGCGCGGGCGCGCCCACGCAGGCCGTGTCGCCCGAGATGCTGACCGACAGGCCGAACAGGTCTTCCGCCGACGCCGACCGCCCGGGCACGGTGAGCTCGCTGCGGATCCACGCACTGCCGCTGCGTGTGAACACGAACGTCGTCCAGCCCATGTTGTTCTGGACGGAGTTGTCGGCCCCGGTGGTCAGCAGGTAGTCGCCGTCGAGGTCGATCTCGCCGCCGAGGTTGTAGCCGGACGGCGGCGAGAGCTCGGTCTCGAACACCCACGCGGCGCCCGACCAGGTGTAGACGTAGAGCCGCCCCAGCCACGACGGCGCGCCCAGATTCGCATCGATGGACACCACCAGCGTGTTGCCGTCCACCGCCACCGATCCGCCGAAGCCGCGGTCTGGCGACAGGCGGCTGCACGACGCCACCGGACAGGTCAGCCGCGTGAACTGCGTCCACGTGGTGCCCGACTTCCGGTAGACGTAGGCGGCGCTGTCGTTGGCCGCGGCCACGACCATCCACTCGCCGTCCACGTCGACGTCCGAGGCGAACCCCGAATCGGGTGGCACCGGCTTCTGGATGACCTGGCTGCGTTCGAAATACGGCTGTGCCCACGACGGCACGATGCCGCAGAACACGAACATCAGGCCGAGCAGGAAGAGTTTGGTCAAGCGGCGTGGCATGTCACGGACCTCCGGAAGAGCTGCGTCGTTGGTTCTACATGCGCAACGCAGAGGCGGATGGGGCCAGGAGGGACGAGCGGCTGTGACGAACACGCAACCAACGTGCAACGTCGCGCGTCACTCCTTGTAGAGACGCAAGCCTCGAAGGTGCGCCGCTTGACCTCAGGCGACCGAGGCTCACACGCGTCTCTGCGACCCATTCTTTCCGGCGTATGACCGGCATAGGGAGACGTGTGTATGAATCGCGTGATATTCGGTGTTGTGGCTGCCGCTCTGCTGATCTCGCCCCTTACGGCGCAGGCACAGGACGACAGCGTGAAGGGCAAGTTCTCGGTCACGCTGCGTGGCGGTCTCGAAACGACGGCCAGCGGCGACCTGCATGAAGGTGGCCGTGGCACGGTGCTCGGCCTGGCAACGTCGGTGGATGCCAAGACGTTCAACGACGTCTACGGCGGCTTTGGCATGGTGCGCTTCGGTGGCGGCGTCGGCTTCGGCCTGACCGACAACCTCGAGCTCATCGGCAACGTGTCGTATGCCCGCGGCTCGGCGGATGTGCTGCAGGTAGGCACCGTCGCCGGACTCACGCTCAACGGCGCGTTCGCGGACTACGAAGACCTGACGGTCGAAGGTGGTCTGCGTCTGCACGTGCCCACGAGCGGCCCGCTCGATCCCTACGTCAACGTCGTGGCCGGTCTGCGCCGCGTGTCGGCCATTCCCTCCACCTTCACGGTGCCGGCGGCGGGCGTGACGCTTGCCGACACGCCGTTCTACGACGACTCGAACGTAGCGGTGCTCGGCGGTGACGTGGGCCTGGCGTTCAAAATCAATCCGAACGTGTCGCTCGGCGCCGAGGTGGGGCTGCGGTGGCAGGGCGGACTGACGGATCTCGAAGGCCTGCGCGGCACGGGGCTCGAGAACCTCAACGACGTGGGCCAGCGCTGGTCGCTGCCGGTCTCGGCCGTGCTCAGCTTCCGCTTCTAGTCACGGTGACGGGTGGGGCAGCAGCCGCGGGTATGCCGCGGCTGTTGCCCGTTGCCCGCCAAGCCACGCCTTCCCGGTGCCACGTCGAGGGCAAACGTGGTTGATACGCTAGCGAGCGTCTGTTGCGCCAGCGAGCGTGTAGCTCGTGCTTCTGCCGCCAGCGGTACCTTTCACCAGCACGCCACGTTCGACCAGCTGCTGAATATCGCGCAGCGCCGTATCCGCTGAACTCTTCGTCAACGTCGCCCACCTGGACGTGGTGAGCTTGCCGTCGAAGCCTTCGAGCAACCGGGTGATCACGAGACGCTGGCGCTCGTTGAGCGGCACGTCGCGCAGGCGGTCCCAGTAGCGCGCCTTCTCGAGCACGCCCGAAAGCGTGCCGTGCGCGCCTTCGATCGCGCGCGTGAGGCAGGCCAGGAACCACTGCATCCACGCGGTGATGTCCATCGTGCCTTGCTGCGTCCGTTCAAGGATGGCGTAGTAGCCATCGCGCTCCTCACGAATCTGCGCCGACATGCTGTAGAACCGCTGCGCGCTGCCTTCCGAGCGCGCCAGCAGCAGGTCGGCAATCGCGCGAGCAATGCGCCCGTTGCCGTCGTCGAACGGATGGATCGTCACGAACCACAGGTGTGCCAGCGCCGCCTTCAGCACCGGCTCCATGGCGGCGTCGCCGTTGAGCCAGTCGAGGAACCGCGTCATCTCGGCGTCGAGCCGGCTGGCGGCCGGCGCCTCGAAATGCACGCGCTCCCGGCCCACGGGGCCAGACACCACCTGCATCGCCGATGAACGGTCGTCGCGCCACGCGCCGACGGCAATGCGGTGCATGCCGCTGCGACCGGTAGGGAAGAGCGCGGCGTGCCAGCCGAAGAGCCGCTCTGCGGTGAGCGGCTGGTCGTAGCGCTGCGTGGCGTCGAGCATCATCTCCACCACGCCGTCCACGTGGCGGTCGGCGGGTTTCAGCCCACCCACATCCAGGCCGAGCCGGCGGGCCACTGACGAACGCACCTGATCGGCGTCGAGCCGCTCGCCCTCGATCTCGCTGCTCTTCAGCACGTCGCTGGTGAGGGTACGCAGCACCGCTTCGTCCCGGGCCTGGAGGCCGAGCGCCTGCATCTGGCCGGCCAGCTTCCCCTGCAGGTGCCGGGCCGCCGAGAGGGGGGTGGCGAGCGCCTGGTCGTTCCAGCGGAAGACGGGCCAGTCCGGGAGGTCGTGGATGAAGTCCATCATTCGCCGCTCTTCATGCGGTGAATATAGTCAATATTCACCGCAGAATCAATATTCACCGCATAAAGAGCGGCGAATGTTGGGGCGAACACCGCGCCGGGCGGCGACGGACGGCGCGGCGACTCCTACTGCGTGGGCCGCTTCCGCAGCCAGATCAGCGTGACCACCTGCGCCAGGGCCAGCACGAGCAGCGCGTAGGCCGCCGCCCAGCCCAGGTAGCGCCAATCGCTCGTGGCCGCCCGCATCGTGCGCAGCATCGCCTCGGTGCGTTCACCGAAGGGGTCGGTGGCAGGCAAGGCAAAGTAGACCGCGGCCGACAGGCCGCGGACGGCTCGCACCAAGGGTTCTGGCGCGAGCAGTTCGAGGCCCTGACGCACGGCCAGCACCGAGGCATCGTTCACGAGCGTCACGAGCACCACCGTCAGCACCGGATGTACGAAGGCGCTCAGCGTGGTCATGACGCCAAGCGCGATCATCGACTCCGTGAAGCTGTCGATCGCGAGATACAGGAAGCCGTACTGATAGGTCACGCCCCACACCTGCGACAGCGCCACGACCACCACGGCGATGATGGTGTGCGCCGCCGCAGCGACGAGCGCGCTCGTCACGAAGAGCGCGGCCACCCATGCGGCAAACGGCGCCGCCGTCGTGGCCACCATGGAAATCGAGCGGCTGCGGCGGTGCACCCACAGCAGGAACAGGCCCAGGCCGGGCGTCATCAGGCTCGTGGCGTCGTGCAGCATGCCCGCCAGCACTCGCAGGGCCTCGAACCGGTTCGAGGTGTCGCCAAGCGCCAGGGCCGGCACGATGGTGGTGGCCAAGCCCGCCACCACGAGCACCACGAAGGCGTGCAGCAGGCGGTTCCGCCGCAGACATGTCAGGTTCGCGGCGACGTGCAGGCGAAGGGCGTCCATCATGGCCGACCTTGCCCGAGTGTGGACATGAGCGAGTCTTCGAGGCTGCGCGTGGCGATGAGCGCATCGAGATCGTTCACTGAGAGCAGTCGTCCGGAATCGAAGATCGCCACCCGCGTGGCGAGCTGCTCCACTTCCGGCAACACGTGCGAACTCATGAGCACGGTGACGCCGTCGGCGTGCAGCGTGGCGAGCACGTCGCGGAACTCGCGCACGGCCACCGGGTCGAGCCCGCGCATCGGCTCGTCGAGCACGAGCAGGCGCGGCCGCTGCAGCAGGCACTGTGCCAGGCCCACCTTTTGTTTCATCCCCTTCGAACAGACCGAGAGGCGCGTGTGGCGTGCCGAGCCGAGGTGCAGACGGGCGAACACGTCGTCGAGCGCGGCGTCGGCAGCCGGCCGGCCATGCAGGGCCGCGTAGTAGCGCGTCACTTCCTCGACGGTGAGATAGTCGTGATAGAGCGGCTCCTCGGGCACATAGACGAGGTCACGGTAGGCCGCCGTGCCGGGCCGCAGCCGTTCGCCGAACACCTCGGCCGTGCCGGCAGTGGGCTGCCGCAGGCCGAGCGCGCAGTGGATCGCCGTGGTCTTTCCTGAGCCGTTCGGTCCGATGAGCGCCAGGAAGTCGCCGGGCGCCACCGAGAGCGTCAGACCATCGAGCGCGCGACAGGGTCGCTGGCCGAAGCCGCGCCGGCCGAACTCCACCGTGACGCCGTTGAACTGGATGGCGGGTGTCATGACCGCGGCGGCCGACCGATGCCGAGTTCCACGCGTACGACCGGGTCGATGACCACATCGGCGTTGTGCACCGGGCCTTCGTGGAAGAGCCGCGCGCGGCCGTCACGCGCCACGATGACCGTGGTGGGGAAGGTGCGCACCTCGTAGGCGCGCATCACGTCGCCCGACTCGTCCATCGCGACGGACGTGGGAAGGTCGTGACGGCGGGCGAAGGCGCGCACATCGTCGGGCCGCTCCTGTGAGTGGATGAACACCACGCGCACACGCAGCCTTTCTTCCCTCAGGCCCCGCTCGTAACGCCGCATCTCCGTCAGCTCGTCGCCGCACTCGTCACACCACGTCGCGACGAACATCAGCACGGTCACGCCCGACTCCGGCGACTCAGACCGGGCGACTCCGCCGTCGAGCAGCGGCAGCTCGAACGGGGGCGCAACGCGCCCTCGCCACTCGCGGCTCCGGCGCACGCCGTCGGACATGCGCCGGGTGTCGAGAGGCGCCAGCCCGGGTTTGACCACGGCGACGTTGGCGCTCACGAGGCTGAGGGCGAGCGCACCTGCCAGCCACACGCCGCCGCGTTCGGTCACTTCTCGAGCCAGCCTTGCACCGGATAGTTGGCGATGCGGAAGTCCGGCACGAACGCCCGATTGGCGATCGTCACCGGCAGCCGCGCCGGGCCGCGTGCCACCGTGAGTGTGAAGCCGCCGTCGAGTGGGAAGGCACGCACCGTGCGGTATTGCACCATGTTGTCGACGCGCCAGCCGTCCACAGCCACGATGACGTCACCGGCCTGCAGGCCCACCTTGCGTGATTCAGGGCTGTCCTGCTCGATGTAGACCCCCAACGCCGGCGGGCCGGCTGGCACCGGCTCCTTGCTCAGACCGTTGGGGAACACTCGCTCCAGTTCGCGCTGCCACTGGGCGTCATAGGCGCTGTCTTTCCGCACCACGGACGCGCGGTAGTAGAAGCCCAGGAGCTCGCCGGGGGCGTCGTACCCCTCGGCGGTGGTTCTGAAGGCGGCTTCGGCGTCGTCGAGCCGGCCAAGACGCTCGTAGAGTCGCCCGGCCGTGATGTGCCCGGCCGCCGCGCCGGTGCCGGCCGATCGCTCCGCCAGCTGCAACGCCGGGCCGGTGCGCCCCTGCGCATGGTAGAAGTCCACGAGCCAGCCACTCCAGTTGGCCTTGGCCACGTCATCGACGGTCTCGTCGCCGAGGGCCCGTTCGAACGCCTGCGCGGCGCCGGCGTCGCGGCCCAACAGGGCGAGCGTCCGTCCCAGCTGCTGGCAGTAAATGGGCGAAAATCCGCACGCCTGTTCGAGCAGCCCGACGCTGCGTTCACCCTCGCCAGCCGCCGCCACGGCCACCGCCACCGCCCGCGAGTCGTAGGCCAGGCGGGCCCCCAGGTAGCGCTCCACTTCCTCGAGCGGGACCTGCTTGCCGTACTTCGTCGATAGATAGTGGCTGGCGAGCGGCAGGTCGTAGGGCGCGTTTTCCATCACGCGCTCCAGATCCCGTGCTGGGGCGAGCCCGCTGGCCTGCACGCGCAGCGCCGCCTCGTAGGCCGTGCGCGGCGTCGTGGTGAAGAACCAGGCCGATGCCGAGGCCATGAACTGGCGCCCCGGGGCGTACTTCGAAGCGAACTCGAGGAAGGCCCACACCGTGGCCGGAACACGTTGTGGCTGCGCCACGGCGGTGGTGATGGCCTCGCTGACGTAGCGGTCATCCCCCTCGAGTCCGCGCGGTCCCTTCGTCCACCAGATCGTGGCCGACGGAAACGTCCACAGGTGTCCGAGCTGTTCGTGCAGCATCACCTTGGCCGTGTCAGCCGCATTGCCGGCCCCCAGGCTGCGCCGCAGGTAGCTGTCGTAGCGCGAAATCACCATCGCCATGCGGCGCTGCCCGAACTCGGCCCACGCGCCCCATGGCAGCACCTCGGGATCCGCGCCGTTCAGGCAACGCGTCGCCAGGGCATTCAGGGCAGCCGTCTCGTCTCGCACGAGCGGCCGGCCGTGGAGCCGCATGTAGACGTCGTCGAGTTCGGCCCGCTCCAGGTCGAGCGCTTCGGTCACCAGGCTGGCGTCTTCGACGGCGACGTTCGACCCCTGGATGATACGAATCCAGTCCACGTCCATCGTGCGGCCGAGGCGCTCGAGGTCGGACGCGCCCGTCACGTACCTCACCGTGGCGCGGCGGGCGCGCAGGTATTCACGTTGTTCGAGCCGGGTGGCGGCACGTGGGTCGGCCAGCAGGCGCCAGTCTTCGGTGATCCGCAAACGGAGCGCGCGCGTCCAGGCGTCCACCGCGGGCGTCGACGCGTCGGCGCCCAGAGCATCGAGCGTGGCCATCGCCCGCACCTGGTGTCCCGTGAGCATGAGCAACACAGACGAGGCCAGACGGCCATCAACGCTCACGACCGCGTCACCGCGCAGGGCATGCGCCAGGGCGAGATGTGCCGTCATGCGGTTCATCGCCCAGCGCGTGTCGCCGTGACGCGCCACCGGCTCGCGCAGCGCAAACGCCGCCAGAACGAGCGCGGCCGATTCGTGCGCCGTCGGATCGCGCAGGTTGACCTTCAGTGCCTGCGACACAGTGCCGCTGGCCGTCAGCAGCGTGAGCGCCGTCAGGTCGAGCAGGTCCGCATGCACGGTCAGCGCGCCTGCGGCGCCCGCGCCGGCCGACGGCGTTCCGATTACTGTGCGCGCCACGGCCGCGAACGCGGTGGGCGACCACAATTCTGAACTGAGGTCGACCGTCGTGTTCAGCGGCGGCGTGGCCGGAATCGACACGGAGTAGATGCCAGACTGCGCCGCTGCGAGCACGGTGGGCGAAGCGGTGGCCGTGCCCGATGCCATTTCCGTGATGTCGCGCACGATTTCGTCGACGATCCATGCCTCTTCCGTCGTATACGGCGCCGCCAGCGTAGCGGGCTTCGCCGTGAAGAACACGCGGTAGGCACGCGAGTACGCGAGGCGCCCGAAGATGCCGAGCAAGAGCAGCAGGACGACCGTGCTGACGAGATTGCGCCTGGACATAGGTGGCCGCGGTGCAAGGCGGATGCCCCGGGGCGCTCTCGAGATGCGCGCGACGGCAGGAATTTGCACGGCATGATGGCGCAGGTGGCCGCCCGCGCCCCTGACGCGTCCCTACCTCGTCCCCTTCGCCGTGCCCTCGCGCCGCGGATCGGCGCCGCCTGCCCACGTGCCCTTGCCAGGCGCTTTCGCAAACGGCGCCGGAGTCTTGCCGCGCAGCCCGTTGAACACGATGCCCTGCAGGCCGCTGTTGATGTCCACGACCGCCACCGTGTGACCACGCGCGGCGAGGCCGGCCTGCAGCGTGCTCAGCACGGTGCCCTTTTCCACTTCGGTGGTGGTACTCGTCTGCGCGCCGAAGTTCGGCAGGTCGATCGCGGCCTGGATGTCGAGCTTCCAGTCCACCAGCCCCACGAGCGTCTTCACCACGTACTGGATGATGTTGCCGCCGCCGGGCGAACCCACCACGGCTTCCACGTCGCCGTTCGCGCCAAACACGAACGACGGCGCCATCGAGCTGCGCGGACGTTTGCCGGGCTCCACACGATTGGCCACGGGCCGGCCTTCCGCGTCCGTGGGTGAGAGCGAGAAGTCCGTGAGCTGGTTGTTGAGGATGAAGCCCTTCACCATCTGCAGGCTGCCGAAGGCGTTCTCGATGGTGGTGGTCATGGCCACCATGTTGCCGTCCTTGTCCACGATCGACACGTGACTCGTGGAGGGCAGCGACGGCGAGTCGTCGAGCCCGCGCGGTTCGGCGCCGGCGGGCGCGCCCGCCACCGGCACGCCCATGGAACGCTGCATGTTGATGAGCGTGGAGCGCTGCTTCAGATAACCCGCGTCGAGCAGCCCGGCGACGGGCACGGACACGAAGTCCGGATCGCCGATGAACTTCTGCCGGTCCGCATACGCCAGCCGATACGCCTCGCTGATGAGATGCACGGCGTCGAGCGAGTTGGGCGCGAGCTTCGCGACGTCGAAGTGCTCGAGGATGCCGAGCGTCTGCAGCACGGCCACCGTGCCTGAACTCTCCGGCGGCATGCCGCAGATGCGCAGGCCGCGATACGGCCCGCAGATCGGCTCGCGCACTTTGGGCGTGTAGCTGGCGAGATCCTGCAGCGTGAGGCGGCCGGGGTTGGTGGGGTGTGAGCGCACCGCGTTCACGATGGCCTCGGCGATGGGGCCGCTGTAGAACGCCTGCGCGCCGCCCTTCGCGATCGCGCGCAGCGTCGCTGCGAGCTCCGGGTTCTTCAGCAGCGAGCCTTGGTCCTTCGGCGTGCAATCGGGCTTGAGGTAGTGCGCGGCCACGGCCTTTTCGGCACACAGGCGCTGCGCCATGAAGCCGAGCATCGTGTGGAGCCGGGGCGACAGCGGGAAGCCCTTCTCCGCAAGGTCGATCGCCGGCTCGAACAGCGCCGCCCACGGCAGCTTGCCGTGTTTCGCATGCGCCATCGCCATCATGCTGATGACGCCGGGTGTGCCCACGGAAAGTCCGCCGGTCACGGCGTCCATGAACGCCAGGGGCTTCCCGAGCTTCATGAACTGATCGGGCGTGGCCGCGGCCGGTGCGGTTTCGCGGCCGTCGTATCCCACGAGCTTCCGGCCCTTGCCGTCGTAGTGCAGCAGGAAGGCGCCGCCACCGATGCCGGACGACTGCGGCTCCACCAGCGTGAGCATCATCTGCACGGCGATGGCGGCGTCGAGCGCCGAGCCGCCGCGGCGCAGGATGGTCACGCCCGCTTCCACCGCCAGCGGATTGGCCGCGGCCACCATGTCGCGATTCGCGAACTGCGTGGCCTTGGGCGTCCAGCCGGAGGGGAACTCCGGCTGGCTGGCGGTCTGGGCGCCGAGGTGCGAGGCCGGACCGAGGAGTGTGGTCAGCACGAGGGCGAGGGCCAGGGGCGTGATGCGCATCGGAGGATGATAGTCAGGATGCCTCCCACCAGCGCGGCCGTCCTCAGTGCGTCCGTGGCCATGGTCTCGTTCCAGATCGGCGCTGCCTTCGCGAAGCAGCTCCTCCCCGTGCTGGGCGCGCCGGGGACGACCGCACTGCGACTGGGCCTGTCGGCGCTGCTGCTCGTGGCAGTGCAGCGGCCGTGGCGATCGGTGCCGTCGCGCACCGCTTGGCCGTGGATTCTTGCCTACGGACTGTCGCTCGGCGCGATGAACGCGGTGTTCTACGTGGCCCTCGGCCGCATTCCGCTCGGCATCGCCGTGGCCATCGAGTTCGTGGGGCCGCTCGGCGTCGCTGTGTGGGCCTCGCGACGTCGCATCGACTATCTGTGGGTGGCGCTCGCGGCCGTGGGCCTGGCGTTGCTGCTGCCGATTCGGTCTGGCGCCGCCGCGCTCGATCCGCTCGGCGTGGCGTGTGCGCTGCTCGCCGGCGTGGGCTGGGCGCTCTACATCGTGTTCGGGCAGAAGGCCGGGCGCGCGCACGGGCCCACCGCCGCCACGTGGGGCCTGATGGTGGCCGCCATGCTCGTCGTGCCCCTCGGCGTGTTCGATGCGGGCACGCGAATCGTCGACCCGGCCATTCTGCCGTTCGGTGTGGGCGTGGCCATCTTCTCGAGTGCCCTGCCGTACACGCTGGAGATGGTCGCGCTGCGGCGTCTCTCCACGAAGGCCTTCGGCACGCTCATGAGCTTCGAGCCCGCGATTGCGGCAGTGGCCGGCGCGGTGCTGCTGCACGAGCGGCTGGCCCTGCTGCAGTGGCTGGCCATCGCGGCCATCGTCGCCGCGTCCGTGGGCGCCGTGAAGGGCGAGCGGCCGGAGCGGCTGACTGAACGCGCGGACTTCGCTCCGTAAAGCCACCGAATCTGCGACAGACTCGGCCGACGCCTGGATGGTCGCGCGCGGGTGTCCACGGGAACGCGCGTGGGATCAGGCGAACCTTCGCGAGCGGCCCCGGGCGGGCGAGCACGGATCAGGCGTCCCGCCACAACACGTCGATCGCCCACGCCACGTCGAGCGGCGTGCCGTCCCAGGTGGGCGGTGACGGCAAGGGCTGAACATCCGCGAGGGCTACGGTGTCGAGTGCCGGCGGCGTCTGCGGAACGCGCGTGCGATCGGGCCGCCAGAACGTCGGCGTGCCATCTTCTCCTGCAGCCACGCGGAACCCACCTTCGTGCACCGCGCGGTGGTGGTGCCGGCAGAGCAGCACGAGGTTGTCCAGGCGCGTGGCGCCGCCGTCGGCCCAGTGTTCGATGTGATGCGCGTCGCAGCGGCGTGACGTGCAGCCGGGGAAGCGGCACGTGCGATCGCGCGCGGCGAGGGCGCGGCGAATCGCGGGCGGAATCGTGCGCGTCTGGCGGCCCACGTCGAGCACGGCGCCGTCTGCGCCGTGGGTCATCCGCACGATCGCGGCATCGCAGCTGAGGCGTCGAGACGTTTCCGCGGAAACGTGCTGCGCGTCGTGGTCCAGCTCGATGACGGCGCTCGTGGGATCGATCTGTGCGTTGGACGAGGCGTCCACGTGGACCACCACCTGGTAGCGGTCGCCGGCGGTGCCGCGATCGAGGTCCGCGGAAAGGGCGGCCTCAGCTACCAGTGCCAGCGCGTCGGCGCGGCGCTGCCCGGGCGTCACCTCGTCCGCCAGCGTCTGTGCAGCGGGCACGTCGCGGCTCTCGCGAAAGAGCCGGTCCGCCGCAGCTTCGACGGCGCGCATCACCACGGCGCCAGCGTCGGGCGTGAGGCGTCCGCGGACCACGACCATGCCGTCGTCGTCCACCCACATCGAGAGCGAGCGGTTGAGATGTCGCGACTCGTCGATGCGTGCGTCGGTTGCGCGGTCCACTCGTCGCCACGCGCGGACGAGTCGTTCGACCTGAGCCGCCGTGCCAGCGAGTGCGACGTCCAGCAGGGCCGCTTCGTTCTCGGGCGTCGCCACCCGCGTGAGCGCGCGCACCTTGGCGTACGAGAGCTGCCCACGTTCCATCGCCCACGCGATGCGGGGCAGGGTTGGAAGCGCGCGTGCTACGCGAACCTTCTCGCGTGAAGCGCCGAGGTCGAAGCCGGTGCGCCAGTGCAACCAGTGTGCGCACGAGAGGAAGCCGTTGTTCCATCCGCTGCGCGCGTCGAACTCGCGCAGCAGCACCAGCAGTTGATACGTGGCAGCGTGCAGGCCAGCGGCCAGCGAGGCAATCGTCTCGCCGATCGCGTGCGTGTCGTGCGGCACGACGGCGACTGGCAAGGTGACAGAATCGAGCCCGGACGTTTCCGCGGAAACGTGGCGCGAGCCTTCGAGCGAGGGTGCAGCGTGCATGCACCATCCTCGCATCGCAGTTTCTGCCGTTCGAGAATCGCGTATGGAAGGCGATCGCGCTGCGGGAGACGACGCACGGTGGCTCGGCGCGCGATCGGCCGCGTAGTGGCCGTGTGATGCGCGTGACGTGCCGTTCTCGTCGGGACGCCGATCGAAACGCGGTCAGCCTCAGAAACCTGTCAAGCAGGAAGATCGTGCCAGCCCGTTCTCGTGCTGAGTGAGCGCACACGCGTCACCGCCACGTGTCCTTCTCCATCCACACGTCCCAGGTGACGCGGCCAATCTCTTCGTCGTCGAAGGGACGTCCCGCACGCTTCAGCGCCAGCTTGATCTGGCCGTGGTGGTAACCCTCGTGCCACACGAAGTGCTGCAGCAGAAGAATCGGATGGTCGTAGTGCCGGTCCATGGGACGCCCCGCCTGCAGGCGCGTGACGACGGCGTTGCGCATGGCCTCGGCGCTCTCGTCGAGCATCGCCGCGATGCGGTCGCGATCGCGTTCGCCGCGCCACTCGTCCTGAGGCACCGTCACGCCCAGCTCCGGTGTGCATTCATGCACGAACACGAGCCGGCAGTAGTGCATGTGCATGAAGAGCGCGTGGACGGTCTGGCTGTCGTCCAGGGCGCGCAGCTCCATCGCATCTTCGGGCAGCGCCCGCAGCAGGTTCACGAGGATGGTGTTGTTGCGCCGCCACGAGTCGAGCAGCGCGTCGAGCAGCGAGTGCTGGTTGAGGTGTGAGGTCGTCGGGGTCAATTCAGGGTCTCTGGTCTGTGACGGTCTATCGCACGTCGTAGCCGCGTCTGGTATGAACCGTGCCTCGCACACGTCGCAGGCGAACGTCGATGCGATGCCAGCCGCGCCGTTCGACGCCCGTCGGCGTGTACGTCAGCACATACCGGTGCCGGTACTCTTCAAGAATTCCCAGGAACGCGTCCAGTGGGCCCTGCTTGCTGACGGGAAACACGCGACCACCCGTTTCAGCGGCCAGCGCGTCGAGGTCACGTCTGGCGCGCTGCACGCCTTCGGACTGCGACATGCGCAGCTGCTCGTAGTCCGCGACCACGGGATAGATGACGACATCGGCGCGGAGTGCCATGTCGAGGGTCTGTTCCGCGGTCAGCCAGCTGATGGAGTCGAAGCCATCGGTCAGCAGGATCATCAGGCTGGGCCGCGGGTCGTCGCCCGCCAGCAGCAGACCTGCGAAGATCGCATCGTGCAGGGCAGTGGCGCCGCCAAGCGGCAGCAACTCGGTCTGGATGGCGCCGTCGACGGCCGCGAGCAGACGCAGATGATGCGAAAAGCCCACCAGCGTGAGCCGGTCCTTCGGCGTGAGCCTGCCGAGGAGCGCGTTGGCGGCCGCGGTGAGGCGGCGCAGCGGCTCGCCCTGCACGCTGCCGGAGACATCCAGCACCATCATCACGTGCGCCGCGTCGGTCGTGGTGACGGAGTCGAGGCGCTGCAGCACGCCGTTGTCGCGCACCTCGAAGTCGTCGCGCGTGAGCCCGGTGTGCGGGGCCTTGCCGTTCAAGGCCAGCACGTCCAGCCGGACGCCGCTCGTGGACACCGTGAACTGCCGTGCGCCGCTGGCGATCGGTGCCGCGACGAGCAGCGCCAGCACGACTACAGAGAGATGGCGGCTCATTCGGGATCAGAGCGGGCAGTCACCTGCGCCCGCAGTTGCCTGACGGTGGGTTCGAGCAGCCAGTCGAGGCCCATTCCGTACCGTGGCCACGGATCGTCGAGCGACGGCACGCGCGACAGGCAGGGCCGCAGGGTGTCACGCGCCTCGTCACGCTCTCCGGCGGCGACGAGCGCGTGTGCCAGCGCGACGCAGGCACTCTGCCACTGCGGCGCCAGGCGAGTGGCGGCGCGATAGTGATCGACGGCCTCGGCGTGACGTGACTCGGCGGCGGCGGCATAGCCGCGGGCCAGTGCCAGCAGATACGCCAGGCGGCCGGGCGAGGCGTCGGCGGCGAGCAGTCGCCGCGCCTCATTGAAGGCGCCGAGCCGCACCTGGACCCGCGCGAGCCGTACGCGCGCTTCCGCGTCGTCCGCGTTCAAGGCCAGCGCCCGTGCGAAGCGCCGTGCCGCCTCACGTAGCGCCCGTCTGGTGCCCTCATCCGGATCGGCCGTCAACCCCACGGCGGCCCGCACGGTGTCGAACGAGGCTACCGGTGCCGCCAGCGCCTCCGCGATCGTCCCGGCGATGACGTGGAACAACGGTTCATCCGGATGTTCGTCGAGCGCCGCCCTGGCGAACCCGAACGCGTCGGCAAACGCGCCGATGCGCTGGAAATGGGTGGCCGCCGCGAGCAGCCAGTCGCGCCGGAAGCGCAACACGGCGGCACGGCTGGCAGCGTCGATGCTCGGGTCGGAGGTCCACGCGTCCTTGCGGGAAGCATCGAGCCTGGCAAGCGCCTTGTCGGCAATGTCGAGGTGCGCGGCGCGTTGGCTGACGCGATCGAGCGGTGCCGACGTGGCCGCTTCCAGATGCAGCAGCGCCACCGCCTCGATCCGCCGCAGGTAGGCTCGCGCGCCGTCTGACGTGCCGGATCGTCCCCGTCCGGGCACTGATTCGCGGCTCAGTTCGTAGCGCTGTTCGTCGGCAGCGAGGGTGGCCAGTGCGTCCGCGGTCACCGTCGTCGGGTCCAGCTTCAGGACGTCGATCACGGACGCGACGTGGGTGCCGCCCATGTAGCGATCGAGGACCTGCTGGTAGGTGATGAGTGACGGCGACTGCGCGTCCGCGAGGCGCGGGTGTGCCACGAGCACGACGATCGCGGCGATCGCAGCAGGCAGCGGCTTCATGGATGGCACCGGGCGCCGATGAGCACCGACGGCACAGCATAACGCGTACTCCGCGACCCGCCCTGAAGAGGTCGAGGAAGTCGCCCAGGGGCCTACGCCATCTCCACCCGTTCGAACGCCAGTGCCACCTCTTCCATGACCACGCTGCCCGTCATCGCGTTGAGCGGCGAGTAACTGAGCGTCACGGGATACGCGCGCTCGAAGCGCCACGTCATCACCGCGGCACGGTCGTCGTCGCCGAGCAGCTGGATGGTGACGGTGCGCGTCGGCGGCGCCTTCTCGCGTCGGGTGGCGTTCCACCACTCGTACAGGTCGAGCCGGCCGGTGACGCCTCGGCGCAGCACCAGCAGGGCGCCGGAGGTATCCGACGGTCGCGGCGGTGTGTGGCCGGGCTCGCGGTCGCGCGTCCGCTCGTGCTCGAACGGCGGAAAGACCACCTCCGCGAAGCCGGCGGAGGGCTCACGGCCGTCCTGCTCCCCGATGGAGACGAGGAAACGGGCGCCGGTATACGGGTGTTCGCGTGTGTCGGCCACGGCGCGCCTGTTATTCCATCTCGAGGCGTTCGTAGGCGAGCACCATTTCTTCCATGGCCACGTCGGTGCCCTTGGCGTTGAGCGGGCCGCTCGTGTGCTTGATGATGCGCGCGCGCAGCAGCTTCCACGTCTGCACGGTCTGTGTGTGGTCCTCGTTCTGCAGGTGGATGGTCACCGTGCGCATGGCGTTCTGGTCGCCGTTGCGGATCTGGTCCAGCCACTTGTAGAGGCCGAGCGAGCCGATGATGCCCCGCTTCAGCGTGATGTCCGTGGCCTTGTTGAGCCCGGTGATCTTGCGCACGGAGTTCTCGCGTTCGTTGCCGTTGCGGTATTCGGTCACGGTCACTTCCATGCCGATGCCGCTGACCTCCTGGAAGCCCGCCTCGGGGCCGTCCGTGGTGCCGGTGCCGAGATCGACGAGGAAGTTGAACTGGGTGTACGGACGATCGCGCAGTACGGCCATGGCAGTCTCCCGGGTGAGCGGTTCAGCCTGATAAGCGCCGAACCGCTGCGGGAAGGCTCATGGCTCCGGACGCGGCCTTCGATGCCGCGCCCGTAAGCGCTCTACGGGGCGCCGAACTCCTCCACGAGCACCGTCCGCGAATAGTTGCCGGCGTTGTCCGTGCACGTCGAATCGACGCTGCGAATCCACAACGAGACCGTGTGGTTGCCCGCGGGCACGTTCGTGAACCACGTGGTCAGCGACACCGGGGCATCGTTGCGTGTCGCGCCGTTGATGACCACGGCCTCGTCACCCACGAGGCTGCCCGTGGCCACGGCACCCGATGGCGCGCCATCGATGCGGAGCTGGAAGTTGCAGACTCCGCCGCCCGGTGATGCGGCGGTGACGTGGCTGATCCACGTGAGGCGCAACGCGCCGCCGGCCGACGTGAACGTGCCCAGCGTGCGCAGCGACACCGGCGGAGAGATCGTCCCGCCGGCCGACGTTGCACTCTGCGTGTAGAGCAGGCGCGTCACCCTGGGCACGCCGACCAGCGCCGGCGCCGGCCGGGCCGATCCGCCACCCGAGCCCGCGAACTGGAACGTGCCGGAGCGTCCGTCGTTGTCGGTCCAGGTGCCCGACAGGGAGCCCAGGCTGATCGTGGCCGTGAGGTGAGCCGCCCGTCCCGACGGCGTTGCGATCGTCAGACCGAAGCGGACGTCACCGCCCACGGGCACTGCCGTGCCGGTTACGGGCGCCACGCCGGCACCACAGAGATTGTCATGGCCGACGACCTGGTAGTGACTGCCCTGAGGCACGACGGTCACCGTCAGCACGTTGCAGTACGGCTGCGTCTGCCAGGTGAATGGGCCCAGTGTCTGTGCGGTGGCCGCCTGCGCGGCCAGAATCAGGACGACGAATGCCGGCAATACCCGCGTGGTCCAAGGCATGGTGTGCTCCCTGGTCCAACAAGCGGAGAACCCTGGCGGAACGTTTCAGGCGCGGGATGCGAGCCCCGCACCAGCTCGGCGCTAGGTGATCGACACGCGGTAGTGCGGCGCCTCGACGCCGGGCAGGTTCTTCGGGTCGCTCACCGGCGCGAGCACCGTGGTCTGCACGGGCAGCACGCCGGCCCAGATCGGGAGCGCGTAGTCTTCGTCGTCGTCCACGGGCATGCCCGTGCGCACCTTCGCGACCGCTTCGGTCAGGTCCATCGCCAGCACGGTCGTGGCCTTCAGCTCCTGCGGCTGCACCGGCCGCAGCACGTCCCAGCGTCCGGGATAGAGGCGCTCGGTGAAATCCTTCAGAGCCTCCATCACCTCGGCTTCGTCGGTGAGCTTGTGCGCCGTGCCGAACGCCATCACCGAGCGGTAGTTCACGGAGTGATGGAAGGCCGAGCGCGCCAGCACGAAGCCGTCGATGTGCGCTACGGTCACACACACCGGCGAGCCGGCGTCGATGGTGCGCAGCATGCGGCTGGCCGACGACCCGTGCCAGTAGAGGCGGTCGCCCTTGCGCCAGTAGGCCGTGGGCGTCACGTAGGGCTGGCCATCGATGACGTAGCCCACGTGGGCGATGGCGCCGGCATCGAGGATGGCGTGCACGGTGGCGTGGTCGTAGTGGCCGCGCTTCGGCATGCGGCGAACCTGTGTCTTCTCACTGGGCGTGAAACCGGCGTCGCTCATCGGAGCCTCCATGGCGGTTCCGAGTATGCTGACGACGTGGCCTCATTGGTAGTGCCGGATGCGCGCTATCGATAGGTCCACCAGTTTCGGGGGTCAGACCCCTTTCGAAATCCGTAAGGGGTCTGACCCCGAGGACCGGGACCATCACGCCATGTCAGGACGCGCGACCCAGCCGCTGTGGAACGTGTTGTCGCTCGACCGCCGCGGATCACGCGCGGGCGGGTCGCTGCAGGACCAGATCGTGGCGTTCTTCCGCGAGGCGGTGCTGCGCGGCGCGCTCAAGCCCGGGGCGCGCCTGCCGTCGTCGCGGCAGCTTGCCGCCGAACTCGGCGTGGCCCGCATCACGGCGGTGGAGGCCTTCGACCGGCTGACGGCCGAGGGCTACTTCGTGGCGCGTCGCGGTGTGGGCCTGTTCGTGGCCGAAACCGTGACCGACGCATATCTGCGCGCGCTGCCCGCGAGGTCGCCGCGGCCGCGGCGGGCCCC
>JALHON010000010.1 GCA_022842985.1 Acidobacteriota bacterium | reverse complement strand
GGCCGCCGCGCGACGGGCGGCGACGGGCGTCATCGCGCGGCCACCTCCGTGACCGCCGCGGAGCGCAGGCGGGCGGCGTGCACGAAGTGCAGCGACTGCTGCATCGCATCGAGGCGGACGTCCCACGTGCCGGGTGCGTCCACGCGGATGAGCGTGCGGTAACGCCCGGGGGCCCCCGGCATCGCCACGAGATCCCCGTGCTGATTCAGGCGCTGGTCCGATGGGCGGATGGCGATGAGCGTGCCGGACAGACCCGACACCGGCTGGCCCTCGCGATCGACCACGGTCACATCCACCGGCCGCGGCATGCCGGGCGTGAGCGGAATGCCCTCGGGCAGTTCGTAGCGCACCGTCCAGCCGAGCTTCTGGCTGGCGTCGGCCACCGCTTCATCCGCGTCCCAGCTCTGCGCCGTTTCGTAGTAGCCGTGGATCGGCCGCGGCGAGTCAGGCCGCGTCGCCACCCACACGAGCACGCCGCAGGCGACGACCGACATCGTCAGGTGGCCGCCGATGTAGATCGGCCAGCGGTATTCGGAGACCAGACGCAGGAACTTCATCGGTCACGCCCCTCCGAGTCGTACGGTCCAAGCAGCAGGAACTCGATCTCCTTGCGGTAGCCGCCGTCGGACGTCACGAGATACCGCACCGTGGCCTGTCCGTCGTGGAAGCGGCCCTGCGGCACGGTGGTGACGGCATTCACGGTCACGACCTTCTCCGCGTCAACGACGATGGGCGACTCGCTCACGACGAGCGTCGCGTCGCCGGGGCTCAGCACCGTGATGTCGAATCGCTGCCGCTGCCCGAGCTGGTTGGTGAAGCGGATGCGCTGCTGGTTGGCGACGGCACCGGAATTGAGCACGCGGTAGGGCTCGCGGCCGCCGCGCACCACTTCCACGAGGGCGTCGGCGCGCGTGAAGACGAGCGTGCCGAGCGTGCCCCAGGCCACGAGCATGAGCGCGAGGTAGACGAGGTTGCGCGGCCGCAGCAGGCGGCGGGCGGCGCCCTGCTGTTCGCGTTCGGACGTGAACGTGATGAGGCCCGTGGGCCGGCCCAGCTTGCGCATCACCTCGTCGCAGGCGTCCACGCACTGCGCCGTGCCGATGCACTCGACCTGCAGGCCGCGGCGGATGTCGACCCCCGTGGGGCACGCCGCCACGCAGGCACCGCAGTCCACACAGGCGCCCGCCGCCACGCCGGGCGTCTCGTGGTGCAGGCGCGTGCGCGGCTCGCCGCGCGCCGTGTCGTAGGCGACGAGCAGCGTGTCCTTGTCGGAGAGCACGTTCTGCAGCCGGCCGTAGGGGCAGGCGATCGTGCACATCTGGTCGCGGAACCAGCCGAAGTCGAACACGATGAGGCCGGTCACCGCGGCAATCGTGAAGAGTGCGCCCGTCCACTTCGCGGGTTCGTGCAGCAGGCCGGGCGCGAGCGCCGCCCAGCCGGTGAAGTAGGCGACGAAGGTCGTGGCCATCAGCACGGCCACGAGCGCGAACGTGCCCCACTTCGCGGCCTTGATGGCGAGTTTGTGCGCCGACCACGGTTCCTTGTTGAGCCGCCGCTGGTTCGTGGGGCCGCCTTCGATGAAGGCTTCGATGGGGCGGAACAGGAACTCGAGGTACACGGTCTGTGGACAACCGAAGCCGCACCACACGCGCCCGAACGTCGAGCCGACGAAGAACACCGTCACCACCACGCCGAAGCCGAAGGCGGCAAGCAGCAGGTTGTCGGTGGGGTGGAACGTGGCGCCGAACATGTGGAAGCGCCGGGTCGCGATGTCGAGCAGCACCGCCGGGTGATCGCCGATCGGAATGAGCGGCAGCGCGAAGAAGAGCACCATGAGCGCGTAGGCGATGCGCCGGCGGATGTGCCAGTAGTGCCCCTTGCGCACCACCGGATGCATGAACCGGCGCGAGCCGTCGGCCGAGATGCTGTAGAGCAGCTCCTCGGGCGGCGCGATCTCGAAGATGCGCTCGTGACCCGCGGCCGGGCCGGCGGCGCCACCCGCGTCGCGGGTGTGAACGGCGGTGGACATGATGTCAGCGGCCAGGAATCGCTTCCGCCACGAACGGCTCGCCTTCGGGGGCGCGCGGATTCGGCGGATTCGACCCTTGCAGACTCCTCACATAGGACACGAGCGCGGCCAGTTCGTCGGGCCGCAGCGCGCGGCCCCACGGCGGCATGCCCTTGGCGGGCCAGCCCTTGGCGATGCTCTGGAAGACCTGTTCGACCGAGCCGCCGTGGATCCAGCGGTCGTCGGTGAGATTCGGGCCGATGAGGCCCTGCGCCTTGTCGCCGTGGCACGCCGCGCAGGTGCGCGCGAAGCGTGACTCGCCGGCCGCGAGCACGGCGTCATTGGCGGCGCCGCCGAGCAGTTCCGCCGGTGACGGCGGCACGAGCGGATTGGCGTCGAAGTGCGACTGCACCGCCGTGACCGTCTGCACGGTCTCGGCGCGGTACTCCGCGTCCATCGTGCCCTCACCGAAGCTGAGGGCGTAGAAGATCAGGTAGGCGGCGGAGAAGATGAGCGAGCCCCACCAGATGGCCATCAGCCATCCGGGCATCGGGTTGTCGTACTCCTTGATGCCGTCGAGCTCGTGCAGGACTCTGTCTTCGTACTGTGCCATGGCGTGCTCGCTTATCCCTGGGTCTCGTCGTCGAGCGCCATGCGCGCACGGGCGTCGAGGTCGTCCGGACGGGCCCTGAACACCTGCACGGCGACCACGAGGTAGACGGCGACGAAGAACAGAATCGAGGCCACGGCCCACGTGGAGGCGTTCGTGCTCGCTCCGAGTTCCTGCAGCATCGCTACCTCGACGCTCCGCCGCCGGCGACGGCCGGTGCGGGAGCAGGCGCGGGCGTCACGCCGGCTGCGTAGGGCAGCTGCGCCACGGGCCGCTTCCAGCGGATGTCGGTGCCGAGGCGCTGCAGATACGCAGTGAGCGCCACGATTTCCTTGTCGGCGAGGCCGGTCGGGCCCTGCTGCGATTCCACCTCGGCGGCAATCGCCTTGGCCTGGGTGTCCATCGCGTCAGCGGCGATGGCGATCTCGCCTTCGCTGTATGGCACGCCGAGCGTGCGCAGCGCGCGCATCTTCGCGCCGATGAGGCTGGTGTCGAAGTGGCTCGTCAGCAGGTGAGGATACGCCGGCATGATCGAGCCGGGCGTCGTCGACGACGGCCGCTCCATGTGGCGCACGTGCCAGAGCGACGGGTACTTGCCGCCCACACGGTGCAGGTCGGGCCCGGTGCGCTTCGAGCCCCACTGGAAGGGCCGGTCGTAGACGTATTCGCCGGCCTTCGAGTACTCGCCGTAACGCTCCGTCTCGTAGAGGAACGGCCGCACGAGCTGCGAGTGGCAGTTGTAGCAGCCCTCGCGCACGTAGATGTCGCGGCCCACGACCTCGAGCGGCGTGTACGGCGTGACGCTCGCGATCTCCTTCACGTTCGACGTGTTGAAGAACATCGGCAGCGCTTCCACGAGCGACCCCACCGCCAGCGCCAGCGCCGTCAGCACCGTGAAGGTCACCGTGCGCGACTCGAGCATGCGGTGGAAGCCGTGCCGGATGGCGTGCTGGAACGAGTAGAGCGCGTAGTCGTAGGTGTTGGCGGGGGTGACCGCGCCGGGGGCGACGTGCTCGCGCACGAGCGGCGGCGCCAGCACGTCGGGCTCGACCGCGTAGTCGGCCGGGGCGCTCTTGATCGTCTTGAAGAGATTCCAGCAGAACACCAGCAGGCCGGCGAAGAAGAGCAGGCCCGAGAGCAGCCGCACCCAGTACATCGGCACGATGCGCACGACGGTCTCGATGAAGTCGGGATAGACGAGCCGGCCGTCGGGCTCGAAGGCGCGCCACATCGCCCACTGCGTGATGCCGGCCACCCACATCGACACCTGGTAGCCGATGAGGCCGATGGTCGCCACCCAGAAGTGGAACGTCGCCGCCTTCACCGAGTAGAGCGGCGTCTTGTAGAGGCGCGGAATGACCCAGTAGAGAATGCCGAACGAGAGGAACGCGTTCCAGCCGAGGGCGCCGGCGTGCACGTGGCCGATCGTCCAGTCGGTGAAGTGCGACACCGCGTTCACCGACTTGATCGACATCATCGGCCCTTCGAAGGTCGACATGCCGTAGTAGGTGACGGCCACGATCATGAACTTCAGGATCGGGTCTTCGCGCACCTTGTGCCAGGCGCCGCGCAGGGTGAAGAAGCCGTTCACCATGCCGCCCCACGACGGCATCCACAGCACGAGCGAGAAGAGCATGCCGAGCGTGGAGGCCCATTCGGGCACGGCCGAGTAGTGGAGGTGGTGCGGGCCGGCCCAGATGTAGACGAAGACCAGCGACCAGAAGTGCATGATCGAGAGCCGGTAGCTGAACACCGGACGCTCGGCCGCCTTGGGCAGGTAGTAATACATGAGGCCCAAAAACGGCGTGGTGAGGAAGAAGGCCACCGCGTTATGGCCGTACCACCACTGCATCAGTGCGTCTTTCACGCCGGCGTAGGCCGAGTAGCTGCCGAGCAGCGAATACGGCACCACCATGCTGTTGCCGATGTGCAGGATGGCCACGGCGACGATGGTGGCGATGTAGAACCAGATGGCGACGTAGAGGTGTTTCTCGCGGCGGGTGGCGATCGTGCCGAAGAAGTTCACCGCGAAGGTGACCCACAACACGGCGATAACGATGTCGAGCACCCAGGGCAGTTCGGCGTATTCCTTGCCCTGCGTCGTGCCGGTCACGAGCGCGACCGCGGCGGCGACGATGAGCAGCTGCCAGCCCCAGAAGTGGAACGCCGAGAGCGTGTCGCTGAAGGTGCGCGCCTTCAGCAGCCGCTGCATCGAGTGGTAGACGCCGCCGAAGATGATGTTGCCGCAGAACGCGAAGATGACGGCGTTCGTGTGCAGCGGGCGGAGCCGGCCGAAGGTCAGATAGGGCGCCAGGTTCAGCGCCGGCATGAAGAGCATGGCGGCGATGAGGACGCCGACGAGCATCCCGACCACGGCCCACACCACGGCGGCGATGAAGAAGAGCCGTGGACTCCGGTCATCGTAACGAACGCTGTTACTCATCGGGTGTGCGCTCTCGCGAGCCCTCGCTTCTCGCCGCGACACACACCGGGTGCGTCACGGGTGATCCCACCGTTCCGGGGGTGGCACAGGGCAAGCATCGTTCCAGCCGCGAGGGGGTCGAACGGCCGTTCTAATCGGGGGGCACTGAATCCGGGTGGGGTGGGTCCCGCGGAAATCTGCGCGGCCTTGGGAGAATTGCCCCCGCCGGTCCGCGGTCGTGCCGAGGGCCGCGGATGTCGCCGCTTGTCTCCGTGCGCGGGGCCGGGATCGGGCGGCGGGCGGACCGGGTTAGGATGGATTCATGGCACGAACTGGGATTCTTCTGGCGGGGGCGCTGGCTGTCGCGTCCATGGGTGTGGTGGCGGTGCGGGCGCAGGGCCCGACGACCAACGACGGCATCTACACGGCGGCGCAGGCCGCCAAGGGCAAGGAACTCTTCAAGCAGGTGTGCGAGAGCTGCCACAACCCGGGCAAGTTCGCCGGCGCCGAGTTCGCGCGCGCCTACGGCAGCAAGGCGTTGTCGGAGATCGACGCCGGCATGAGCGAAATGCCGATGGACAACCCCGGCAGCCTCAAGCGCGAGGACGTGGCGTCGCTCATCGCCTACTTCCTCGAGATGAACAAGTACCCTGCCGGGCAGAAGGCGCTCAGCGGCGAGGTCGACGCGCTCAAGGCCATCATGGTGGCCCCGCGCCCCTGAGGTGAGCGGGCGGCGCACCGCCCGGCTGCGCAGGAAAACGATGTGCCGCCGGCGCGTCCGGCGGCACATCCCATCGTCGTGCGGATCAGCTGGACGTCGTCTCCGCGCTACGGCACCACGAGTGTGATCTGGCTTGAGGGCCCGCTCGACGCGCCGCCGTTCAGGGCGACGAGTGTCAGCAGGTACGTGCCACTCGGAACGCCAGGAATCGTGATGGACGTGCCCGTGAGCGGGACCGTCCCAATCAGCGCACCGCCCGGCGCGCGCGCCGCCAATACGTACGACGTTGGTGCTGCCCCGGCGCCAGGTGCCCACGACAGCGTCACGGTGTTGCCGGTCACCTGCGGCGCGTTCAACGTCGGCGCACCCGGCGGGGTCACCCCGCCCACCGTGACGACCACTTCGTTGCTGGCGCCGCTGATGCCGCCGGTGTTCTGGGCCACCAGTCGCACGTAGTAGACGCCGGGCGGCACCCCTGGCACGCTGATGCTCGTCGGCGCCGGGGGCAGCGGCAAGGTGGCAATTGGCGACGTGAAGCCGGGCGACAGAC
Source organism: Acidobacteriota bacterium (assembly GCA_022842985.1). Lineage (GTDB taxonomy): Bacteria > Acidobacteriota > Vicinamibacteria > Vicinamibacterales > UBA2999 > CADEFD01. The sequence goes on along the minus strand of JALHON010000010.1, from coordinate 31,697 downwards.
CCGCGAGCAGCACGTAGCTGCTCGCCGCCCCGCCCGACGCCGGCGGCGTCCACGTGAACGAGGCGGTGCTGCCGCTCACGCTCACGGCCAGGCTCTGCGGTGCACCCGGAGGCGACGGCAGCGACGGCACCGAGAACGTCTGCGCGGTTGATTCCGGACCCGTGCCGAAGCTGTTGGTCGCCGTGACACTGATGCGGTACGCGCCATTCGGCGCTGGCGTCGCGAACGACGTCGCCAGGCCCATGCCGAACGTGCCGAGCGGGGCACCGGCCGCCGTGCGGGCGATGAGCGTGTAGCTCGTGGGCGCCGCGCCAGTCGTGGGTGCGCCCCAGCTGAGGCTGACGTTCGAGCCGTCGACGATCGCCTGGACGCTCGTGGGCGCACCCGGAGGGCCGGTGGCCTGCAACGTGTACACGTAGGCCGTGCCGTGCTGCGCGCCCGCCGGGTTGGTGCCGGCGATGAGGTACGACGGCGTCAGTCCGATGGCGGCGAAGCCATCGGCCGGCACGGGGATCGTCTGCGTCGACGTCCACGTCGCGCCGCTTCTGGCGAACACCGTCAGATTGCGGAAGCCGCCCACGACGGCGACGTCGCCCACCACGCGGCCGTGCTGGCCGGCGACGTTGCCCGACACCTGCGGGATCGTCAGCTGCTGTTGCTGGCTCCAGCTTGCGCCGCTGCGCACGAACACGTAGGCCCGGCCGTTGGTGACGTTGAGGGCGCCGATGAGCAGCGTGTCGCCGTCGACCGAACATGCCGAGCCGAAGAACGAGTTGGTGTCCGGCCCATCGATCTTCTGCTGCTGCGTCCAGGCGCCCGGACCGCTGCGCGTCAGCACGCGCACCGACCCGGCCGTCAGGATGCCGTTGGCCGTGTCTCTCGGCACGCCCACACAGAGTGTCGAGCCCGAGAGGTCCACCGAGGCGCCGAACTGGCCGTTGTTCACGGTGCCGCCCGCGGCCGTGAGTGTCGCGCCCGGGCCCCACACGGTGCCGGTGCGCTCGTAGACGGTCACCTCACCCTGGGTGGTGCGCTCGATGTCACCGACGACCAGCGTGTCGCCCTTGAGGCGCAACGACGTGACGCGGTGCGCGCCCACCTCCTGTTGCAGTGTCCATGTCGTGCCCGAGCGGACGTAGATGCGCGCCGTGGCGGTGGTGAACGCGCTCGTGGGCTTCGACCCGACCGCCAGCGTGTCGCCGCTCACGGCGACGGCCGAGCCGAAGTGCCGATCGGCTGTGCCGACCGTGAGGCGCTGCTGCTGCACCCAGGCGCCGCTGCTGTTGCGCACCACGACGTAGGCGGCCCCGGCCAGCAGCGCGCCGCCGGCGGTTTCGTCCGGGCTGCCGATGACGGCGGTCGTGCCATCGATGTCCGACACCAGACCGAACGCACCGGTCGTGCCGCCTTCCGGCGGCACCGTGATTGGCTGGACATTGCCGAAAGTCTGCGCACTTGCTGTGGGTGCGCTGCGCACACCCACCACGGCTGCGAGCAGCAGCGTGACGACGAACTTGGGATTCATGGCTCCTCCAGGCCTCGGCGCGAAGGGTCGCGCCGGGCTGGGAGCACAAGCGACGGATGGCGGTGAGCTGGGTCAGCGCCCGTGGGCTGCCGACCGCTGCGCGGCTGGGGCTAACGGGGAAGCGCTGCGATCTTCCTGGCGACTGTCTCGCCCTGGGACGCCAGCGCCTCTGGCAGCTGGCCGGCCTTGGCCAGCGCCGCATAGCCCTCACGGGCCGTCAGGTACGCCTCGCGCGCGTCGCGGGTGAGGTCGGCGGATGGAGCCCGCCGTGCCCGTTCCACCAGGATGTCACCGAGCGATTCGTACATCTGGAACCGGTCGACTGGGCTCCGTGCCGCCACCACAGGGTCTGCAAACACGTCGATGGCCTGACGGTAGGCCTCGACGGCTGCGGCCAGGTTCCCGCGGGCGCGCTGCACGTCGCCGAGCACCGTGAACGCGAAGCCGTAGTTGTAGCGCTCAGTCGTGGCGGCGGGATTGGCGTCGAACGCCACCTTCCACTGCGCGAATGCCTCGTTGATCGCGTCCCAGGCCGGCGTCGTGCGCTGCTTCTTCAGGTGGAACGTGGCGAGCCCTTGGTACATGCCCGCGAGGTCGAATCGCAGGCGAACATTCCGCGGGTCCGCGTCGGCCATCTGTTTCAGGATCTCGATGCCTTCATTCCATGCCGCGATCGCCTCGTCCACACGGCCCGTGCCGTCGAGTGCCGCGGCCAGTCGATTGGCCGTCAGGTAGACGGCCCGGCGCGCCGTGGCGACGTCCACCGCATCGCGGAGCATGGCCCGAGCCAGGGCCATGGCTTGCTCAGCGTGCGGCAACGCGTCCTGATAGCGACCGGCATGGTAGAGGACGTCGACGACGTTGGTGTGATTCGACATCTGCGCGCGCCGCATCGCCTCGGAGGCGCCAGGTGCGTTTGCCAAGGGTTCGACGAGCGCGAGGGCGGTCTCGAACTGACGGATGGCGTCGGCATGCCGTCCGGCCTGGCCGAGTGCCACACCGAAGTCGCCTCTGACACGGCTTTCGGCGAGGACCCTCGCTTCGGACTGACCCGGTGTGGCTTCCACGCGCACGCGCGCCTGCTCATAGTGTTCGATCGCGTCGTTCAGACGATTCTCGGCCAACGCCGCGTCGCCGTCGCGCACGAGCGCGTGCACCAGGCCGAGCTGCGCGGCCTCGTCCTGCGGACGGGACGCGGCGACTTCGGTGCGCAGTCTGCGCAGCTTCGCGTAGCTGGCCCTGGCGCCAGGGATATCGCCCAGGTTGGGGTAGAAGAGGTTGCCTTGCACGTCCCCGATCTTCTGGTATGCCTCGGCGAGTTCCGCCTTCAGGTCGAGGTCGTCGACAGCCTGCGCCTCGAGTCCATCCAGTTACGCGAGGGCTTCCTTGACCAGCGCCCGGCGCGCTTCGGTCGAGCCTGGAACCTTCGCGATCTCGTCGTAGAGCGGACCCACGACGGCGTTGGCCAGCTTGCGCACGTCGTTGAAGCGCGCGTCCGCGCGCGCCCGCTCGCGTTCGGCGACGCGTGCCTGCCAGATCGCGACGCCGCCGCCCACCACGAGCGCCAGCGCCACGGCCACGCTCGCCGCGACCCCCACGGTATGGCGGCGCACGAAGCGCCGCGCCTGCTGCATCAGCGAATCCGGCGCGGCCGTGACCGGCAGTCCGGCCTGCCAGGCGCGCAGATCGGCCGCCAGTTCCGCCACGGTCGTGTAGCGTTCGCGCGGAGCCTTGCGCAGGGCCTTGCCGACCACTGCGTCGAGCGCGCCGCGAATCCGTGGCGCGTCGGCTGCCGTGGCCACGGCGCTCGGCGCCGGCGGGTCGACGTCGCAGACGAGCCGCATCGCCTCGAGGGGTGACACACTCCGCAAGTCGTGCGGACGACGGCCCGCCAGCAGCAGATACAGCAAGGCGCCCAGGCCGTAGACGTCCGTGGCCGTGGTCACCGGCTCGCCACGAATCTGTTCGGGACTGGCGAACTCCGGCGTGAACCGCCGCTCCGCGGTGCGCGTGAGGCCGGCACTTTCGGCGCCCTCCTCCGAGAGCAGCGTGGCGATCCCGAAATCCAGCAGCTTCGGCTGTCCGTCGGCCTGCACGAGGATGTTGGCGGGCTTGATGTCACGATGCACGACCAGATGCCGGTGTGCATCGGCGACGGCGTCGGCGACGCGCACGAGCAGGGCGACGCGGGCGTCGACATCGAGATGGTGAGCGCGCGCCCACTCGTCGATGGGGTCGCCGTCCACGAACTCCATCACGAAGTAGAGGCTGTGGTCTGGCCCGCTGCCCGAGTCGATGAGGCGGGCGATGCCCGGATGATCGAGCGAGGCGAGCAGCCGCCGTTCCAGCCGGAACCGGGCCGCCAGCGTGGACGCGCCCCAGGTGGGCAGCACCTTGATGGCCACGCGTCTTGCGAACTCGTCGTCGTCGCGCACCGCTTCGTACACCATGCCCATGCCGCCGCGGCCGATCGGGCGCACGATCCGGTACGCGCCCAGGCGCTGGCCCACGAGCGCGTCGGCGACGACGTTGGCCACCGAGCCGGCCGGGTCGCTGTCGTCTTCGAGGAAGCCGGGATCGGAGTCGTAGCTGTCGAGCATCTGCTCGACGAGCTGCCGGGTCTCGGGGCTGGCGCCGCTGGCGTCGAGCCAGGCCTGGCGATCGGGTCCCGTCCGCTGCCGCGCCTCGTCGAACAGCGCTTCGATGTGCGCCCACTCTTCACGCGTCATGACTCAGAGGCTCCGAGGCGCATCGTGTATCGGTAGCCAGGCCAACCGCCTGTTCATGGCCGCAAGCGACGGATGCAACGCGAGTGGGTCAGCCGCCGTCCATGTCAGGGCGTTGGCCGTCGAGGCGGTGGCGAATCCACGTCTTGGCTGCCAGCCATCCGCGTTTGACCGTGGAGTCGGAAATGCCCAGGGCTTCGGCCGTTTCTTCGATGGACAGGCCCGCGAAGTGACGCAGTTCGACGATCCGGGCGCGTTCGGGGTCGATGGCCTCGAGCTCCTTGAGCGCGGCATCGAGGTCCAGCAGGTCGACCTGGGGCGCCGGCACGCTGGCGTTCCACTCGGTGAGCTCGACGCTCGCGGCACCAGACCCCCGCTTGATCCGGCGTCGCGCCCGCGCGTGGTCGACCAGCACGGCGCGTACCACGCGCGCGGCCACGGCATAGAAGTGGGTGCGGTTCTGCCAGTCCTTGCCAGGCTGGTGGGCGAGACGCATGTAGGCCTCGTTCACCAGGCTCGTTGGCTGCAGCGTGTGGTCCGCGCGCTCGCTGCGCAGACGGCTGGCCGCGATCTTCCGCAGTTCCGGATAGACGAGATCCAGCAGTCGCGGCAGCGCATCGGCGTTGCCGCCGGACCACTCATTGAGCAGTTGTGTGATCGCGGTCGTCGGCGCGTCGGGCATAGCGGGCCGTCGGCCGGGATCATCGCATAGCCAGGGTCTTCCCACCAGCGGCCCGGGTGCCCGACGGCGCCGTCGCCGCCAGTCAGATCAGGCGTTCCCGGATCTCGGGCGGCGGAATCTCGCAGGCGTTCGACCGCCCGGCCAGGCGGTGCCGCACGGCCGCGACCACGGCGTAGGCGGCATCGCGCAGCGGCCGCGGAATCAGCAGCGCCGCGGCGGCGAGCGACCACGGCAGCGGCAGCCGTCGTGCGATCCGCAGCACGGCCGTGGACTTGCGGTAGAGCTGCCCGTCTTCGATGAGGATGATGCTGCGCGTGGATTCGCGCGTTTCGCCGAACTCCGCCAGCACAGCCTGCGCGGCCGGCGTCTGCGACGCGCCGAAGCGGAAGTAGCCGCCCGGATCGCGCGTGGCGATGAAGGTCACCGAGCGCTCGCAGAATGCACAGGTGCCGTCGAAGAGCACGATGCCGTGCGGGCGGGCCGTGGGAACCATCCTGCTGACTAGGACGCCGGTTCTCCGAGCGCGGTTCGCACCTGATAGACGTGCACGCGTGGCGATTCGCCGTAGACCGTCGTGATGTAGACGCGCCGGGTCGCCGGGTCGTAAGTGGCGCTGCGCATGCTGGCACTGCCGTCGTCGCTCATGCCCGGCAGCGTCCACGTGGCGTAGGGCCGCACGTCCCACGGCGCCAGGCGGCCGGCCTTGACCGCCGCCAGCTCCCCCGCGTCGTAGGCCCACACCTGATGCCGGTACGGCCACGCGTGGTTGCCCTTGTCAGCCTCCGCCGGATCGCCGCATTCCTCACCCGTGCCGTAGCAGAACGTGTCGCCGTGCCGGCCGAAGAAGAGCACCGACCGCGAGCCGGCCGGAAAGGCGAGACCGCCGATGATCGTGGCGCCGTTGTAGAGCGGACTCGTGCCGTCCCACGCCGCCAGCGGATGTTCCGCCGGGTAGCCCACGACGAGCGTGCTCGCGGCCGGCCGGTCGGGACCGACGTCGTCGGGATCGAAGACACTCGCTGCCGGCCCCTGACTGGACCGCGTGATGATCGGGATGCAGCACTGGCCGGTGAGCGCGGGGCCACCGAGCGCGGCGCGCCACTCGTCCGGCACGACGCCCATGTAGCCGCCGACGAGGCCGGGCGCCGCGCCGCCGAGCCGTACGGGGCCTTCGAGCGCTGCCACGTCGGACGGGCCGGCGAAATGCGACGCCGCGGCATCACCACCGGCGTCGTAGTACGACCAGGCTGAAACGAGCAGGCGGTTGCGCCAGAGGAGCGACCCGCCAAGGGCCAGCCCTTCGCCGGCGCCCGGGTCCACCGCGTCGAGGTTCGGAATGGCCGTGCACGGCGCGAGCACCGCCGCCGTCTCGCCCACGGCGGGAATCGACACGCGCGCCAGACGGTTGTGCCAGGCGTGGCAGCCCACGTAGAGCGAACCCTCCGGCCCGAGGCCCAGCGCGGCGCCGCCGTAGGTCAGCGTATGTTCGGTGGAATCGTCCACGCCGTCGCTTGCCGGCAGCGCGAAGCTGCCGAGGTACACCAGGTCGCCGGCCCCGACGCGCGGCAGGGCCTCGGGCGGCTGCGCGGCGGCCGGCGTGGCCAGGAGAACCAACGCGAGCAGCAGCGGCGCGGGGCCGCGAACTCGACAGGACGGGGGCCAGAGCATCGTGACGATCGTACGACACCAGACCGCGTCGCGCCACGACGGGCCGGCAAGCCGTGCCATCATGGCGGGGTGAGCGGCTGGCGTCTCGAGCACACCTACGCCGGCCTGCCGGCGCTCTTCCATTCCCCCGCGGCACCCACCCCGGTGCGCGACCCGCAGTTCGTCGTCTTCAATCCCGCGCTGGCCGTGGCCCTCGGGCTCGATGTCACCGCCCTCGACACACCGGCCGGCGCGGCGATCTTCGCCGGGAACGCGCTGCCCGACGGTGCCCGTCCGCTCGCGCAGGCCTATGCCGGGCATCAGTTCGGGCACTTCACGGGCCTGGGCGATGGCCGCGCCATCCTGCTCGGCGAGCAGCTGACGCCCGACGGCGCGCGCGTGGACGTGCAGCTCAAGGGTGCCGGCCAGACGCCGTACTCGCGCCGGGGCGATGGCCGCGCGGCGCTCGGGCCGATGCTGCGCGAGCTCGTCATCAGCGAAGCGATGCACGCGCTCGGCATCCCCACGTCGCGTAGTCTCGCCGTGGTCTCGACGGGCGAGCCGGTGCAGCGCGAGCGGGCGCTGCCCGGGGCCGTGCTCACGCGCATCGCCGCGAGTCACCTGCGCGTGGGCACGTTCGAATGGGCGGCGGCACATCGCGACCCGGCCGCGCTCGGCGCACTCGTGGACTACACGATCCGCCGCCACGATCCGGCCGCGGCCGACGCGCCGGTGCCCGCGCTGGCGCTGTTCGACGCGATTGCCGAGCGTCAGGCGGCGCTCATCGCCCGCTGGCAGCTCGTGGGGTTCATCCACGGCGTGATGAACACCGACAACATGGCGATCTCGGGCGAAACGATCGACTACGGACCGTGCGCGTTCATGGACGCCTACGATCCCGACACGGTCTTCAGTTCGATCGATCATCAGGGCCGCTACGCCTACGCCAACCAGCCGCCGATCGCGCAGTGGAATCTGGCGCGTCTCGCCGAAGCGCTGCTGCCGATGTTCGCGGACGACCAGGCGGTGGCGATCGAACACGCCAATGCCGCGCTCGAGCGGTTCACCACGCGCTTTCGCCATCACTGGCTCACCCGGATGCGCGGGAAGCTGGGACTCGCCACCGAGGAGGACGACGACGCCGCGCTGGCCGAGGCGCTCCTCGCGTGGATGCACGCGACCCGGGCCGATTTCACGAACACGTTCCGCGCGCTCAGCGCGCCGGACGGCCCGCCCGCGGCCCTGCTCGGCGAGCCCGGCTTTGCGGCGTGGCACGCGCAGTGGCAGGCGAGACTGGCGCGCGAGGCGTCGGTGCCGGGTGAGCGCACGGCGCGCATGCAGCGCCACAATCCCGCCGTCATCCCGCGTAATCACAAGGTGGAAGCGGCGCTCACGGCGGCGGCCGACCATGGCGACCTGGCGCCCCTCGAACGGCTGCTCGCGGCACTGGCGACGCCGTTCGACCACGCGCGCGTGCCCGTGGAGTTCGCCGAGCCGGCGGATTCCGGCGCGCGGCCGTACCGCACCTTCTGCGGCACCTAGGTCGTGGTATGGTGCCCGGCCATGGGTGCCCATCCATCCACACCCCGCCGGCGTTCGAGAGCAGCCACAATCGCGCTGGGACTCGCCGCGACAGCACTGGCCGCCACCGTCATGGCCGGCGGCTACTGGGCCGTGCAGTGTCCCTGCGACGGGATCCCCGGCCTTGTAGTGCGCGGCGAGGAGCGTCGCGAACCCGTGGCGGACTGGCGCTTCGCGAACGACGTGCCGCTCTGCCAGATTCAGATCGCCATCGGGTGGCTGCCGCACTCGGTGAATCTGAACTGCATGGCGACACCGGCCGGCGAGCTCTTCCTCAGTTGTTCGGCGGGCGCGAACAAGTTCTGGTGCCCGCGGGTGGGCGTCGACCATCCCGGGCGTCTGCGTCTGGATGGCGCCGTCTATCCCGTGGTTCTCAACCGGGTCACAGATCCGAGCGTGCTCGACGCCGCCTGGGCGGCGCGCCTACGGAAACTGCAGAACCCTGCGGTGCAGGCCCTGCAGCCACCGGGCCCCATTCCCGCGCCGGACGCCCGGCGGCCGGACACCTGGTGGTCGTTCCAGGTGCGGTCCGCGGCATCGAACTGACGTCCGCGTCGATCGCGCTATGCTCGACGGTGGTGGAACCTACCGGTAATACGCTGTCGCTCAAGCGCCTGGGAATCGATACGCACGAAGAGCCCGTGGTCTACATGCGGGCCGACTGCCATGTCTGCCGCTCCGAAGGCTTCTCGGCGCACTCTCGTGTGCTCATCACCGCCGGCGCGCGGTCGATCGTCGCGACGCTGAACGTCGTGCGCGACGGCTTCGTGCTGCCCACCGAGGCCGGCCTCTCGGAAGCCGCGTGGCAACTGCTCGAGGCCGTGCCCGGCGAGATCGCGACGATGGCGCATCCACGGCCCGTCGAGTCGCTCGGGGCCGTGCGCGCCAAGGTCTTCGGCAAGCCGTTCGGCGAGCAGCAGCTCACCGCGATCCTGCAGGACATGGCGGCCGGGCGCTACACCGACATCGAACTCTCGTCGTATCTCACGGCGTGCGCCGCGGTGGGCATGAGTCTCGATGAAGTGGTGTGGCAGACGCGCGGCATGGTGGACGTCGGGGCCCGGCTCACGTGGGAGCGGCCGGTGATCGCCGACAAACACTGCGTGGGCGGCCTGCCCGGCAACCGCACGACGCCGATCGTCGTCGCGATCGTCGCCGCGGCAGGCGTGTGGATTCCGAAGACGTCGTCGCGCGCGATTACGTCGCCCGCGGGCACCGCCGACACGATGGAAACCCTCGCGCCGGTGAATCTCGACCTGCCGACGATGCGCCGTGTGATCGAGCGCGAAGGCGGCTGCGTGATCTGGGGCGGCGCGATTCACCTGAGCCCGGTGGACGATCTGCTCGTGCGCGTGGAACGGGCGCTCGACGTCGACAGCGACGCGCAGCTCGTGTCGTCGGTGCTCTCGAAGAAGGTGGCGGCCGGGGCCACGCACGTCGTGATCGACCTGCCCGTGGGTCCCACGGCGAAGATGCGCACGCCGCAGGCGGCCTACAACGTGGCCCGCCTGCTCGAGCGCGTGGGGGATGCCGTGGGTCTCGTGGTGCGGCCCATTCTCACCGACGGCACGCAACCGGTGGGCCGCGGCATCGGCCCGGCGCTCGAAGCGCGCGATCTGGTGGCGGTCACGCGCGGCGACAGCGGCGCGCCGGCAGACCTGCGGGCCCGCGCCGTGCTGCTCGCGGGTGAAGTGCTCGAACTGGCCGGCGCCTGCCGCGTGGGGCAGGGGGCGGTGGAGGCGAAGGCCATCCTTGCCGACGGCCGCGCCTGGCAGAAGCTCCAGGCGATCTGCGAGGCGCAGGGCGGCATGCGCACGCCACCGGTGAGCGCGCAGCGCTTCGAGGTGCTGGCGCCCACGGCGGGCGCCGTCGTCGACATCGACAACCGGCGGCTGTCGCGCGCCGCGAAGCTCGCCGGCGCTCCGGCGGACCCGGCCGCCGGCATCGACCTGCACGTGCGGCTCGGCGACCGCGTCGCGGCCGGCCAGCCGCTCTTCACCCTGCATGCCGAGAGCCCGGGCGAGATCGGCTACGTGCGCGAGTACCTCGCCGCCCATCCGGGCATCATCGCCGTGGGCGTGCCGCGGTGACGGGCCTGGTGCTCGCGTCCGGCGGCAGCGACACGCTGGCACGGCACCTGGCCGACGTACTCGGTCTGCCGCTCGGCGCGGTCGAGTCGCGGCACTTTCCCGACGGGGAAACCTACCTGCGCCTCGACGCCGACTGCCGCGGCCGTCACGTCGTCATCGCCTGCGCGCTCGATCATCCGGACCCGAAGCTCCTGCCGCTCGTCTTCCGCGCCGAGGCGGCGCGGGCCGAAGGCGCCTCGCGTGTGGGTCTCGTGGCGCCGTATCTCGCCTACATGCGGCAGGACCAGCAGTTCCGCCCTGGCGAGGCGGTGACCTCGCGCACGTTCGCGGCGCTCCTCTCCCGGCACATCGACTGGCTCGTCACTGTGGATCCGCACCTGCACCGCGTGCACGCGCTCGGCGAAGTCTACGCGGTGCCCTCGCGGGTCGTGGCGGCGGCGCCGGCGCTCGCGGCGTGGATCGCCGCGCACGTGACGCGTCCGCTCGTCGTCGGTCCGGATGAGGAGAGCGGGCAGTGGGTGCGCGATGTAGCCACCCGTGCCGGCGCGCCGTTCGTCGTGATGCGCAAGGTGCGGCGCGGTGACCGCACCGTCGAGATCACGGCGCCGGATGTCTCGGCGTGGCGCGACCATACGCCGGTGGTCGTGGACGACGTGGTGTCGTCGGGCCAGACGATGATCGCCACGGTCGGGCGGCTGGTCGAAGCCGGGCTCCCGGCCCCGGTGTGTCTTGCCGTGCACGCACTCTTCGCGCGCGAGACCGACGAGGCGCTGCGCGCGGCGGGGGCCAGCGGCATCGTGACCACCAACACCATCAATCATCCGGCCGGCACCATCGACATCGTGCCGCTGCTCGTGCCGGCGATCGCGGACCTTGCGGGAGCGCTCACGCCATGACCACGCCGCCCGCGCGCCGCCGCCACCTCTCGATGCTGCGGTCGTACACGTGGGCCGACGCGCTCACGATCGGCAACGCCGCCTGCGGCACCATCGCCATCTTCCTGTGCCTCGACTATCTGGCCGAGGGCAGCCCGCGGTATCTCTGGACGGCGTTCCTGCTGCTGCCGCTGGCGCTCGTGCTCGACGTGCTCGACGGCTATGTGGCGCGGCTCGACCGCCGCCGGCAGTCGGTGCTCGGCGCCGATCTCGACTCGCTGGCGGATGTCATCTCGTTCGGTGTCGCGCCGGCCGTGCTCGGCTTCACGCTGGGCCTGCGCGGCGGCTGGGACATGCTCGTGCTCAGCTACTTCGTGGTGTGCGGCGTCAGCCGTCTGGCACGCTTCAACGTGACGTCGTCCGCGCTCGCCGATCCGTCGACCGGCAAGGTCAAGTACTTCGAAGGCACGCCGATTCCGACGAGCATCGGCATCGTGCTGCTGCTCGGCGTGGCGCAGTGGCTCGGGCACACCGGGCCGGATCTCTGGTTCGGCGCCGTGCGCCTCGGCCCGGCGCTGCTGCATCCGCTCGTGCTCGTCTACGGGATGAGCGGCAGCGCGATGATCAGTGCCACGCTGCGGATTCCGAAGCCGTAGCGCGCGCTAGCGCGGCCGCCACGTCTGCAGCAGCTTCACGTAGTTGCCGCGTTCGAAGGCCGCCGGGTCCGGACACCGGCCCAGGTTCATGCTGCCGCGCATCTGCGCCACCGACGCGTACTCGTGCTCGACCATCCAGCGCTCGAACTCGTAGCGCAGCGTCGAGAGCCGCTCGGGCCCTTCGTGCAGCAGCACCGACACGAGCTGCACGGCGCCGGCTCCGGCCATCACTGCCTTGATCGCGTCCGCCGCCGTGTGCACGCCGCCGCTGCAGGCAAGCGTGGCCTTGAGCCGGCCGGAGAGAATCGCCAGCCAGCGCAGACGCAGCAGCAGCTCCGAGGAGTCTGACAGGCGCAGGTGCGGCACCACGTCGAGATGTTCGATGTCGATATCCGGCTGGTAGAAGCGGTTGAAGAGCACGAGCCCGTTCACGCCGGCCTCGTCGAGGCGCTGCGCCAGGTGCGCGATCGACGAGAAGAACGGCGACAGCTTCACCGCCACCGGAATCGAGACGGCCGAGCGCACGAGGTGTGCCGCGTCCACGATCTTCTGGTCGATGGTGCTGCCAGGCACCGCCGGATCGGTCGCCACCATGTAGACGTTGAGTTCGAGCGCATCGGCGCCGGCCTGCTGCATCGCCTGCGCGTACTCGACCCAGCCGCGGCCGGTCGTGCCATTGAGCGAAGCAATCACCGGCACGCCCACGGCCTGCTTGATGCGGCGGATCTGCTCCAGATACTTGTCGGGCCCGAGCCGGTACTCGTCGCGCTTCGGGAAGTAGGTCGTGGCTTCGGCGTGGCCGTCTTCGTGCGTGTCGAGGTGCCACCACGTGGCATCGCGTTCGGCGGTGATCTGCTCCTCGAACAGCGAGTGCATCGTGATGGCAGCGGCTCCGGCGTCTTCGAGCCGGCGCACCATGTCGAGGTCGTCGACGAGCGGAGACGCGCCCGTGATGAACGGATGCGGCAGCGTCAGGCCGAGGTGGGTGGTCGAGAGGTCCATGATGTGTACACCGCGAAGTGCTTCTGGATGTCGGCCTGGCCCTGTTCGAGCAGCGCCTTGAAGCGTTCGGGGTCCTGTTGCTCGACCAGGCGGAAGCGCGCTTCGTTGCGCACGAACTTGCCGAGGTCCACCTTCGGCGGTGCCGAGTCGAGCTGGAAGGGGTTCTCGCCCACGGCCGCGCGACGCGGGTCGAAGCGGTAGAGCGGCCAATAGCCCGAGTCGGCCGCCAGCTTCTGCTGCTCGAGCCCGTGTTCGAGGTCGTAGCCGTGCGCGATGCAGTGGCTGTAGGCAATCACGAGCGACGGGCCCGGGTACGACTCCGCGTCGATGAGCGCCTTCACCGTCTGCGTGTCCTTCGCGCCGAAGGCGACGCGGGCGACGTAGACGTGGCCGTAGTCCATCGCCATGGCCGCGAGGTCCTTCTTCGCGGTGCTCTTGCCGGCGCTCGCGAACTTGGCCGAGGCGCCGAGCGGCGTCGCCTTCGACTGCTGACCGCCGGTGTTCGAGTAGACCTCGGTGTCGAGCACGAGGATGTTGACGTCCTTGCCCACCGCCATCACGTGGTCGAGGCCGCCGAAACCGATGTCGTAGGCCCAGCCGTCGCCGCCCACGAGCCAGATGCTCTTGCGCACGAGGTAGTCGGCCAGGCGTTCGAGGCGGCGGGCATCGGGCCCGCCGAGCGGCGCCAGCGCCCGTCGCAGGTCGGCAACGCGTGCACGTTGCGCGGCGATGGCGGCCTCATCCGACTGCGACGCCGTGAGGAGCAGGTCGGTGAGGGTCTCACCCACCTGTCCGCGCAGTGCCGAGAGCAGGCCGCGCGCCATCGACACCTGCTGATCCACCGAGAGTCGCAGACCCAGGCCGAACTCGGCGTTGTCTTCGAAGAGCGAGTTCGCCCAGGCCGGCCCGCGCCCGTCGCTGTTGCACGTGTAGGGCGTCGTGGGCAGGTTGCCGCCGTAGATCGACGAGCAGCCGGTGGCGTTGGCCACGATCGCGCGGTCGCCGAAGAGCTGCGTCATGAGCTTGATGTACGGCGTCTCGCCGCAGCCCGAACACGCCCCCGAATACTCGAAGAGCGGCTGCAGGAACTGCGTGCCCTTCAGATCCAGCTTCACCTGCGTGCGGTCGGCTTCCGGCAGCCCGAGGAAGAACGCGAAGTTCTCGCGTTCAGCCGCCACGAGCGGCGCCTGCGCGTGCATGTCGAGCGCCTTGTGGCGCGGGTTGGCCTTGTCTTTCGCCGGGCACACCTGCACGCACAGCGTGCAGCCGGTACAGTCTTCCGGCGCCACTTGCAGCGTGTAGCGCAGGCCCTGGCCGTATTCGTGCTCGCGCGCCTTGAAGGGCACGGCCTTGAAGGTGGCCGGCGCGCCCTCGCCGGCTTCGGGCGGATACATCTTGGCGCGGATGGCGGCGTGCGGGCAGACCAGCGCGCACTTGTTGCACTGGATGCAGATGGCCTCGTCCCACACGGGGATGTCCTGCGCGATGCTGCGCTTTTCCCACTGCGAGGTGGCGACGGGCCAGGTGCCGTCCACCGGAAAGGCGCTGACCGGCAGCAGGTCGCCGTGGCCGGCGAGCATCACGGCCGAAACGCGGGTCACGAAGTCTGGCGCGTTGGCGGCCACGATGGGCGGGCGATGGCGAGCAGCCGACGCGGCCGCAGGCACAGCTACCTGGTGCAGGTGCTGCAGCGTGTCGTCCACGGCGGCGAAGTTGCGCTGCACCACATCCGGCCCGCGCTTCGCGTAGGTCTTCTCGATCGCCTGCTTGATCTTCTGGATCGCCTGCTCGCGCGGCAGCACGCCAGAAAGCGCGAAGAAACACGTCTGCATCACGGTGTTGATGCGCGTGCCCATGCCGTTCGCTTTCGCCACGGCCACGGCGTCGATCGTGTAGACGGTGAGGCCCTTCTCGATGATGCCGTCCTGCACCTCGCGCGGCAGCGCGTCCCAGACGCGATCGGGCGCGTAGGGCGCGTTCAGCAGCAGCACGGCGCCAGGCGCCGCGTACGACAGTACGTCGTAACGGTCGAGGAAGTTGAACTGGTGGCAGCCGATGAAGCGCGCGTGCTGGATGAGATACGGCGCGTGGATGGGCCGCGGCCCGAAACGCAGGTGCGAGATGGTGACGGCACCGGACTTCTTCGAGTCGTAGACGAAGTAGCCCTGCGCGAAGGCGTCGGTTTCCTCGCCGATGATCTTGATCGAGTTCTTGTTGGCACCCACCGTGCCATCGGCGCCGAGGCCGAAGAACACGCTGCGGGCGACGTCCGCGGCCTCGATGTCGAGCGTGCGATCCCAGTCGAGCGACGAGTGACTCACGTCGTCCACGATGCCGATCGTGAAGTGGTTCTTCGGGCGGGCCTTCGCGAGTTCGGCGAAGACCGCGGCGGCCATGGCCGGCGTGAATTCCTTCGACGACAGGCCGTAGCGTCCGCCGATGACCACGGCGTCTCTCGCCATCGGGCTCGTGCCGTCGAGATGCGCCTCGTGGAGGGCGGCCACCACGTCCTGGTAGAGCGGCTCGCCCACGGCGCCCGGTTCCTTGGTACGATCGAGCACCGCGATCGCACGGGTGGAGGCGGGAAGCGCCCGCACGAAGTCCGCGAGCGAGAAGGGGCGATAGAGCCGCACCTTCAGCACGCCCACGCGTTCGCCGTGGGCCATGAGCCACGCCACCGTGTCGTCCACGGTGTCTGTGCCCGAGCCCATCAGCACGACCACCCGGTCTGCCTGCGGATGTCCGACGTAGTCGAACAGGTGGTACTGGCGGCCCGTGCGCGCCGCGAACGCGTCCATCGTGCGCTGCACGATCGACGGGCAGGCGGCGTAGAACGGCGACGAGGCCTCGCGCGCCTGGAAGTACGCGTCCGGGTTCTGCGCCGTGCCGCGCAGCACCGGCGCATCCGGCGTGAGCGCGCGGGCGCGGTGGGCCGCCACGAGATGGTCGGGCAGCATGGCGCGCAGGTCGTCGTCTGACAGCGGCCGGATCTTGGCCACCTCGTGGGACGTGCGGAAGCCGTCGAAGAAGTGGATGAAGGGCAGGCGCGAGGCGAGCGTGGCGGCCTGACCGATGAGCGCGAAGTCGTGCGCTTCCTGCACCGAGGCCGAGGCCAGCATCGCGACGCCCGTCTGCCGGCAGGCCATGACGTCCGAGTGGTCGCCGAAGATCGAGAGCGCGTGCGTGGCCACGGTGCGCGCCGCCACGTGCATGCAGAACGGCGTGAGCTCGCCGGCGATCTTGTAGAGGCTCGGGATCATCAGGAGCAAACCCTGACTCGCCGTGAAGGTCGTGGCGAGCGAGCCGCCCTGGAGCACCCCGTGGCAGGCGGCGATGGCGCCGGCCTCCGACTGCATCTCGGTCACCGACGGCACGTCGCCCCAGATGTTGGGCTGATGTTTCGCCGACCATTCGTCCGCCAGCTCGCCCATCGTGGAGGAGGGCGTGATCGGATAGATGGCGATGACGTCGTTGACGCGATGGGCAACCGAAGCCGCGGCTTCGTTGCCGTCGATCGTGACCCAGGCAGCCATGGGCGGGGTGACTGCAACTCCCGCACCATGTCCGTCGGGCGCGTAACCACGCGATTGGCGTTGAGTTCCGGGTCGTCCGCCGTCCGCGGGCCCGGAAGATCCCGCGGCGTGGGGGCGGGGGACTTCGTGCCGCGCTATCCGCGCATGGCGCGTTCGTGGACCGACTGCAGCGCCTGCCATCCGGCGGCGACGGCGCCCTCCTGCCAGTCGGGCAGCGATCGCGGCGCGGTGGCCGCTGAGCCGATGACGATGCGGTTCTCCACCTTCGAGATCTGCTCGCGCAGCGACACGGCGCGCACGGTGGCGTAGCCGCCGTTGCTGTACGGCACCTTCTTCCAGAAGACGGCGTACGCACTCTCGAACTCGGCGCGGATCTGCGGATGCACCTTGCTTGCGTGCGTCAGCACGTGTTCGACACGCTGCGCGATCGGCCGCTCGATGAGGTCGGCGATCGGTCCGTTCGAGTAGAGCCCGAGCAGCACGCCCTTCTTCGTGAAGTAGTCGTGCGACGGGTACGAGAACTGGCCGATCGGCAGATCGGAATAGAGGTGGCCGCCGAAGATGCGATCGTCTTCCTCCCAGAAGCGGCGCTTCATGGCCAGGCCGATCTTGGCGCTGTCGCTGTAGGTGACGCGCTTCACGGCCTGCATCATCGTGTCCGAGAGGTTGATGTCGATGCCGGACAGGATCGAGAGCGGCAGGCACGCCACCACGTAGTCGGCCGTGAGTTCGGTCTTCTTGCCGGTCTTCGTATTCTTGTAGACCACCTTCACGCCGGTGTCGTCCTGGTGCACCGACTCCACGGCGGCGTTGAAGGTGAGCCGCTTCGGGCCGATGGCGCGCGCGAACGCCTGGCAGATCTGGTCCATGCCGCCAACCGGCTGGAACATCGGCGCCGCGGCCGTGCCTTCCATCGGCGGCACCGAGCGCAGACGGTTGCCGAAGCCGGCTTCGAGCAACGCCGCGAGCTTGAGGGGATCGCCCTCGCCGCGGTCGGCGAACGCCTTGTAGGTGCGCGTCGAGGCGTCCATGTAGCCCTGACGCACGAGGAAGTCGGTGAGCCGCTTCTGGTCGTCGGCCGTCATCGGCAGGTCGAGCTGCTTCTGGTCGATCGCCTTCACCAGCAGTTCGTTCACCTGGCCGGTGATGTCGGCCTTCACCTCGCGCATCCGGATCTTCCGGTTGGCCAGCGTGCCGGCGGCGGCGCCTTCGTAATAGAAGTAGTTGGCGTCCGAATCGTTGAGGAACACCTGCATCGGCACGCCGAGTTCGCGGCAGTAGCCGAGGATGCCGCTGTGCGAGTGCGGGATACGCCAGGCGCCGGCGTTCACGTACTGGCCTTCGTCCCAGGTGCAGACCTGCGTTTCGCCGCCGGGGCCGAGTTCGGTGTGTGTCGCGCCCTTGCGCACGCTCCACGCGATGCCGCCCACGCGGTTGCGTGCCTCGAGCACGTGGACGTCGTAGCCGAGTTTCACGAGCTCGTGGGCCACGACCAGGCCCGACGTGCCGGCGCCCAGGATGAGCACGCGCGCCTTGGCCGGACGTCCAGTGAGCGCGGGTCGCTGGCCGGCGCCTTCGGCCATGAGGTCCCAGGAGCTCAGGGCCGTCATGACGAGCGAGGAGCCGCCAACGGCGCCGAGATGTTCGAGGAAGGAGCGGCGGGTCAGTACCGGCCGGGACGAGCGCGCGAGACGTGGGGACATAGATCAATGAGGCAGATGCATGGCAGGCATCTACCGCCTTCATCCGATGGTCTCACGGGCGGAGGGGGTTTCGGGCCGGGCGGGGGCCGCGCAGACAAGAAATTACCGGGGACGAGCCTGCGCTTGGAGCAGCCGTTCTGGCGTGGGATCCGGCCGTCGGCTCCGATGAGTCGCGTCGGTCACTCGCACCTCCCGGCGACTCGTCCTGCCGTCCAAAGCACTTCTGGGGGCCCCCAGCCCCTGATCTGGGTGTCGCCCGCACTCCCGGCGCGAGTGTCGGTCTCTTGTGCGACGACGACTCATAGTCGCCGCCGACCGGATCCCTCGCCAGCCCGACTGCTCGTGTCACGCACTCGCCGTCACGGGGCGGCCGGCGTCCACGCGCAGCCAGCAGGCGGCGCCGGCGAGCAGCAGCACGACCATCGGCACGAACGGCGCGTCGTAGCTGCCCGTGCGCTCCACGATGTAGCCATAGGCGACAGAGCCGATGAAGCCGCCGGCCTGCGCGACGGTGTTCATGAGGCCCACCATGGCGCCGGCGTGCACGCCGCCCACATCCAGACAGACGCCGAAAACGCCCGACTGCTGGAAGGTGATGGCGCCGTAGGCGAGCGCCAGCAGCACCACGGTGAGCATCGGCTGGGTCGTGAACATCGTGGCGGCCACGAGCGCGGCGGCCGTGATGAGCGACACGGCACCCACGGCGCGGCGTCCGGCGGTCGGGCCGAACCGGCGCACGCAGGCGTCGCTCGCGGCGCCGCCGGCAAAGTTCGCGGCCACGGCCACGACGAACGGCAGCGCGGAGAGCAGCAGGCCGCCTTCGGTGACGCCGCGGCCCTTCACCAGGAACGTGTGAAACCACGTCTGGAAGAAGTTGTAGACGTAGATGTAGCAGAAGGCGGCGCCGAGGATCGCCCATACCGTGCCCGACGCGAAGGCGGCGCGCCACGGGAAGTGGGCGCCGTGTGAGGGCGCCGCGGTGGTGGTGGCGTCCGCCGCGGCCGGCTCGCCGGACTTCTCCGCGGGCGAGTCGCGGAACCACGCGTACCACGCCGCCGCCCACACCAGGCCGAGCGCGCCGAAGACGAAGAACGACATGCGCCAGCCGTAGCGCATCTGAATCGGCAGCACGAGCAGCGGCGCGATGGCGCCGCCCACCTGGCTCGCCATCAGGTTCACGCCCGACATCGTGGCGCGGCGCGAGGCCGGGAACCAGCGTGCCACCACGATCGACGCGTTGGGGAAGGCCCCCGCTTCGCCGGCCCCGAACAGGAACCGCACGACGAGCAGCGGATAGAAGCTCGTCATCGCGCCCGTGAGCGCGGTGAAGCCCGACCACCACGTCACGATGCGCGTCAGCACGCGGCGCGGCCCGAGCCGGTCGCCCATCGTGCCGGTCGGGATCTCGAAGAGGCAGTAGGCGAGGGTGAAGACGCCGGTTACCCAGCCCCAGCCCACCGGGTCGATGCCGAGATCTTCCTGAATACGCGGCCCGGCCACCGAGATGCAGACGCGATCGAGGTACGTGATCGCGAAGAGCAGCACGAGCAGGCCGGTGACGCCGCGGCGATCGCGGGCCAGGCGGGCGTCGGGCGACGCGCTCACCGTGCCGGTGCCGTGGGCCACACGGTGCCCTGGTGCATCCGGGTCACCGGGGCCAGGCCCTTGTTCACGAACCGCTGCACGCGTTTCCCCTCCCACGTTTCGGTCGTGTAGAGGTTGCCGCGCGAGTCGATGGCGATGCTGTGCACGCCGTAGAACTGGCCCGGCTGGCGTCCGCCGTCGCCGAACGTGGTGAGCACTTCGAGTGTGTCGCGCTGCAGGATGTTGATGCGGTTGTTGATGCCGTCCGGCACGAAGAGGAAGCGCTGCTGCGGATCCTTCGAGAACGCCACGTCCCACACCGAGCCCGAGGCGCGCGTGTGCTTGTCGATGAAGGCTTCCTTCACGAAGGTGCCGTCGGGCCGGAAGACCTGCAGCCGGTCGTTCAGCCGATCGCAGACGTAGACGAAGCCGTCGTTCGAGAGATCCGCGCAGTGCACCGGGTTGCGGAAGTTGGGCGAGGGCGGCGCCGCCGGATCGTAGCGGCCTTCGGGCGCGTCGTTCGGCGGTTTGCCGTAAGCGCCCCAGAAGCGCTTGATCTTTCCGGTGGCGGCGTCGAGCACGGCCACCCGGCGATTCAGATAGCCATCGGCCACGTAGGCTTCGTTGGCCTTCGGGTCCACGAAGACCTTGGCCACGCGGCCGAAGCTCGTCGGATCGCTGCTGCCGGGCGCGTAGGTGGGCTGGCCCTGCGGGCTCGTGCCCGTCTGGCGCGCGTTCGGCTTCCCGTACTGCGCCACGAACTTGCCGTCCTGCGTGAACTTGAGGATGTGCGAGTCGCCCGGGCCGTTGCCGCCGATCCACACCATGCCGGTGTGGTCCACGAAGATGCCGTGGTTACCGGTGGGCCAGTCGTAGCCCTCACCGGGCCCGCCCCAGCTCTGCACCAGGTTGCCCTGCATGTCGAAGGCGAGCACCGGCGGCGCGCCGGCGCAGCAGTCCCCGGCCTTCAGTTCGAGCGCGCGTTCGTTGCCGTCGAGGGTGGACGACCCGCGGTGGATGATCCAGACACGATCGCGGGCATCCACCCAGACGCCGATGGCGTTGCCGAGCACCCAGTGATTCGGCAGCGGCTTCGGCCACAGCGGATCGACCTCGTAGCGCGGGGCCTGCTTCGCGCCCTGCGTGCGCGCCACCGCCACGTCGTTGACGAGTGCCTGCGCCACCGCGAGCGCGGCCAGCAGCGCCAGCCAGAGCACCGGACGAAACCCACGCGTGCGTGTCATGCGAGACCTCCCGGGATGGGCCGACGAAACCGCGCCCGGCGCGGTCGCGCGAGTCTACCAGCCCGCGCGTCCCGTGCGGCCGTTATGATGAGCGCCTGCGAGGAGACGGCCCGTGAGCACACGCGATGTCATCACCCACCTGCGCGCCCTGGCGGCGCGCACGAGCGACGCCCACGGCGCCCAGCGCGTGGCCTGGGGTCCGGTCTGGCGCGATGCGCGGGCCTGGCTGGACGACGTGCTCGCGGTCGACGGCTTCACGGCCGAACGCGATGCCGCCGGCAACAACTGGATCACGCTCCCCGGCGCGCGGCCGGAGACGGTCATCATCGGCGGCCACCTCGACTCGGTGCCGAACGGCGGCTGGCTGGATGGTCCACTCGGCGTGCTGGCCGGCGTGGAAGCGCTGCGGCGCTACAAGGGCACGACGCCGCCGGTCACACTCGCCGTCTGCGACTTCGCGGACGAGGAGGGCGCGCGCTTCTCGCGCAGCCTCGTGGGATCGTCGGGCGCGAGCGGCAGCCTCGTGCCAGACACCCTGCGCGGGCTCGTCGACCGCCTGGGCGTGCGTTTTCCCGACGCGCTCGCCGAGAACGGCGTGGAGCTCGACCGCATGCCCGAGGCGCGCCAGGCGCTCGACCGCCGGCATCCGCGCGCGTATCTCGAGCTGCACATCGAACAGGGCCCCGTGCTCGAAGCGATGGGGCGGTCCACCGGCGCGGTCATCGGCACCTACGGGGTCGAACGTCACGTGCTGCGTTTCACGGGCCAGGCGGCGCACTCGGGCTCGACACCCATCCGCATGCGCCGCGATGCCTTCCTCGCGGCCGCCGAGACCGCGATTGCCTGCCGCGAGATCGCGCTCGCCCATTCCACGCCCGAGGCCGGGATGGTGTGCACGGTGGGCACGGTGAAGGTCGAGCCGGCGATCGTGACGGCCGTGCCGGGGGTGTGCGAGATCGCGCTCGATCAGCGGGCGCTCGAACCGGCCACGCTCGCAAGCGCGCTTGCCGCCGCGCGCGAGGCCGCGGACCGCGCCGCCGCGGCCAACGGCTGCACGGTGGAGTGGCGGCATGTGTGGCGCATCGACCCGTGCCGCTTCGACCCGCGTCTCGTGGACCTCTGCGCCGAGGCCGTGCAGGAGGCCACCGGCCACTCGCCGCGCCTGCCGTCGGGGCCCCTGCACGACGCGGTCGAGATGGGGCGCATCATGCCGTCCGTGATGATGTTCGCGATGTCGTCGAACGGCCTTTCGCACTGCAAGGAAGAGGACACGCCCGAGTCCGACCTCGAGGTGACGATCGATGCCTTCCTGCGCCTCGTGGACAAGACCGTGGCGGCGGTCGCCAGCGGCGCACTCGGGGTCAACTGAGGGGTGCCGCCCTACGGCACGACGACGACCACCTCGTTCGACGGCGGCCCGGCGCCCGCTGCGTTCACGCCGCGCAGGCGCACGTAGTAGGTACCCGGGGGCACCGCCGCACTGAACGAGGTGCCGGTACCCGCCAGTGGGAACGAGCCGATGTTCGCGGCGCCGCTGACGGTGCCCGCCTCGATCACGTAAGCCACAGCACCGCTCGCGGCTCCCCACGCCAGCGTGACGACCGTCCCGTTCACGGCCGAGGTCAGCATGCCGGGTGCGGCCGGCAGCGCGATACCTGAGGGCACCTGCAGCTGAACCTCCTGCGAGGCGACGCTCTCGCCCTCGTCGTCCACGCCGTAGACACGCACGTAGTAGCGTCCTGGCGGCAGCGTGCCCGAAACCTCGGTGGCCGCGCCCACGGAGAAGCGCGCGAGGTCGGCGGCACCCGGCGCCGTGCCCGCTTCGACGACGTAGGACGTGGCGGCCGGCGCGGCCCCCGGCTGCCAGCGGACGGTGGCGGTAACTCCCGAGACGGCGGCGCTCACAGATGTCGGCGCCGTCACGCGCAGGCTGGGGAAGATTGCAAGATTGAACGCAGCACGTCCGCCCGCCGCAAAAAACTGTCCGGCCAGCACCACGAATCCCCGTGTGGCGAGGACCGTGCCGAATCCGAAGCCGGACTCCCCGGTGCCCGGGTCCCAGGCCGCGGCCCGTCCCGAGACCGCGTCCAGGATGGCTGCGCGCGGCGAATTGATGCGGCGTCCCGTGAGGGCGATCACACTTCCGGACTGCGACACGTTCCAACCCTCGAAGTCGAGCGCGGCGGTGTTACCCACGTCGATAGGCGCGCCGCCATCGAGCGCGTACCACTCGGCGGCCATGAGCGGATCGTTGACCGATCCGACCGTCAGCACACGGCCTGGTGCGAACGCGAAGCCGGCGACTCGACCGGGCGGAGGCGTGGGGTTGAATCCCCGGCGGCTTCCGGTGGTCGTGTCGAAGGCCATTGTCGGCGACGCCGTCGGCGAGGCCACGCCAAACGCGTAGAGGATGCCCTGAGACGCACCGAGAGCAACCAGGCTGCTGATGGGCCTCACCGACAGCGGCGTCACCGCGCCGGTCGCCAGGTCCACGGCGCCCAGGCCCGGCGTGGGCACGCCGCCCAATGCGCCGAGGAAACCGCCGACGTACAGCGCGCGGTCGGTGGCTGTCATGGTGGTGACACTGCCCTCGATCGGCAGTTCCCAAGGGAACCACATGGCCGTTGACGCCGAGAACGCCCGCAGCTTCTGCCCGGCGCCGTCCGTCACCACCGCCACGACGACGTCACCGAACGCATGCATCGCGCCGATCGCAGCGTTGCCGACATCTGGCACGCGCGCGGGACGGCCCGTGCCGACGTCAATCGCCGCCAGGCCATTCGCGAAGACTCCACCCACGCTGTGCGTGCCCACGGCCACGCGCTCGCCGTCGGCCGCCAGCGTCCGCGGGAAGTCGCAGGTCTGCGCCCAGTCCAGTACGGCGCCCGTTGCGACGTCGATCGCGCCGACGCGGTGGGGCGTAGTGGCCCCGAAGGTGCCGATGACGTAGATGCGGCTGCCCGCGACGACGGCGGCGGTAGCGTCCACCGCCGGATTGGCCCAGGGCATAGGGGAGCCGGTCAGGGGATCGAGTGCCAGCATGCGCTGGGTGTTGCTCGCGGCGTAGACGGCTGTGGGGGTCGCCAGCAGCAGCCGCCACACGCTGGCCGGCGAGGTCCAGGAGGGCAAGGGGGCGCCGTTGGCGTCGAGTGCGTCGAATACGACCGCCGTGCTTCCGAGTCCCGGCAGGCAGCGCCGGTAGACGCGTCCCGCCGAGGCACGCAGAGAATCGATCCATGTGTTCTGGCCGGGGCAGGGCGCTGGCGCGAACGGCGTGAGGGCGGCCGAATCCACCGTGAACCCCGCGGCGTCGTTGCGCGAGATGCCGCCCACCGACGCGATTCCCTGCGCGGCGTACACGACGCCGTCGGACACTGCGAGCTGACCCACAGAATCGGTGTTGAACCCCGGCCGCTCGTCGATGCGCGGATCCCAGGACAGCACCGCGCCTGTCGCGAGATCGAGTGCCGCCAACCCCCTGCGCGTAACGCCGTTCACAGTGGAGAACGTGCCCGCCACGAAGACCCGCGAGCCCGTCACCGCCACGGCGAGTGGCCGGGGCGCGAAGTCTGGCGACCGAGACGTGAAGACAGGTTCCACCCATCCGGCGAGCGGCGCCCGGTCGGCGCCAAGGTGCAAGAGTCGCCATGCAGCGCCTCGGTACGGCTGGACGATGGCCAGCCATCCACCGGCGCCGTCGGACTCCAGGTGCTCCACCCAGCCGGGCAGCGGAGCCACTGTCCGGACGTCGGCATCGTCGACCGCTTCGATGGTGGCCAGGCCCCCGGTCGGCGGGCCGACGTAGTTGAAGGTGCCACTCAGGAAGACACGGCCGCCACTGCGGACGAGTGACCCGACGTAGCCATTCGGCCCCCACGACGGGAGCGGCGTGACCGAAGGCAGCCGTTGTGCGTAGAGCGGCGAGCCGGCGACCAGCAGGCCAAGTAGAACGGGCACGACGAACCGTCGCATGGACTCCTCCCTCGAAGGGGGCGTGATTCTATCGTAGCGCGACGTGGGTCCCGCGCCGCGCTCCGGGCGAGGCGGCCACTCGGACTATGCTCAAAGGCATGACCTCGCCGGCCGCCGACATCCGCGTCGTGAAGGGCGCCTGCCCGCACGACTGTCCCGATACGTGCGCGCTCGAAACCACGGTGCAGAACGGTGTCGCCATCAAGGTGGCGGGGCAGAAGGACCACCCGTGGACCGATGGCGCGCTCTGCACCAAGGTGTCGCGGTATCTCGACCGCACCTACGCGGCCGACCGCGTCGTGCACCCGCATCGCCGCGTCGGCGGCAAGGGCCCGGGCAAGGGCTCGTGGGAGCGCATCTCGTGGGATGAGGCCGTGGCCACCATCGCCGCGAAGTTCCAGGCGATCATCGACTCGCCGGACGGGGCCGAAGGGATCTGCCCGTACAGCTACGCCGGCACGATGGGCCTGCTGAACTTCGCCGGCATGGACCGCCGCTTCTTCAACCACCTCGGCGCGTCGCTGCTCGATCGCACGCTCTGCTCGTCGGCCGGCAAGGTGGGCATCAAGCTCACGCTCGGGGCCGGCGTGGGCATGGACCCGGAACGGGTGGACGGCGCGAAGCTCATCCTCATCTGGGGCTCGAACCCGATTACGTCCAACTTGCACTACTGGTCGCGCGTGCAGGAAGCCAAACGTCAGGGCGCGCGCGTGGTGGTCATCGATCCGTATCGCAGCCTCACGGCGGAGAAGGGCACCGACCACATCGCCGTCACGCCAGGCACTGACGCGGCGCTCGCGCTGGCGATGATGCACGTCATCATCGGGGAAGGCCTGCACGACGCTGACTACGTCGCGAAATACACGGTGGGCTTCGATGCGCTCGCCGAACGTGTGAAGGAGTACCCGCCCGAACACGCGGCCGCGATCTGCGGCATTCCGGCCGCCACGATCGTGCAGCTCGCGCGCGATTACGCCACCACGCGTCCGGCCGCGATCCGTGTGAACTACGGCCTGCAGCGGCACTTCGGCGGCGGTGCGGCCGTGCGCGCCATCACCTGCCTGCCGGCGCTCGTCGGCGCGTGGCGCGATCCGGCTGGCGGCGTGCTGCTCAGCACGAGCGACTTCTACGGCATGAACACGGCCGCGCTCGAGCGCCCCGATCTGCTGGCCGGGCGGCGTCCGCGCACCATCAACACGAGCTCGATCGGCGACGCGCTGCTCGACGCCACGCCGGCCATCAAGGCGCTCTTCGTCTACAACTCGAACCCGGTCTGCGTGGCGCCGGATTCGGAGAAGGTCGTGCGCGGCTTCTCGCGGCCGGATCTGTTCACCGTCGTCCACGACGTCTTCTTCACCGACACCGCCGACTACGCCGACATCTTCCTGCCGGCCACGACGCAGCTCGAGTGCCTCGATCTCCACAAGTCGTACGGGCACCTTTACGTGCTGCTCAACCAGCCCGCGATCGCGCCCGTGGGCGAGGCGCTGCCGAACACCGAGGTGTTCCGCCGCATCGCGAAGGCCATGGGGCTCACGGAGCCAGCGCTCTACGACGACGACGAAACGCTCATCAGGCAGACGCTGAACACGACGCATCCGCGTATGGCCGGTATCACCTTCGAGACGCTGCAGGCGCAGGGCTGGCAGCGGCTGAACGTGCCCGAGATCTACGCGCCGTTTGCCGAGGGCGGTTTCCCGACCCCGTCGGGGAAGTGTGAGTTCTACAGCGAGACGGCGAAGGCAATGGGCCTCGACCCGCTGCCCACGTTCACGCCGCCCATCGAATCCGTGCAGAGCGATCCGGCGCGCGCGAAGACCTATCCGCTCGCCATCATCTCGCCGCCGCAGCGGCATCTGCTGAACTCGACGTTCGCCAACCTGCCGCTTTTCCTCGACGCCGAGAAGGAGCCGCACCTCGACATCCATCCGGACGACGCGGCGCCGCGTGGCATCAAGCCGGGCGACTGGGTGCGCATCTTCAACGACCGTGGTGCCTTCGGCGCGCGTGCCCGGGTGAACGACAAGGCGCGGCCGGGCTGCGTCGTGGCCGTGTCGCTCTGGTGGCGCAAGCTCACGCCGGATGGCACGAACGCCAATCAGGTGACGTCGCAGCGGCTCGCCGACATGGGCAACGCCGCCACGTTCTACGACGCCCTCGTGGACGTGGCGCCGGCGCCGGAGCCGGTGCCGCTGGCCGCGCGGTAGCCGCGATGTCGCACGTCCTGCACAGGTCCACCCGCCAGTCCTTCGACCTCGCCGTGCGCGGTGAGGGCATCACCATCACGCTTGCCGATGGCCGCACCGTGATCGATGCGTCGGGCGGCGCCGCGGTGGCGTGCCTCGGGCACGGGCAGCAGCGTGTCGTGGACGCGATGACCCGGCAGGCCTCCGCGCTCGCCTACGTGCACACGTCGTTC
Source organism: Acidobacteriota bacterium (assembly GCA_022842985.1). Lineage (GTDB taxonomy): Bacteria > Acidobacteriota > Vicinamibacteria > Vicinamibacterales > UBA2999 > CADEFD01. Next base: position 4,458 of record JALHON010000010.1, on the reverse strand, counting down.
TTCACGTGTGAGGCGGCTGAGGCGCTCGCCGACACGCTCGTGGGGCATGAACCGGGCGGGCTGTCGCATGCGTACTTCGTGTCGTCGGGCTCCGAAGCCGTCGAAGCCTGCATGAAGATGGCGCGGCAGTACTTCGTGGAGATCGGCGAGCCCGATCGGCTCCACTTCATCGCCCGGCGCCAGAGTTACCACGGCAACACGTTCGGCGCGCTCTCAGTGGGCGGACATCCCGCCCGGCGCGGCTTCTACGAGCCGATGCTCATGCCGCACGTGAGCCACGTCTCGCCGTGTTTCGCCTTCCGCCACAAGCCGGCGCACGAATCGAGCGCGCAGTACGTGGCGCGGCTCGCCGCCGAGCTCGAGGCCGAGTTCCAGCGCGTGGGGCCGGGCACGGTCATCGCCTTCATCGCCGAGCCGGTCGTGGGGGCGAGTGCCGGCTGCGTGGCCGCCGAGCCCGGGTACTTCGCGGCCATGCGCGAGGTGTGCGATCGCCACGGCGCGCTGCTCATCCTGGACGAGATCATGGGCGGCATGGGCCGCTGCGGCACGATGCACACGTGGGAGCAGGAAGGCGTCACGCCCGACCTGCAGGCTGTGGCCAAGGGCCTCGGCGCCGGGTATCTGCCGCTCGGCGCGATGCTCGTCTCGCGGCGTGTGATGGCGGCCCTCGAACAGGGCAGTGGCGCCTTCGCGCACGGCCATACGTTCCAGGCGCATCCGGTGGCGTGTGCCGCGGCGCTCGAGGTGCAGCGGATCATCGCCGAGGAGGATCTGGTCGCGAACGTTCGCCGGCTCGGGGAGATGCTCATGGGCGCGCTGCGGGATCGCCTCGGCGCGCATCCACACGTGGCCGACATCCGCGGGCGCGGGCTGTTCCAGGCGGTCGAGTTCGTGGCCGATCGCGACACGCTCGCGCCGTTCGACCCCGCGGTGCAGTTCGCCGCGCGCCTCAAGCGGGTCGCGCTCGCGCATGGCCTGGCGGTGTATCCGAGCAGCGGCACCATCGATGGCCGTCTCGGCGACCACGCGATCGTCGCGCCGCCCTACAACGCCACCGCCGACGACATCGACCGCATCGCGGCGCGGCTCGGCGATGCGGTGCAGGCCACGGTGGTGGCAGTGTCGCCAGGCCGCACCTGACGTGCTCGCCGCACGCGAACCCGGCCGGTGTCAGTCCCGGTACCGCACGAGCGCCCACAACGTCGGCCGCTCGCCGCGGCGCAGGTCCGACTGCACGGTACCCGTGAAGCTCCAGCGTCGGCCTGGTGATTCCCATCGGTGCGCCAGCGCCAGGCTCCAGCCGGGCAGGCGCTCCGCCGTGTTGGCCTCGTCGCGGTAGCGCAAGCCGCGGTGTGTCATCCGCAACAGCGAGAAGCGGCGCGCCGCGTGCCGCCAGGTCGTCTGGCCCAGGAAGACGTGACGCGCGAAGCCGGGCAGCAGGTTGTCGGCAAAGCGCGGGTTCGTGTTGCGCGAGTCGGAATGGATGTAGTGGCCGAACGCGCTCCAGCGTGCCCCGATCAGGCGGTTGACCGACACCATGGTCTGCGTCAGGTCGCCGCGGCTGAAGATCGGCGTCTCCTCGTAGGTGTTGAGCGTGGTCTGCGCGTTGAGCACCACGGGCGCAATCGTTGCGACGTTGTCGAAGAGGGCCCCGGTGTTCTGCGCGAAGAGCCGTCCGTCCTGCGCGACCAGATTGTCGATGCGCTGACCCGCCAGGCTGGCGCCGACGAACGTGGCCGGGCCGAGTTCCCAGTCGAGCTGTACGGCCTGCTTGCGCGCCCGGCTGCCGGCGAGCATGTATTGGTTGTCGAGGGGAATGGCGCCGGTGGCGACCGGGGCGAGCGTGTGCGTGCCCGGCGCGCGCAGGCTTTCCTGATAGGCCCAGTGCAGGGCGCGTCCGGGCCCCAGACGCACACTCGCGCCCAGGCGGGGCTGCGGGCGGCGGCGGTGGGCGGCGGCGTCGAGCTTCGGGTCGAGCAGGTCCTGTCCCGCCGGGTCGGTGAACCGATCGCTCTGCGCGGTCGTGAATCGTGGCCAGTACGCTTCGGCCATCAGGCTCCAGGCGCCGCGACGCCATTCGCTCGCGATCCACGGCTGGTCGTAGCGCTCGGTGTTCGTGCGCGGGCTCGCCACGGCGGCGTCGGTGATCGCGCTGCGGGTGTCGCGGCTGACCGACTCCCAGCCGCCGCTCACGCGGTGGCTGCCGAGGAGCACGGTGTGGTGCAGGAAGACGCCCTGCTCGTCGGCGGTGTAGCGATAGTCCTGCGGCCCGAAGCGTCTGTCGTCGAGCACGAGACTCGACGTCTGGCGGCCGGTGTGGGCCTTCAGCCACGTCTGGCTCCGCGCCGACCAGCGCCACGACGCGCCGGCGTCGGTGCGGCGTGTGCGGGTCTCGGCTTCGCCGGTGAAGGTGATGTCGTTGCCGAGGTCGAGCCCCTCGGGAAAGCGGTAGGCGAGAGCGGTGTCGCCATGGAGCAGGAACAGCGCCAGGCTCTCGTTCGGCCGCGCGCCCAGGGCCACATCGATCCCGGGCGATCCGAGCCGGTAGCGGGACGCCGCCGGGCCCTGGCGCGGCCACATCTCCACGTCGTTCACGCGCACGAGCCATGACACGGGCATGGGACCGGCGGCGAAGCCGCGGTGCCCCAGATCGGCCGTGGCCGTGTGGCGCAGCGGGTTACGCTCGGCGCTCGTCGTGGCGTTCCATTCGCGCCCGGTCGAGAGCAGCAGCGGCGCGCGTTTGTCGCTCGCGCCGAACACCGTCGGGTCGGTCAAGTACCCCTGGAACAGCTCGGAGCGGCGGTTGAAGTCGCTCTCGTAGCGGTCGGCCATGAAGAAGTGGCTGCCGGCCCAGAGCGGAAAGTAGGACGCGTTCGAATACGCCCGCGCCCAGTTCTCCATGCCGACGTCGCCGAGCGCCTTGCCGAGGTTGGCCGAGCCCTGGCTGTCCGACGCCAGCGGGTTGAGCGACTTGAGATTGGGCAGCCGCGTCAGCGCCTCGCGGGCGGCCGCGATCGCCTGCGCGGGTTCGCCGCTGTCGTTGCGCAGCATGGCTTCGACCTGCCATGGCAGCGGATCCTTCGGATCGGCGAGGCGCGCGCGTTCGAGCGAGTCGAGCGCCGCCGCCCGCTCGCCGAGCTGGTACTCGGCCTCGGCCAGCCACACGTGCGCGCGGGCGTAGCGCGGTTCGATGACGAGGGCCTTGAGCAGCTGCGCGCGCGCGGCCTCGGCGTCGCCGCGTGTCAACGCCAGCAGGCCCGCACCCGCAAGGCTCACGTAGTCGTCGGCGGCCTGGGCCAGGGCCGCGTCGAAGCCGGCACGGGCGTCGGCGAGGCGCAGCCCTTCGGTGGCCGCGGTGGCCTGCTCGCCGCGGTATGCGGGATTGTCGGGCGCGAGCGCCACGGCGCGCGCCAGGGCCGAACGGGCGGCCCGGAGGTCGCCGCGCTCCTGCAGCGCGCGGCCCAGGCTCCAGCTGGCGTGCGCACGCAGCTCGTCGCCCCCGGCGCGAGCGAGGGCTTCCCGATAGAGGGCGATCGCCGCCGTGCCCTGTCCCTCCAGGCGATGCCAGTCGGCATCGGCCAGCAGCAGTTCCACGGCCTCGGGCGCCGCCGAACGTGTGGTCTCGATCCACGTGCGCGCCTCGGCATTGCGGTCGAGCGCCATCAGCAGATCGGCCCGCCGGGCGGCGAGGCGTGGGTCCTTCGTCCGCTGCCAGGCGCTCTCCAGGCGGCGTTCCGCGATGTCGAGGCGCCCATCGAAGACCTCCAGATCCGCGAGCACCAGGTCCGCCACGGCGCCCCGCTGAGCCGCAGGCAGGGCCACGAGACGTGTCCGGGCGCTGACCCACTGGCCGCTCCGCAGGTCCGCGCGCACCGCCGCGAGCGGTGCGGGGATGTTCGCGGGCTGGAACTCCGCCCAGCGCGTGGTGTTGCCCGGATAGGCCATGACCCACTGCACGCGTTCGCGTGGACGGACCAGCAGGCGCTTCACCGGCGCCTGCCCGGGTTCGACGACGCCCTGCTCCGCCGGCCCGAGGTCGACGCGGCCGAATGCGTTCGACAGCTCCACGAGCCCCGAGAGCACGGTCAGCGTCGTCCGTCCTCCCGCCTCCACCTCGACGTCCCAGTCGGTGCCGCGCACGACCGCCACGGCGGCGGGCGTCTGCAGTTGCAGCGCGGCCGGCGTCTTCTTCGTGCGCGCCCACACACGTCCGGCCATCAGTTCGAGCAGAGTGCGCGCGGGCTGCGATTCACAGAGCCGCAGTTGCGCGTTGGCGGCCATGCGGATCTGCGTGCGGTCGGCCAGCAGCAGCGCGGCTGACGACAGCGACAGCGTGCGCATGTCGGCTCCCGCGCCCAGTGGCTGCGCGAGCCGGGCGGGCGACCACGGCTCGACGCCAGGCGCGCGCGTCTGCCCCTGCCCCGCCAGGGCCACGATCTCGGCCGCCGCGGTGCCGGC
>JALHON010000009.1 GCA_022842985.1 Acidobacteriota bacterium | reverse complement strand
GAGCGCCGAGGCGCTCGCCCCGGCCGTGCAGGCGCACCGGCCCACCGCGGTGTCGATGGCCACTGACGACGCGCTGGCGCGCCTGGCCGCGGCGGCTGATCTGCCGGCGGCGCGCGGCGTGGGTGATGCCGGACTCGTGATGCTGGCGACGCGGCCCGATGTGGACCTCGTGCTCTGCGCATCATCCGGCACGGCGGCGCTCGAAGCCGTGCTCGCGGCGATCGACGCCGGCAAGACGATCGCGCTCGCCAACAAGGAAGTGCTCGTGATGGCCGGCGGGCTCGTGATGGACCGCGCCCGCGCCAAGGGCGTCGCCATCCTGCCGGTGGACAGCGAACACAACGCCATCCACCAGTGCCTGCACGGGCATGAGACGCAGCACGTGAAGCGCCTCATCCTCACCGCGTCGGGCGGGCCCTTCCGCGGCCGCACCCGCGCGAGTCTCGCGGACGTGACGCCGGCCGAGGCCCTGAAGCACCCGACCTGGCAGATGGGGCAGAAGATCACCATCGACTCGGCCACGCTCATGAACAAGGGCCTCGAGGTGATCGAGGCGCACTGGCTCTTCGGCGTGACCTCCTCGCAGATCGACGTCGTCGTACATCCGCAGTCGATCGTGCACTCGCTCGTCGAGTTCACCGACGGCTCGATGCTGGCGCAGCTCGGTACGACCGACATGCGGCTGCCCATCCAGTACGCCTTCTCGTATCCCGACCGCTGGCACACGCCGGTGCCGCATCTCGACCTTGCACGTGCCGGCACGCTCGAGTTCCACCCCCCGGCCTGGGACGAATTCCCGTGCCTGCGCCTGGCCTTCCGGGCCCTCGACGCCGACCGCAGCCTGCCGATCGTGCTCAATGCGGCCAACGAGGTCGCCGTGGCGTCTTTCCTCGCAGGCCAGCTCGGTTTCACCGCCATTGCCGACGTGATTGCCGCCACGATGGACGCGCATCGCCCGACCCCGGTGGAGACGCTGCCGGCCGTGCGGTCCGTCGACGCCTGGGCGAAAGCCCATGCCCTCGAGCTCGTGCGGGTAGAATCGGAGAAGAGGTAGTGCTGTCATGCTGACGACGCCGCTGGCGTTTGCGTTCGTGCTCGGGGTGCTCGTGTTCGTGCACGAACTGGGGCATTTCCTGCTGGCCCGCTGGCACGGCGTGCGCGTGCACGTCTTCTCGCTCGGGTTCGGTCCGAAGCTGCTGTCGTTCAAACGCGGCGACACCGAGTACTGCCTGAGCGCCATTCCGCTCGGCGGCTACGTGAAGATGGCGGGGGAGAACCCGGAAGACAACCCGCAGGGCGCGAGCGACGAGTTCATGTCGAAGACCAAGTGGCAGCGCTTCCAGATCCTGCTGGCGGGCCCGGCCATGAACATGATCCTGGCCGTGCTCGTGCTCGCCCTCGTGCTGATGCAGGGCGACCGCGTGCTGGCGTTCCTCTCGAAGCCCGCCGTCATCGGCGCCGTGCAGGCGCAGTCGGCGGCGGCCGCCGCCGGGCTGCAGCCCGGCGACGAGATCGTGAAGATCAACGGCCGCGCCATCTCGACCTGGGAAGAGCTCGACATGGCGGTGTCGTCGAAGCCGGAGCTCGACGTCGAGTTCGGGGTGAAGCGCGACGGCGTCGAGCGCACCGTCACGGTGCGGCCGTCCACGACCGAAGTCACCATCCGCAACGGCGCCACCTTCGAGATCGGCACGATCGGCGTGCTGCCCGACACCTATCCCCTCATCGACAAGGTCAATCCCGGCGACCCGGCCGAGAAGGCCGGGCTGCAGCGCGGCGACCGGATCAAGCGCATCAACGGCGTGCGGATGATCGAGACGCGCACCGTGATCGAGATGCTGCGCACGCGCGGCGGCCAGCCCACCGAGGTCGTCGTCGACCGCAACGGCGTCGAACAGACGCTCAATGTCACGCCCGAACAGCGCGGCGACACCGCCGTCATCGGCGTCACCCTCGGCAGCGAGACCATCAGCTACATGCCGGGGCCGGTCGAGGCGCTCGGCCTGAGCGTGCAGCGCAACGTGCAGACGGCGGGGCTCATCCTGCGCACGCTCGGCGAGCTCTTCACCGGCCAGGCCTCGCCGAAGCAGCTGATGGGCCCGGTGGGCATCGCGTCGCTCTCGGGCAGCGCGGCCTCGCAGGGCTGGGTGGAGCTCTTCGCGCTGATGGCGTCGATCAGCCTGAACCTCGGCCTGCTGAACCTGCTGCCGATTCCCGTGCTCGACGGTGGCCACATGGCCATCATGGGCATGGAAGTGATTGCGCGCCGCGACTTCTCGATGGCGGTCAAGGAGAAGATGCTCTTCGCGGGCTTCGTCGTGATCATGGCGCTCATGGTGACGGTCATCTACAACGACCTCACGCGGGTCGCCTGGATCGAACGCCTGATGCCCTGGCGCAACTAGGGCGGGGCCCGGTGGCGCGCGGGCGTTGACAGTCTGTTCAGTAGTCAATACACTCCTGATCAGGAGTCCTCCATGACGGCTGTGCCGCTGCGGTACCCGGCCACACGCTATCAGGCCGATCGGCCTGCCGATCTCGGCTCGGCGGCGTCGCGCGAACGGCTGTCGGCCCCGGCGCTCAAGGCCTTCTTCGCCATCATGGCCCGCTGGAAGGTGCGCGACGAAGATGCGCGCGCGCTGCTCGGTGGTGTCACGAACGGGCCGTTCTACGAGATGAAGCGCCGGCCCGATCGAGTGCTCGAGGTCGACCGCCTCACGCGGGTGTCTTACCTCATCGGCATCTTCAAGGCGCTCAACATCCTGCACGGGCAGGCCCTGGCCGACGACTGGGTGCACCTGGCGAACCGCCATCCGCTCTTCGGCGGCCGGACGCCGCTGGCCTTCATGATCGAGGGCGGCCTGCCGGCGCTGCAGACGGTGCGCCGCCTGCTCGACGCGCGCCGCGCCGGCTGATGACGCCGCCGGTCTCGCTGGTGCGCCAGTACGACACCCACCGGCTGATTCCGTCACGCCACGCCGCGAAGGGCGACAGCGTGCTGGCCGCCCTCGCCGATGACGACGCGCACCTGCAGGCGATTTTCGAACTCGACGCCGCGACCAACGACCGGCTGCTGGCGGAACACTCGCGGCTGCCGGGTATCGGCCCGGAGGAACTGGTGTTCGGCGTGCCCCATGCGGCCGTGGTCAACGCGTCGTTCTGCCACGCGCATCCGCTCGGCGCGCGGTTCAGCGGGCCCGACCGCGGTGCCTGGTATGCCGCCTTCGACCTCGAGACCTCGCAGGCCGAAGTGGCCTTTCACAAGTCCGTGCAGCTGGCCGAGATCGACCGCTTCGACGACTCGGTGACCTATGACGACTATCTCGCCGACTTCAGCGCCAGCTTCCACGACCTGCGTGCGGTCAAGAAGGCGGCGCGCGCCTGGCTCGACCCCGTCAGCTACGAGGCCTCGCAGCGTCTGGCGGAAGACCTGCTCGAACAGGGCGGGCTCGGCGTGGTCTACCCGAGCGTGCGCCACGCCGGCGGCACCTGCGTGGCGTGTTTCCGGCCGGCGCTCGTGATGAACGTGCGCCGGGCGCGCACCTACCGGTTCACGTGGAGCGGCACGCCCACGCCGAAGGTGACCGTCGAACGCACGCCCCGCTGAGCCCTCAGTGGCCGGGCTGCGCCGTTGCGTGGCGCAGCACCTTGCCGGGCTTCGCGCCGGTGTGGGTGCCTTCGTCGAGCACGACCGTGCCGTTCACGACGACCGTGTCGATGCCCTGCGGATAGCTGAACGGATTTTCGAAGGTGGCGGTGTCGCGCACCTCGGCCGGATTGAAGATCACGAGGTCCGCCCATTTGCCGGCCGCAATCGTGCCGCGATCGGGCAGCTGCAGCGTGTCGGCCGGAAGCGACGTCATCTTCCGGACGGCGTCCTCGAGCGGAATCACCTTCTCCTCGCGCACGTACTTGCCGAGCACGCGCGGGAAGGTGCCGAAGTTGCGCGGATGCGGCACGCCCGACCGCAGCGGCCCTTCGATGGAGAGCGCCGAGCCGTCGGAGCCGATCGCCACCCACGGCTGCGTCAGGGCCAGCTTCACGTCGTCTTCCGACATGATGAAGTACACGCAGGCCACGCTGCCGCGTGTGGCGACGAGCAGATCGAACACGAAGTCGAAGGGATCCTTGCCGGCGGCTTTCGCCGCGTCGGCGACGCGCATTCCCTCGTACCGGCGGTTCGGCGAGTCGTCGGTCGTGGCGACGCCGCGCGTGCGGCCGATCGCGGCCAGCTGCACGTTGGCCCACGTGCCGGCCGACTGGTAGCGGTTGTCCCACTCGGCATCCGGGTCTTCCATGTCGCGGCGCACACGCGCCCGCGTCGCCCGATCGCTCAGCCGCTCGACCATCCTGTCGGCGCCGCCGTCCATCACCCACTGCGGCAGGGTGGCCGTGAGGCTCGTGCTGCTGGCGATGTAGGGGTAGATGTCGGCCGTGACCTTCACGCCGCGGCCGCGCGCCGCCTCGACGAGCTCGACCACTTCCTTCATGCGGCCGAAGTTGGCCTGGCCGGTGACCTTGACGTGGAAGACGTGCACCGGGATCTTCGCCCGTTCGCCGATGGCGATGGCCTCGCCGATGCCGTCGCGCAGCTTCTTGCCGTCGTGGCGCAGGTGCGAGGCGTAGCGGCCGCCCATGGCCGCCGCGGGCGTCGAGAGCGCGACCAGCTCGTCGAGCGTCGCGAACGCATTCGGCGGATAGATGAGCCCGGTCGACACTCCGGCCGCGCCCTGCTGCATCGACGCCGTGACGAGATCCTGCATCTTCTTCAGCTCGTCGGCCGTGGGCGGACGGTTGTCGTTGCCGATGACCATCTCGCGCGCCGTGCCGAGGCCCACGTACGAGATCAGGTTGACGGCGATGCCCTGCTTTTCGAGCAGGCCGAAGTAGCCGGCGAAGTCCGTCCACGGCTGCGTCTCGGTCGCGGCCGCCTGCGGCGCAATCGAGCCCGACTCGCCGATGACTTCGGTGGTGACTCCCTGGCGGATCTTGCTGTGCGCGCGGCCGTCGGTCACGAGCGGCATGTCGGAGTGCGAGTGCATGTCGATGAAGCCGGGCGCGACGACACGGCCCTTCGCATCGATGACACGGGTGGCGCGGCTCGCCGCCGCGGTGGCGGCCGCCGGGTCGAAGACATCGGTGATACGGCCGCCGCTCACGGCCACACCGCCCTCGCGGGCCGGCGCGCCGGTGCCGTCGATGATCCGCGCGTTCGTGATGAGCAGCTCGATGGCGGGTGGTGGCGGTGCCGGCTGACTGCAGGCGGTCAGGGCGCAGAGCGACGCGGCCGCGGCTCCCCGCGACAGGGCACGAAACGACACCAGCATGCGGAACTCCTTCGACGGACGAACTACTGGAAATGTGCGCGGATGGCGTCCACGAGCGCCGTGATCGACGGCACCGCCGGCACGATCGCCGGTTCGACGCCCAGGCGGCGCACGGCATCGGTGGCCGCCAGGCCCGCCGTGGCCACCGTGGTGTTCGCCAGCAGGTCGGCCACCTGTTCCTCGCCGTAGAGCGTGGCGAAGCCGCGTACCGCCGCGGCACTCGTGAACGTGACGACGTCGATGCGGCGCTGCAGCAGCTGCCCGTAGACGTCGAGCTCGGGGTTGTCGTCCACCGCGAGTGTGCGGAACGACGGCGCCTGTGTCACCTCGGCGCCGGCCGCGGCGAGCGTCTCGCCGAGGCTGTCGCGTCCGCCTGCCGCCGCCGGCACGAGCACCCGCCGTCCGGCCAGGGCCGCGCGTCCGCCGAGCCCCTCGACCACACTCTCGACGGGCTGCCCCTCGAGATCCAGATCGACGCGGATGCCGAAGCGGGCGAGCCGCTCAGCCGTACCGACGCCCACGGCGCAGAGCCGCGGGCCGGCCAGCGCGCGCGTCGCGGCCGCGCTCCATCATCCGGTGCAGGAAGGCCTCGACGCCGTTGGCCGTCGTGAAGACCACCCAGTCGAAGCCGGCGACCGCATCGGTCGCGGCATCGAGCGCCTCGAACGACTCGAGCGGCGCCACGCGCAGTACCGGGGCCTCGACGGCCTCGGCGCCGGCGCCTTCGAGCAGCTCGACGAGCTCACCCGACTGATGACGCGAGCGGGTCACGAGGATGCGGCGGCCGAAGAGCGGCCGCTCGTCGAACCAGCGCAGGTGATCGCGCAGGCCCACCACCTTGCCGACGATGAGCGAGGCCGAGCTGTCGAGCCCCTGTTCGAGCCGGGCCGCGACGTCGGCGAGCGTGCCGGTGAGCGTCTGCTGGCTGGCAAGCGACGTGTGCAGCACGAGCGCCGCCCGATCGTCGTCGGGACGCCCGTGATCCAGCAGTCCGCGGACGATGGCGCGCAGTTCGTCGCGTCCGCCGTAGGACGTGATGGTGCCCTCGGTGCGCGCGAGGTGCGCCCAGTTCACCTTGAGGCGGCCGCCGTTGGCCTCGTGGCCGCGCACGATCGTAAGCGTGTCGCCGGCGGCGGGATAGGTGAGGGGGATGCCGGCGTAGGCGGCCGTGGCCAGGGCCACCGGCACGCCCGGCACGACCTCGAACGGAATGCCCTGTTCGTGCAGGAACAGCGCCTCTTCGCCGCCGTGGTCGAACAGGAACGGATCGCCCATCTTCAGCCGCGCGACGACGCGGCCCTCGCGGGCCTTTTCAGCGAGCAGGTAGCTGATGGCGTCCTGATCGGTGGCCTCGCGCGACGGGCGGCCGACATCGATGCGCTCGGCGCGGCGCGGCGCCAGATCGAGCACGCGCGGATGCACCGTGCTGTCGTGGATGACGACGTCGGCGGCGTCGAGGCAGCGCTGCCCGCGTGTCGTGAGAAGCCCCGGCGCGCCGGGGCCCGTGCCAATGAGGTAGACCAGGGTGCGCATCAGGCGGACATTCTATCCTGCGTCCGCGGCGCCGCCCGTCAGGGTGTGCTCTTCCCGGGTCCCGGGTCCCGAGTCCCGGTGCCCGCCTGAGTGTTGAGGTCGTAGCGCATGATCGCGGCGTGCCGGCCGCCTTTCTCGCGTTCGAGGTCGTAGACGTCGCCGGCGAGCGGCGGGCGTTCGGCCAGCACGGCGGCGATGGCGGCCTCGTCCTCGCCGTCGAGGACGAGCGTGGCGGCGCGTGTCGTGTCGTCGAGATGGGCCGCGCTCCGCGCGCCGACGATGACCGCGGCGACCTGCGGCTGCGCCAGCACCCAGGCCACGGCCACGGTGCCGATCCCCACGTCGTGTTTCGCGGCGATGCCGGCGACGGCCGCGAGCAGGCGCTGGAACCGGTCCCAGCCGCCGAACTCGTCGATGATGAGGCGGTACTTCACGAGCGAGCGGTTGGCGAGTGTCGCGGGCGCCGGTACGCCGAGCCAGCGCGCGGAGAAGAAGCCGCCGGCGAGCGCGCCGTAACAGAGCAGGCCGATGCCGTGTGCCTGGCAGAGGCGGGCCATGGCGCCGGCCGGACGCTGGTCGAGCAGCGAGTACTGCACCTGATGCGCCACGAGCGGCACTCCCGCGTCGAGGATCGATGTCACCGCGGCCGTGTTGCAGTTGGTCAGGCCAAGGTGCCGGATCGCGCCGGCGCGCTCGAGCGTGTGCAGCGCGCGGGCGGCGTCGATCATGCCGGGGCGGTCGTAGTCCCACCAGTGGAACTGCACGAGGTCGAGCACGTCCACGCCGAGACGCGTGCGCGACCGCGTGATGGCCGCCTCGACATCGGCGACGGTGAGCGATCCAAGGGAGGCGAGATCGGGCACGTACTTCGTGTGGATCTGCAGGTCACTCGCGCCACCCCGCGCCCGCACGAACTCGCCGATGAGCGCCTCGACGCCGGTGTAGATGTCGGCGCAGTCGAAGCTCGTCATGCCCGCCGCGACGAACGCGCGCATGTCGTCGAGCGCGGCGGCGCGGTCGACCGGTCCGTGGCCGCCGGCGAGCTGCCAGCCGCCCTTCACGAGGCGCGGGATGGTGTAGCCGGGGGCGAGCGTGACGCGCGGAACCAGGGCCGGCATCAGCGGGGCAGGGGCACGACGGTCGTGGCCGCGTGGCTGAAGGTGCGCCGGCCGAGGCGGGTGATGCGGAACCGGGCGCCGCAGTGCGGATCGGGGCAGGCGATCTCGGCGTCGGTCGTCATCCAGTCGTGCGGATGGGTGAGCCGCTGCTTGGCGGGCAGGAGCGGCAGGATCGCCGCCAGCGCGTAGATCGAGAACGTCTGGCCCGCGCCCATCACCAGCAGTTCGCCGTGCACTTCAAAGGCCGCGCCGGCCACGTGCTGGCAGACCATCGGCCGCTCGGTGGCCACCACTTCCACGCGCAGATCGTACAACTCGAAGGTGTCGTCGTGGGGCGCCGCGGGCGTCGTCATGCGCGTAGTACTATACGCGCCTCGTCGGCGGGCCTCCGGCCCGCGGAGCTTCAGGGCGCGGCAGACACAGCGTGACGCATTCAGGTCCCACCGAGCCGCGGCTCGCGTTTCGCGGCGGCGCCGCCGGCGCCCTGGCGCCGCTCGCCGTGTTCCTCGCTGGCGTGGCCTGGCTCGCCGCCCAGGGGGCGCCCGACGAACGCGGCTTCTGGCCGGTGCTCGTCGCCGCGCTCATCACCGGACTCACGCTGACCCGCGACCGCGCGCGCTACGCCGACACGATCGTGACCGGCATGGCGCAGCCGGTCGTGCTGCTCATGATCGTCGCGTGGCTGCTGTCGGGTGTGCTCAGCAGTCTGCTCACCGCCACCGGCTTCGTGCAGGCGCTGAGCTTCACGGCGCGGGCGCTGGATCTCGGTGGCGGCTGGTATGCCGGCGCCGCCTTCCTCGCCTGTGCGCTCGTCTCGACGTCCACCGGCACGAGCTTCGGCACCATCCTCATCTGCGGGCCACTGCTCTATCCGGCCGGCGCGGCCGTGGGCGTCAACCCCGCCGTGCTGCTCGGCGCCATCCTCGGCGGCGCCACCTTCGGTGATTCGATTTCGCCGATCTCCGACACCACCATCGCGTCAGCCGGCACACAGGGCGCCGACATCGGCGGCACGGTAAAGGCGCGTCTCAAGTACGTGCTGCCGGCGGGCCTGCTCGCGTTCGTCGTGGCGGTGGCGTTCGGGCCGGGCGAGGTCGTGGGCAGTGGCGCCGCGGCGGCCATCGAGGGCGGCGCGCGCGGCCTGCCGATGGCGGCCGTGCCGCTGCTCGTGCTCGGCCTGCTGCTCGCAAAGCGGCATCTCGTCGAGGCGCTGCTCTTCGGCGTGGCCGCGGCCATCGCGCTGGCGCTGCCGCTCGGGCTGCTCCGTATCGACCAGGTGCTCAGCGTCGCGCCCGGCAGCCTGACCGCGACGAGTGTCGTCATCGAGGGCCTCGAGCGGGGCGTCGGCGTGTCGGTCTTCACGCTGCTCCTCGTGGGCCTCGTGGCCGCCCTCGATGCGAGTGGGGTCGTGGCGCGGGCCACGGCGTGGAGCGAGTCGGGCAGCGGCCGCATCACCTGGGTCGAGGCCCGCATCGTCGCGATGCTGTCGGTGGCGGTCGTGCTCACAACGCACAGCGTCGTGGCCATTCTCACCGTGGGGCCGTACGTGGCCGCCGGGGCGGGACGTCGGGGCGTGCCGGCCTACCGGCGCGCCAACCTGCTCGACCTCACGGCCTGTACGTGGCCCTTCCTGCTGCCGTTCTTCCTGCCGACGATTCTGGCCGCGAGTGCCTCGGCGTCGGGCACCGCAGCGGGCCTGCCGCGACTCTCGCCGCTCGATGCCGGCCTGTGGAACGCCTACTCGTGGGGCCTCGTGCTGATGCTCGTGCTCGCCGTGGGCGCCGGCTATGGACGCGACGAAGGGGCGTCGCGCGCGGATTACGAGACCGGCGCGAAGTAGCCGCGCTTCGTGCGCGCGGTCGTGCCGTGGCGGAGCACCTGCACGTTGAGCCGCCGCCAGGCGCCATCGCGCTTCTGGTTGGTCGAGGCGTAGCCGAGCACGTACTGGCTGGCGAGTTCGTTGGCGATTTCTCCGTAGATGCCCACGAGATCCTCGGCGCGCTGCGGGAAGAACGCCCGGCCGCCGGTTTCCTGCGCCAGCTGGCGCAGCACGAACTCGGCTTCGCGGAATCCCTTCGAGTTCTGCGACGTGTCCTTCGACTGCAGCCCGATGGCGTAGATGGTCGTCGCCGACCGCTTCGCCAGATCGAGCACCTCCTCGTAGGTGACGAGGCTCGACGTGTCTTCGCCGTCCGAGAGCAGCACGACGGCGCGGCGGCGCACGTCGTCATCCGACTTCGCCTGCACCTTCACCAGTTCCTTGAGCGAGATGTAGAGCGCGTTGTACATCGACGTCGAGCCGCCGGCCGTGGTGCCGCGGATGGCGGTTTCGAGCGCGGCGGCATCGGACGTGAAGTTCTGCAGGATCTCGACGCGGGTGTCGAAGTCCACGACCTGCGCCAGATCCTGCGGCCGCAGCTTCTTCGCAAAGCCGATGGCGGCATCCTGCGCCGTCGTCATGCGCGATTCCATGCTGGCGCTCGTGTCGAGCAGCAGCGAGAGCGCGATCGGCAGCGTGGTGCGGTTGAAGTAGGTAATCTCCTGCTTCGCGCCATCTTCGAAGATCGAGAAGTCGCGCGACTCGAGATCGGTCAGGTAGTGATGTTTCTGGTCCGTCACGGTGACGTTGAGCGAGACCATCTCGACGGCGGCGCGGAAGACCTGATCGGAGGGCTTGCGGACCTGCGGCGGCTGCGCCGAGACCGAGACGAGTGTCAGCGCGACGGCGCCGGTCACGGCGGCGGCGAGGGAGGAGTACGGACGAGTCATTTCGGCTGACCTCTCGCCACCCCGCCGTAGGCGGTGAGGCCGGGAGCGGTGGCCGTCACCTCGAACGTGTCGGGAGGAATCAGGGCCTGCGGGCGCGCGTAGACCACCCGGAACTGGTGGGTGAGCACGCTGGCGACCTCGGTGAGTGCCTGCGGGAAGGCCTGGCTGGCCACGACGTCACGGCGCGTACCGCCGGTGAGCCGCACGCCGCGATCGAAGAGCGTGTCGCGCTGCCGCGCGTTGTCGTCGAAGAGCGCGCGCCCGGGCGCGGTGAGCGTGACGACGTGGAGGGTCGCGCCCGAGCTCTCGAGGCGCGACAGCGCGCGCGTGAAATCGATGTTGCTCTGCTCGGGTGTGGTGGGGCTGATGACGACGATCGCCGCGCGCTCACCTTCGCGTCTGCCGAGGCCGCCGGCCGTTTCGAAGATCGCCTCGATCGCCGTCGCGGCCGCGCCTGGCCGCGCGAACACCTTGCCGATGCCGGCGGCCAGGGCCTCGCGCGCGTTCGTGTAGTTGGTGAGCACGGTGGGCCGCTCGCCGTAGCCGACGATGGCGACGGGACCCGTGTCGCCGAGCGCCGCGAGAAAGGCGGTGAGCGCCGCCCGGATGTCCGGAATGGCAGGCTCGGCGAGCGCGCTCGTGTCGACGAGCACGGCGATGGGCAGCGGTCCGGAGGCGGGTGTGACGCGCAGCACTTCGCGCGTGACTTTGTCTTCCCTGATGACGATGTCGGCGGCAGCCACCGTGTCGCGCGCCGTGCCGGTGGCGCGATCCACCAGTGAGACATACGCGACCCGCTCGCGCGCCTGCGCGCCGAGGCTCACGCCGGCGAGGAGTGCCACGAGGCAGCCCACGATGAGGCGGAACGAGCGGTGGACCATGCGGGTCGTAGCGGCGGGAGGGGCGCGGTCCCGCGGATGGCGCCAGTATAGTCCCGCCCGACCCGGCGAGGGACTGTCCCTAATCTGGGTAATGCCGGACTTTTGGCATTGTCCAGTCCGGCCCAGAATAGGGACAGTCCCTCATCCGGGGCTACACTTGAGGCTGTGGCCGCCGGACCCGACGCGCGCACGCTCAAGACGCTTGGTCAGCTGAGCACCATCGGCCTGGCGTTCGTCTTCGCGCTCGTGCTGGGTTTCGGCGCCGGCTTCTGGCTCGACGGCAAACTCGGCACGTCGCCCTGGCTGTCGCTGCTCGGCTTTGCCCTGGGGCTCGCCGCTGGTGTGCTGAACGTGGTGCGGACGATGCAGTCGGTCACCGCGGCCGAACGCAGTCGCCCGGCGCCGCCGCCGGCCCCACCCGACCGCTCATGAGCGCGCCCGGCCGCGACCCGCTGCTGTCGCGCCTCGAACGTGACGCCGTCATCGTGGCCGCGGTGCTCGCCGTGGCCGCTGCCGCGCTCTGGCCCGGACGTCCGGGGCGGGCGCTCGGCGTACTCGGCGGCTTCGCCCTCATTGCCGTGAGTTACCGCGGGATCAGGGCCGGAGTGGACGGTTTGTGGGCCGGGGCATCCGGGCTCGCCGAGGCTGGCGGAGCCATCGCGCCGCCTCCGAAACCGCCGCGAGCCGGGTTCGTGAAGTTTTTCACAAGGCATGCTATACTCGCGGGTGGCGCTTACGTTATGATGGCGCGTTTCGAGTTCGACCCGATGGCGATGCTGGCAGGCGTCACTGCGCCGGCCGTCGCTGCCACCGTCGAGTTCGCGCGAACAGTTCGGGCTCGCGATGGCGGGCCACATTCAAGGTCTTCGTAGGAGGCGTGTGTTGAGTACTCGGTCAATCCTGTCTGCGTTCGTGATGCTGCTGGTCGCGGGCCTCGTGTCCCCCGTCTACGCCCAGGACGCCGGTGCCACGAACACCGCGCTGGTGCAGTGGTCGATCATCACGGCCGGCTTTGCCCTCGCCATCGCGGCGGCGGGTGGAGCACTCGGCCAGGGTCGCGCCGTCAGCTCCGCCACCGAGGCGATCGCGCGCAATCCCGGTGCGGCCGGCGAAATCCGCGGCGCGCTGATTCTCGGTCTCGTGCTGATCGAGTCGCTCGTCATCTACGTGCTGCTCATCTCGCTGATTCTGTTCTTCCTCAAGCCGTTCGGCGGTTAAGCCGGCGGCAGCCGTTCCGGCAACAGGGGCAGGTCACTGCGTGACTTGCCCCTGTTCGTCTGTACGGCCCGGCTGCTGACGTCGAGCCGCGTCTGCGGGGTGCCCACGTGAGTCAACGCCACTTCGGGATGCTCGATCTCCTGCTCGTGCTGGTGATCGTGGCCTGGGGCACCAATCTGTCGGTCATCAAGGTGGCGCTCGCCGAGTTCCCGGTGCACGCCTTCAATGCCCTGCGGCTGGTGGTGGCCGGTGCGGCCTTCGCGCTCGTGCTCTGGCGGATGCGCCCGGAGGACCGCGCGGTCGAGCGTTCGGACTGGGGCCGCGTGGTGTTCCTCGGCCTCATCGGCGGCACCTTCTATCAGCTGCTGTTCGTCTCGGGCGTGCCGGCGACGAGCGTCGCCAACACCGGCCTCATCTTCGGCCTGACGCCCGTGGTGGTGTCGCTCTTCTCCTCGGCCGTGGGCCACGAGCAGCTGCCGTGGACGCGGTGGGCGGGCGCCGTGCTGTCGGTGGTGGGCCTGTACTTCGTCGTCGGTGCCGGCGCTGCCGTGACCCGGGCCTCGCTCACCGGCGACGCCCTCGTCTTCGTGGCGATGCTCTGCTGGTCGGCCTATTCCGTGGCGTCGCGGCCGATGCTCGGCCGCTATTCGCCCACGATGCTCACCGCCTGGGCCGCCATCGTGGCCGTGCCGCTCTACGTGCTCTTCGCCGTGCCGTCGCTTGCCGCGACCCACTGGGGGGCCGTGTCGTGGTGGGGCTGGACGCTCATGATCTGGTCGTCCACCTTCTGCCTCGTGCTCGCCTACGTCATCTGGTACACCGGCGTGCAGCAGCTCGGCGCCACCCGGACGTCCGCCTACAGCAATCTGACCCCGATTGCCGCCATGGTGGTGGCCTGGCTGTGGCTCGGCGAAACGGTCACCCCGGGACAGGCGGTGGGGGCCGCGGCCATCCTGGCGGGCGTCTTCCTGACCCGCCTCTCTCCGGTCGTCCTCAAGCCCCTCTGAGTCGCCAGGAAGTCTGGCCCCGCCCAGAATGGGGACAGTCCCCCTCACGGTTCCCAGCGGGCAAGGACAGGTCCCTTACGAAACGCGTAACTATAAGACGCTGTGAGGGGCTAGCGAAGTTTACGTCGCTGTTGCCTTTTCGTCCCCGCCTCCAGTAATCTGCCACCCCATTAGCACGTTTGGCCCCGGGCCGAACGCCGCTTGCTGTCTTTGTTCTTCTTTGTTTGTCGGAAGGTCTCGCGCCGTGTCGCTCACGGACGCCAGACCGTTTGAGGATCGGAGAGCGCGACTGGGCGACGGGTGACTCCGTCTTCCACGCCGGGCCGGGTACGTCGCTTGCGCGCCGTACCCGGCGCCGATGCGTTTCTCTCGCTTCCCTTGCAGTGCCCGCTCACGCGCGGTTCGCGTGAACGGTTTGTCGTTGTCCGTTGACGTGTTTGTAAGGTCACGTGGCCGGCCTGCCCACAGGCCGCCCCCACAGGCCATGGAGGATACGAATGAAGCGATGGTTTATCGGGCTGCTCGCCGTGGCGTTCGCCGCGGTGACCGCCACGAGCGCGTTCGCTCAGGGCGGCGGCGCAAGCAGCACGGGTACGATTCAGGGACGCGTCACTGACGCGCAGGGCGCGGTGCTGCCCGGCGTGACCGTGACCGCCACCAGCCCGGCGGCACTTGGCGCCCAGACGACGGTCACGACGGAAACCGGCAACTACCGGTTCCCCGCGCTGCCCCCCGGCGTCTACACGGTGACGTACGAACTGGGCGGCTTCAACACCGTCCGTCGTGAGGGCATCCAGCTCTCGCTCGGGTTCACCGCCAATCTGAACATCGAACTCGCGCTCGCCACCCTGCAGGAGACGGTCACCGTCACGGGCGAGTCGCCCGTCATCGACACGTCGGCCACGCGCGTGCAGCAGAACTTCAAGACCGAGCAGCTCATGTCGATCCCGAACGGGCGCGACATGTGGTCGCTGCTCGCGGTGACCCCCTCGGTGCAGATGACGCGTATCGACGTCGGTGGCAACCGCGCCGGCACTCAGACGGGCTACTCGGCCTACGGCTTCACCGGCCAGGTGCGCGTGCTCATCGAAGGCATCAACACCACGGAAGGCACCGGCGGCGCCGGCTTCTACTTCGACTACTCGTCGATCGACGAAGCGTTCATGGGCACCACCGGCAACTCGGCCGAAATGCCGAACCCCGGCGTGCAGAGCCAGTTCATCACCAAGTCGGGCGGCAACCAGTTCTCGGGTGAGTACTACCTCGACTGGTACAACAACGCGCTGCAGGCCTCGAACATTCCCGATGCCGTGATCGCGCGTGGCATCCGTCCCGGCAGCAACGAAATCGATCGCTACTACGACACGGCCGTGAACGTCGGCGGTCCCATCATCAAGGACAAGCTGTGGTGGTTCGCGACCTACCGTCAGCAGTTCAACGCCGTGGCGCAGCCGAACTTCCGTGGCTCGCTCGAGGGGCTGACCTCCGACACGACGCTCTGGAACCCCATCGGCAAGCTCACCTACCAGGTGAACCAGAACAACAAGATCATCGGCTACTACCAGTGGGGTCAGAAGGTGATGCCGAACCGGCTGCCCTTCGGCACCTACACCTACACCGAGGAAGCGCAGACCAACAGGCAGGACTCGGGCAGCTGGGTCTACAAGGGGGAGTGGAACTCGACGCTGAGCGACAAGCTCTACTTCGAGACCCGCTACGGCGAATTCGGCTACTACTTCCCCCTCTCGGCCAACGGCAGCCAGGGCTTCTTCTGGCGCGACAGCGGCCTTGAAGTGCTCGAGGGCACGCACCAGCAGTGGCAGCTCGACCGCCAGCGCAAGCAGCTCACCGGCGCCGCCACCTACTTCGTCGACACGGGCATGGGCACGCACACCTTCAAGTTCGGTGGCGAACAGCTCTGGGAGAAGGGCTGGGAAGGCTACACGGAACGCTGGGGCGGCAACCGCGATCTCATCTACTCGAACGGCGTCAGCAACCAGGTGGCGTTCGCGTTCCCCACGGCCACCAAGGTCAACTCGCTCGACGCGCGCGACGAACTGCTGTCGCGTTCGGGCCTCAACGTGACCGGCGCGTTCCTGACCGACTCGTTCTCGGTGGGCAACCTCACCGTGAACGCCGGCGCGCGCTGGGACCGCTACAGCTCGTACCTGCCCGAGCAGCAACAGCTTGCCGGTGTCAACGGGCCGTCCGTCGTGCAGGCGCAGACCTTCGCGAGGGAAAACCTCATCACCTGGAACTCCTTCGCGCCGCGCCTCGGCCTCGTCTACGACTTCTCGGGTTCGGGCCGCTCGGTGCTGAAGGCCAACTACGGCCTCTTCTGGCACAACCCGGGCGTCACGCTCGCCTCTGATGCCAACCCGAACCAGGCGTCGAAGACCGAAACCTACGCCTGGAACGACCTGAACGGCGACCGCCGGTTCCAGATGGGTGAGCAGGGCAACCGCGTGGCCTCGGCGCTGTCCGGTGCCGTGCAGCTCGACCGCAACCTCAGGCAGCCGTACACCCACGAGGTGGGCGTGTTCTTCGAACAGCAGGTCACCGAAGGCTGGGGCACGCGCCTCGGCTACGTCTACAAGACGGAAGACGACCTCTACGGCCAGTGGCAGCCTGGCCGTGCGGCCAACGCGTTCACGGTGCCCTTCAACTTCGTCGACATCGGTGTCGACGGCGTGCGTGGCACCGGCGACGATCGCGACCTGACGCTCTTCGGCCTGCCCACGGCGCAGGCGGCGAACTTCCCGATTGACTCCGTGGTGTCGAACATCCCCGACCGTCAGTCGCGCTACAACACCGTGGAGTGGTCGTTCACCAAGCGCTACAGCAACAAGTGGTCGGCGCAGGGCGGCTTCGCCTACACCCGGCAGAACGACTTCCCGGCCGGCGTCACGCAGAGCAGCAACCAGCACCCGAACCTGCCCGGTGCGCAGGATCGTTCGTTCTGGAGCTTCAAGCTGACCGGTTCCTACGACGCGCCGCTCGGCGTGCGTGTGTCGCCGGTGCTGCGTCACCAGGCGGGTCTGAACTACGCCCGCACCATCGCGATCCCGTCGGGCGCGGGCGCGGCGCTCGGCCTGACGATTCCGGCGCTGACGTTCTACGCCGACAACGCCGGCGACAACCGTCGCGACAACATCTGGGTGTTCGACGTCCGCCTGGATCGCACGTTCAACATCACCGACCGGATCCGCATCCGCGGGTTCCTCGACTTCTTCAACATCACCAACAGCGCCGCCGCCGAGGACCTGACGGTCTCGACGGGTTCGAACTTCCAGCGTCCGTCGGCGATTCTCGGGCCGTTCACGACGCGCCTCGGCATGCGCCTGCTCTGGTAAATCGCGGGTTGGGGTAGGGGGGAGACCCTCTGGCCCCTCCCCAGCCCCAGCCCCCCACGGTTGGACTCCTGTGGGGGAGTCTCTTGAGGCGGAAGGCTCGCCGCGCTAGCGGGCCTTCCGCCTCTTTTTCTGTACCGTTTCGGTACTGGGGACTGTCCCCATTCTGGCTGGGGCCAGAATAGGGACAGTCCCCGGGGGGAATGGCACAATGCTCGTGCCATGGATCGCGCGGTTACCTACAACTCCTACCTGAAGGTCGATGAGCTGCTGACGCTGCAGCGGCCCCTCTCGGATGGCCCCGAACACGACGAGCTGCTCTTCATCGTCATCCACCAGGTCTACGAGCTCTGGTTCAAGCAGCTGCTGCACGAACTCGATCACGTGCGGGCACTGCTCGACGTGAACGACGCCCACCGCGCGCAGCACACGCTCAATCGCGTGCTCACGATCCTCAAGGTGCTGGTGGCGCAGCTCGACATCCTCGAGACGATGACCCCGCTCGAGTTCCAGTCGTTCCGCCAGCGGCTGGAGCAGGCAAGCGGCTTCCAGTCGGACCAGTTCCGCCAGCTCGAGTTCGTGCTCGGCCGCCGCTCCGCCGAGGCCCTCGAGCGCTTCCCGGCCGGTAGCCGCGCTCGCGCGGCGCTCGTCATCCGCCTGCGCGAGCCTTCGCTCTGGGCCAGTTTCCTCGCCTATCTCGAACGCGAGGGGTATCCCGTGCCGGCCGAGGTGCTGAGCGCCGATCCCACCGCGCCCATCGTGCCGAACCAGGCGCTGCAGGACGTACTCGTGCGCGTCTACAAGACCGACGCGAAGAACAGCGAGATGTGCGAGCGCTTCGTGGACCTCGACGAAGGCGTGCAGGAGTGGCGCTATCGCCACATGAAGATGGTCGAGCGCACCATCGGCATGAAGACCGGCACCGGCGGGTCGTCCGGCGCAGCGTACCTGCGTAGCACGATCGGCCCGACGTTCCCGGACCTCTGGGCCATCCGGTCGCAACTGTAAGGCGAATCAGGGGATAATCACCTCTTCTCGATGCGCACCTGGATCGTCACCGGCGGCGCCGGCTTCATCGGCAGCAACTTCGTGCGGCGCGCGCATGCGCTCGGCGTAGCGCGCCTGGTCGTCTTCGACAAGCTCACCTATGCCGGTCACCTCGAGAGCCTCGACGGGCTCATCGACGGCGATCGTGTGCGCTTCGTGCGCGGCGACATCGCCGAGCGCGCGGACGTGCGGGCCGTGGTGGAGGAGACGCGCCCGGCCGCCATCGTGAACTTCGCCGCCGAGAGCCATGTGGACCGCTCGATCGACGGGCCCGGCGAGTTCGTGCGCACCAACATCAGCGGCACCTTCGAACTGCTCGAGGCCGCGCGCGCCTTCCTGCAGACCGCCGCCCCGGATGAGCGCACGGCCTTTCGGTTCCTGCACGTCTCGACCGACGAGGTCTACGGTTCGCTCGGGCCGGAAGGCGCCTTCACCGAGACCACGCCCTACGCGCCGAACTCGCCGTACTCCGCCAGCAAGGCCGCTGCGGATCACCTCGTGCGCGCCTATCACGAGACCTACGGGCTGCCGACGCTGCTGACGAACTGCTCGAACAACTACGGGCCGTACCAGTTCCCCGAGAAGCTGGTGCCGCTCATGCTCATGAACGCGCTCGACGGCAAGCGCCTGCCGATCTACGGCGATGGCCTGAACCGCCGCGACTGGCTGCATGTGGAAGATCACTGCGATGCCATCCTGCGCGTGCTCGACCGGGGCGTGCCCGGCGAGAAGTACAACGTGGGCGGCAACGCCGAACGCACCAACCTCGACATGGTGGATGCGCTCTGCGACGCGCTCGACCGCCTGGCGCCGGCCGCGGCCAACGCCGCGCTGCGCGCGCACGGCATCGCGCGGTACCACGACCTCAAGACGTTCGTGGCCGATCGGCCCGGGCACGATCGGCGCTATGCCATCGATGCGTCGAAGATCGCGCGTGAGCTCGGCTTCAAGCCCAGCCGCACGTTCGAGCAGGGCATCCACGACACGGTGGCCTGGTATCTCGCCAATCGCGGCTGGTGTGCCGCGGTGACCGCGGAGACCTACGACCGGCAGCGGCTGGGCCTCAAGGAGTCCGCCACACGATGAAGGGCATCATCCTTGCGGGCGGGTCGGGCACGCGCCTCTACCCGGTCACGCTGGCCGTGTCGAAGCAGCTCGTCCCGATCTACGACAAGCCGATGATCTACCACCCGCTCACCACGCTCATGTGGGCGGGCATCCGCGACATCCTGATCATCACCACGCCCGAGGATCAGTCGGCGTTCCAGCGGCTGCTCGCCGACGGCTCGCAGTGGGGCATCAACCTGCAGTACGCCGTGCAGCCGAAACCCGACGGTCTGGCGCAGGCGTTCCTCATCGGCCGCGAATTCATCGACGGCGCGCCGGTGGCCCTGGCCCTCGGCGACAACATCTTCTACGGCGACAGCTTCCCGGCCACGGTGCAGCGGGCGGCGGCGCGGGAATCCGGCGCCACGGTGTTCGCCTACCGCGTGAAGGACCCGGAGCGCTACGGCGTCGTGTCGTTCGACGAGGCCGGCCGCGCCGTGAGCCTCGAGGAGAAGCCGAAAGCCCCGAAGTCGAAGTTTGCCGTGACCGGCCTCTACTTCTACGACCGTCAGGTGGTGGAGGTCGCCGCCGCGCTCAAGCCTTCGGCCCGTGGCGAACTCGAGATCACCGATGTGAACCGGCAGTACCTCGACTGGGGCACGCTCAACGTCGAGACACTCGGTCGTGGCATGGCCTGGCTCGACACCGGCACACACGAAGCCACGCTGCAGGCGTCCACCTTCATCCAGGCCATCGAAGCGCGGCAGGGCCTGAAGGTGGCCTGCCCCGAGGAAGTGGCGTTCCGTATGGGGTTCATCGACGCCGCGGCCGTGCGCCGCGCCGGCGAGCTCATGGCGAAGAACGACTACGGACAGTATCTGCTGGGGCTGGTCGAGGCGTGAGCGCGCCCGTCATGCGCGTGCTCGAAACGCCCCTGCCGGGCGTGCTCTTGATCGAGCCGGCGGTGCATCGTGACGCCCGCGGGTTCTTTCTCGAGTCGTACCACGAGCGCCGCTACGCGGATGCCGGCGTCTCCACGCGGTTCGTGCAGGACAACTACTCGCACTCCGGGAAGGGCACGGTGCGCGGCCTGCACGCCCAGCTCACGACGCCCCAGGCCAAGTTGATGCGCGTCGTCGCCGGCGCGATCTTCGACGTGGCCGTCGACGTTCGCGTGGGGTCGCCAACCTTCGGCCGCTGGTTCGGCGAGACGCTCTCGAGCGACAACTTCAAGCAGCTGTTCATCCCCGAAGGCTTCGTGCACGGCTTTGCGGTGCTGTCGAACTTCGCTGAAATCGAATACAAGTGCAGCGCGTTCTACGACCCGGCCGACGAGATCACGATTCGCTGGGACGACCCGGCCATCGGTATCGAGTGGCCGGTCGTGGCGCCGCTGCTGTCGGCGCGGGATGCCGCGGCCAGACCGCTGAGCGAACTGCACGATCGCCTGCCCCGGTATCGGAGCTAAGGGCCGTGTTCCGTGATCTCACTCCTTCGTTGAGCGTCAGCTGTCTTCGCTGAACACGTTGTTCATCCGGAGCGCTCTGCAAAGAATGGTGTTTCCACACAACCGTTCCCCGCAGAGGAGAGCCCCGGATGAAGCTTCATCGTAATGCCAAGAGCACCCCGTCGACCCGCCTGATCGTGGTGCAGCGCGTGATGCACGAAGGCTGGAGCTATGCCGACGCCGCCGCCCGGGGCGGGCTGGGAGTGCGCCCACGTGGCGGGCGACGATCAGTCGCGCGTCGCCTATGTAGAGGTGCTCGCCGCGCAGGACGGCGCGCACTGCGCCACCTTCCTGCTGCGCGCGATCGCCTGGTTTACGGCCCGCGGGATCACGTGCCACCGCCTGCTCACGGACAACGGCAGCGGCTACGTCTCGCGTGCCTTCCGTGACGCGTGTGCGCAGCTCGGGCTCGACCACCGGCGGAGGCGGCCGTACACGCCGCGCACGAACGGCAAAGCCGAGCGCTTCATCCAGACCCTGCTGCGCGAGTGGGCCTACGCGCAGCCGTACGCCACCTCGCAGGTGCGCCGTCAGGCGCTGCGGCCCTGGCTGCGGTACTACAACCGCCTCCGGCCGCACGCCAGCCTGCGATATCAGCCGCCCATCACTCGACTGCAGAGCGCCGCGTGATGAACAACGTGTTTGACCTCGACATCTAGGGAGTCGCCATCGGTTGACGGCGTGCCGTAGGGCTGTCAGAATCCCCGCGAGGCGCTGCGTTCGCCCCCTCGCGACAATGCGCACCTGGAGGCCTCGAAGATGTGGCGACTGAATAGCGACGAGCCCTGGTCAACCAAGCGTGTGCTCGTCACAGGCGGCGGCGGATTCCTCGGGCGGGCCGTCCTCGCTGCGCTAAGGGCCAGAGGTGTGACTGACATCGTGGCCCCTCGCAAGGGGGAATACGACCTGCGCGACGGCGACGCTGTGCGACGACTGTTGGCCGCGTCGTCAGACAGCCGAGACGGCTTTCTCAAGCCGGTCGATCTCGTCCTGCACCTGGCTGCCAACGTCGGCGGGATCGGAGCAAACCGCGAGCACCCGGCCGAGTTCTTTTACGACAACCTGATGATGGGCGTGCAGTTGATGCACGAGGCGTGGCGATCCGGAGTCTCGAAGTTCGTCGCCGTCGGCACGGTGTGTGCGTATCCGAAGTTCACGCCGGTGCCGTTTTCTGAAGACGCCATCTGGGATGGCTACCCTGAAGAAACCAATGCGCCGTACGGCCTTGCCAAGAAGATGCTGCTCGTGCAGTCGCAGGCCTACCGCGAGCAGTATGGCTTCAACTCCGTGTTCCTTCTGCCCGTGAACCTTTACGGCCCGTGGGACAACTTCAACCACGCCTCGTCCCACGTCATCCCCGCGCTGATTCGCAAGTGCCTCGAAGCCCTCGAATCCGGCGCAGACGAAGTGGTGGTGTGGGGGGACGGCACGCCCACGCGGGAGTTCCTCTACGTCGACGACGCGGCGGAAGGCATCATCCTGGCAGCCGAGCACTACGACCGGAGCGAGCCCGTGAATCTCGGATCGGCCTTCGAGATCTCGATCCGCGATCTCGTGGAGAAGGTGGCTGCTGCCGTCGGCTTCACGGGTCGGATCGTTTGGGATACGTCGAAGCCCAACGGTCAACCGCGTCGCAAACTCGACACCTCACGAGCCAGGGAAGCGTTCGGCTTCACCTCCCGCACCGACTTCGACTCCGGGCTGCGGCAAACCGTATCTTGGTACCGCGAGCAACGGGCACGGGGCAGCGAATGAGTCAGACCGGCTACGGCGCCGCGTTCGACTTCCAGCGGTACACCGAGAATCGGCGACGTCACTGGGATGGCGTCGCTGCACGGCTTGAGCGGTTCGGCCCCAACCGCTACTACCACCGCCGTTTGCGCGACGTCTTCGTGGCGCACGTGCCGTCGGGGCAGCGCGTGCTGGAGATCGGCTGTGGCACCGGTGAGCTGCTGGCCAGCGTGAAGCCGTCCTACGGGTTGGGTGTCGACTTCTCGGAGCCGATGGTTGCGGAAGCGAGGCGGCGACACCCCGCACTCAATTTCGTCGTGGCCGATGCCCACGACTTGTCTTCGATTTCCGGGCCATTCGATGTGGTCATCTTGTCGGACCTGCTGAACGACGCGTGGGACGTCCAGCAGGTCTTCGGACAGGTGGCCCGTGTGTCGCACCCTGGCACGCGTGTCGTGGTCAGCAACTACAGCCGACTGTGGGAGGGCCCGCTCTCGTTGGCCGCGACCTTGGGCTTGGCGCGGCCACGCCTCGACCAGAACTGGCTGACCGTCCATGACGTCGCGAACCTGATGTACCTGGCAGGATTCGAGCCCGTAAAGCGCTGGACGGAAGTCGTCTGCCCTGTCGGCGTGCCTGGCGTGGCGTCGTTCGTCAATCGCTACCTGGCGAAGGTGTGGCCTTTTCGCCTGCTGGCGTTGACCAATGTCATGGTCGCGAGGCTTCGTCCTCGTTCGGTGCCGCCAGAAGACCTTAAGGTCTCGGTGATCGTGCCGGCTCGGAACGAGGCCGGCAACATTGCCAACATCCTGGCGCGCACGCCGGAAATCGGCGCAGGTACCGAGATCGTGTTCATCGAGGGCCACTCGAAGGACGACACGTGGGACACGATCCAGCGGGAGGTCGCGAAGCACCCAGGGCGTTCGATTCAGATGGCGCGCCAGACCGGCGTCGGCAAAGGCGACGCGGTCCGGTTGGGCTTCCAAATGGCCACTGGCGATGTGCTGATGATTCTCGATGCCGATATCACTGTGCCGCCGGAGGACCTGCCGCGCTTCTACGATGCGCTATTCCTCGGTGACGCCGAGTTCGTCAACGGCGTGCGGCTCGTGTATCCGATGGACGCGCAGGCGATGCGCTTCTTCAACCTGCTCGGCAACAAGTTCTTCAGCTTCGCGTTTTCGTGGATGCTGGGCCAGTCGATCAAGGACACCTTGTGCGGCACGAAAGTGCTCACCAAGGCGAACTACGAGCGGATCGCCGCCAACAGGAGCTACTTCGGCGATTTCGACCCGTTCGGCGACTTCGACCTGCTCTTCGGCGCGGCACGCCTGTCGCTGAAGATCGTAGACCTGCCGATCCGCTATCGTGAGCGCACATACGGCACCACCAATATCGAGCGATGGAAACACGGGCTGTTGCTGCTCCGCATGGTGGCATTCGCCGCCCGACGCCTGAAATTCGTCTAGTCCCGGCATGCTCAAGGCCCTGCTCGAACATCCGCTGACGCGTGGGCTCGAAATCGATAGTCCTGAGACGACCAGGCTGCGGCTGAAAATCGTCGCGTCGAAGCCGTTTCTGCGCCTGATCTACGATGAGTGGTACTCGGCAATCGCCCAGCGCATCCCGGCTGGCCGCGGGCGTGTACTGGAACTCGGCTCGGGAGCGGGCTTCCTCGAAGAGTACCTGCCAGACGTGGTACGGTCAGAGATCTTCGAATGTCCAGGAATCGACACCGTCCTCGACGCCTGTCACATGCCGATTCGTCCGGCCAGCCTGCGCGCCATCGTCATGACCGACGTTCTGCATCACATCCCTGATGTGCGCCGCTTCTTTCATGAGGCAACTCTGGCGGTCCGTCCCGGCGGCGCGGTGATCATGGTCGAACCCTGGGTGACCACCTGGTCCACACTGATCTACAAGCACCTGCATCACGAGCCGTTCGTTCCGGACGTGACACACTGGGAGTTCGACGCCAGTGGGCCACTCTCGGGCGCCAACGGTGCGCTTCCGTGGATCGTGTTCCAGCGCGACAGGGCGGTGTTCGAGAGGGAGTTCCCAGAGTGGACGATCGAAGAGGTCCGGCCGATGATGCCGTTTCGCTACCTTCTGTCTGGCGGCGTCTCGTTGCGCAGCTTGATGCCGGGTTGGTCCTTCGGGGTCTGGCGTTCCGCCGAGCAGGCGCTTGAGCCGCTGATGCACCATCTGGCGATGTTCGCCATCATCTCCGTGCGCCGACGGTAGACCCTGCCGTCGTTATGGGAAATACCCCGATGGCGGCCTACGAACTAGCGGGGGGCGTGCGGCTGGATCCGCCGCCCGTCCCGGCGTGGCGCCTCCTGGCGTCGCTGCTGCTCGGGCTCCTACCGCTCGTGTGCGGCGTGGGTCTTGGCGTGCTGGAGTCCTACTACGTTTCGGTCTCGTCCATTTCACCGGACAGCGGCTCCAGCTACTCCGCGCCCGTCCCGCGGTCGCGACTCGCGCCGGTGCTGGCTGTAGAGGGCGATGACCCGGACCACCCCCAACGCTCGGCGAGTTTGCTCGCTGAGGACGGGCGCTTGATTGGCCCGCCGCACTCGCAGCACGCCCTCATCCGCGCTTCCGGCGGCGGCGCCTTCTCCCACTGGGGCGATGCGCTCATCTTCTCGGCCAGCGATGGCACCGATCCGAGGGCGAACGGTCGCCAGTATGTCGTCCATCTGGTGGCGCGGCTGCCACTTTCGGTGGCCTTCATCTGGGTCGGATGTTTCGCACTAGGCGCCACCATGGCAGTACGGCGCGGCCAGGCCTGGGCGCGGTCGAGACCTCCAGCCGTGTGGGCCGTCGTCATCGCGGTGACGCTGTTGGTCTCCTACGCGATCGTCCTGGTGTCGGTGTGGCACCCACGGGCGCTGTTCCCAGGTTCGATCGAGAGAGCCGCCTGGGTCACGGCCGTCGCCATAGCCTGCCTGCTGGCAGTGAATGCCGGTCGGCTCCTGGCCGTTTCGTCCGTGCTGTCGTGGCGATGGCCGGGAGGTATTCGCTGCCGCGCAGCTGCGGCACTGGGCGCGTTTGATGCGGCCGCCGCGGCCTGCGCTGGCGACGACGTTCGCGCCAGGCTCGCACGGGCGGTCTCAGTTGCCTTCGCCCTTGCCGTCTTCGTCGCCATTCTGACCATCCGGTGGCCGATCAGCACACTGGTAGCGGCGCACGACGAGACGTTGCCGATACTGGGTTGGGTCGGTGGGCCGCTAGTGCTTTGCCTTTGGCGTCGCGACTGGTTCGGGACAGCATCCGGACTGGCCGTGACCTTCGGCCTCTTTGCCCTCCCACTTGCGGCGCGGTGGCAGGACGTCGGATTTCACGGCAACGCGGTCGGCGGCTTGCTGCCCTTCTCGGACGCGAGTGGGTATTGGCTCGAGGCGCAGCGCCTGCTCGATGGTGAACCTCTCAACTGGTCGGCCAGGCGTCCCGCATTCGCGGGTCTGCTGGCGACGCTGCTTGCTGCGACGGGACGCGATCTGCAGTGGACGCTGGCGGCCATGACAGCGATGAACGCCGCCGCCGTCTATATGCTGGGCCGGGAACTGCGCTTGTTGTTCGGTCCTGTCGCGGGAGCCCTCACCGTATTGATGCTGTGTGGTTATTACACCCGAGAAGGAGGACTCGGCACGACTCTCACTGAGAACCTCGGCCTCGCAGTTGGCGTGCTGGGCTTCGCCGCCATGGCACGTGGCGCCAGGGAGTTGAGGCCGCAAGGCTACGCATTGGGCCTCGGCCTCGTCACTTTTGCGCTCATGGCGCGGGCAGGCGCATTCTTCGTGCTGCCGGCCATGGTCGGTGCGGCAATGTGGGAGTTCCGCCGTCGCTACGAGTGGAAACGGGTGGCCGGGCTCGGCGTCGCTGCGTTGGTCGTAGCCGTCGGCCTCAGCCTTGCCAACGGCCGGCTGCTGTCGAATCCTGCCGGAGCGCAGCAGGCTTTCTCGAATTTCTCCTACTCTCTTTACGGGCTCGTGGTGGGCGGCAAGGGCTGGCAGCAGGCCGAGATTGATCATCCGGGCGCTAGAGAAGGCGCCGAGATCTACAGCCTCGCCTGGCGTGAGTTTCAGCGTCGCCCCGCCGGTCTGCTTGAGGGCGCTACGAAGATGTGGGCGGTCTACTTCGATCGCCTGTCTCCATACCACGCCTTCGCGTTCGTGCGTGACTCCAAGCAGCAGCTGCGCCTCCATCAACTATGCTTCGCGTTCGCCGGCGTGGGCTTGCTGATCTGTCTGGCGACGCTGCGCCAACCCCTGAGCGCGACGCTGCTGGTCGGCGCGCTCGCCCACCTCGCATCGATCCCGTTCGTGCCGCCGATCGACGCGGGGCTGCGAGTGTACGCCGCCACGATGACGCTGCCGGTCGCGCTGGTTGCCGTCGGCGTATCGGTGCCGCTCCAGTGGGTCGGTCGACTTGTGTCGCGGCTGCGCCGCGACGTGTCGAGCGCAACTGCCGAGCCAGAACCCTTGGAAGCGTGGCGACACACGGCCCAGCACCTCGGTCTCGCCATAGTGTTGGCGGTGCTCGTCTGCCCGCAGGTCCTGCTGCGGACGGGCCGTGTCTCCATGCCGGCTGACGTCCTTTGTGACGCAGGTGAGGTGATGCTGCCGATGCGGCTGGCGCCCGGGAGCTACCTGGACGTGGAAACGGGGGCCGGTTCCACGATGACCGGTGCCACCGCTATCCGGCCGGGCGACCTCCGCCAGACTGTCGACAGAGTCGAAATCAGAAATGACGCCGGCAACATGACGGCCGGGCACGTGCTCGCCGCCGCCTACCACGTCGGGGATGGCCGCCCGTTATGGCTGCTCGTGCGCCGAGAAGCCTACCCTCGTCGGCCAGGCGTCTACGCAGTCTGTGCGTCGCCAAGCCCTGACAGGCTTTCGCTCAGCTACGGGCTCTACTACGCCAGCCCCTCGTGGCGCGCGTCGGAGGAACGTCGCTAACGCCGCTCGAACAGGAACTCCGTGTTGGCTTTGCCCGTTGCAATTTCCTTCAAAGCCAGGCCTCTCTCGGCGCAGAACTTGACGGCGTCGGCATCCCAGACGAACTCCATGGGCCAGCCGCCGAGCCAATCGCGGATGTCGATCATGAGGTTCATGCCGCGGTCTTTCCGGTAGTCGCGCATCCGTTGAATCACTTCCGGAAGGCGGCGCCAGTCACGCTGCATCATGAAGCGCCATACGTACCAGTAGTCCATGTAGCGTCGGCGAAGCCATCCGGAATTGACGTAGGTGCGCTTGACGTCCAGCCAGAACTCCGGTGTCGGGTCGATCTGCACGTCCGCTGCGTAGAGAGCGATGTAGAACAGGCCCCCAGGCTTCACCCTCTCGGCCGCCAAGTCGATCGCTTTCCAGACCTCGCCGGTGTGGTGAAGGACGCCCCATGAATAGACAAGGTCGAACGTCGGCAGTGAACGCATGAACGATTCGTCGAGCACGGAGCCCTGCCGGATCGTCCACGAGGGCGGCGAACCGGCTTTGGCATGCACGATCCCTGTGGCTTCGACCGACGACGGGTCGTAGTCGAAGCTAAAGACCGACTCCGCGCCAGCGTTATGCATCGCCATCGAGTGGATGCCGCTGCCACAGCCGATATCAATGACGTTCAGCCCGCGCAGATCCGATCGCTTCATGAACTCGAGAATGCGCGCCTTGGAAACGGCGACAGCTTCCTCGCTGTAGTGCTTGTCGATGTACTGGCGCCAGTTCTTGCCGAACTCAAACCTTTTCTCAGTCACGTCGTTGGTCCCTCATGGAGTCAGCCCGACGCGACGGCACGCCGCCATAAGCGGCTGCGGTTTCGTCGATCATCCGCTGCATGCCGAAGCGCGTACGGACGAAGTCCGGGGCCAAGTGTCCAGCCTGCGCGGCCTGCGCGGGATGTGTTGCCAATTCGATGATTCTGTCGGCCGCCTCATGGGCGCGCCCTGAGCGAGCGATCCACCCCGTACGACCGTCGTCGAGGGCTTCGATTGCGCCGCCCGCAGGTGTGGAGACCACGGGGACGCCCAGTGCTTGTGCCTCGATGAGCACGTTCGGAGAGCCCTCGAAGACCGAGGACAGGAACAGCACGTTCATCGCCGCAATACTATCGTACGGCTTCGACTCGTGGCCCACGAGGTGCATGCGGTTGGCGAGCGCCGATCGGGCGATGCGCGCCTCCACCAGCGTTCGCTGCACGCCGTCACCGACAAGCAGAAAATGCGCGTCTGGGTATCTCGATGCCACCAACTCGGCCGCCTCAAGCCACAACAGCGGGCGCTTCTCTTCCGAGAACCGCATTACGCCGCCCATGACAAAGGCGTCCGCCGGGATGCCGTGTGCGGCTCGATATAACTGGCCGCGCCCGCCCTGTGAGGAGGCGGGGACGATCTGGTCGAAGTCGACCCCGTTGCGGACGACGGTGATCTTTGCCGGGGCGAGGCCGAGCCATGCGGCGTAGTCCTCGGCGCCAACCTGGCTGTTGTTCAACGCCAGCACCTGCGGTCGTTCGAGCAGAACCTGGTAGCCGGCCTTCATATACGGCTGGTAGAACACGAAATGGGTCGGGTTCACGCTCCTCATGCTCAGCACGATGCGGCTCACGCCGGTGAGCGCTGCAGCCAGGCCGGCCTTGATGTTTACCTCGTCGAGCCAGAGGTGCACGATGTCCGGCTGTCGGTCGAGCAAGATGTGGGTATACGCCGCCACGTGTGTCAATTCTGCGGGGAGGTGGCGAGCCATCGCGGTCTCGAGCCGGGGTGCGGCCGGATGCAAATCCGGCGTCATCAGGCCTGGTTCGACGTCGCGGCCAACGAGGGACACGGCGATGCCGGCGGCCTCGAGCGTGGGCAGGAAGAAGCGCTGCCAGTCCTGATCGAGGTACATTGCCACCACCTCGATGTCGATATCGCACGACGCCTTGAGGCCGACGAGCGTATTGACAAGCTGCCGCTCGGCACCTCCGGGGCCGAGCGTGCCTATCGCGGCAAGGAGGTGTGGCCTGCCCTGTCGACGCCTGGCCGGCGGCAGCGCCGACGCCAGCAGCGCTCTGAACTGTCGTGCGAAACGCCTGTCGAGGACGTTGAGCAACCGTTGAAGCGCCGCCATGCGCAGGCGGTCGCGTACGGAGAGGTCACGACGAGCCCATAGCAAAGGAAGGCTCGCGAGAATCCAGGCCCGAACCGCCCGCGTCGCCACGGCGCGTCCGCGACCTGGCAGGTTGGTCACGACTGAGTGAATGCGACGGACCAGTTGGCGGGGGGGGCGAGGATTCGCCGAGGGGGCGTCCGTTGTCGATATCGTCGCCTGGTGTGACGACCGGAGTCGCCCGCGCCAGACCCGAAGCCTCTGGACCAGGTTGCGCGCCTGATCGATGCAGCGGTAGACGCAATCCGCGACCGGCTTCCGCAGGGCGGCCGGGACCAGACGTCGAGCGAGACTACGGACTGCGTCGATGAGCACTCAGACCCTCCGGCGTCCCACGTAGACGAGGTTCTGGCGCCCGCCGTTCGCCGTGACCACATCGCCGCGGAGGGAGACGATGTGCGACGCGGCGGACGGGTCCGAATCCGGCTGGCCCCAGATGCGATCGAACGGCACGTAAAGGTGCTCACTTAGCTCGAGTTCGTGGGTCACGACCTCCTCGAAGCCGACCGTCGCCATCCGCGCGGCCAGGGTCTCGCGCGTGAACGACCGCACGTGCTGCCAGCGGTGGAACACGACGTTGGCCAGCGGGTCGACGCACATCCCCAGTTCGAGGTCTTCGTTGTTCGGCGTCGTCACGACCACGAGGCCGCCCGGCGCGGCAAATCGCGCCACGCGGGTCAGGGTGGCCTCGAGCTCCGCATCAAGGACATGTTCGATGACTTCGGCCATCACCACCACATCGAACTGCTGCCGGTCGTCGGGGCCGATCGTGCCGACATAACCCGCGTGCGTGCCGAAGCGACCCGCGAGTGACGCCCGCGACGCCGGTGAGGGGTCGTGCCCGGCGACGCGTAAATCGCGCTCGAGAAGCAGCGCGGCCAGATCGCCGAACCCGGCCCCGAAGTCGAGCACCCGCGTTCCCGGCGGCAGCAGGTGATCGATGGCGACGATGAGGGCCCGGCCGGCCTGCCTCGCAAAGCTGAACTCCTTGAGGCGTGTCGACCAGACAGCGTCCCAGAAACGTTCGACGAGCTCCGGTGTCCACTCCAGCTTCTGAGGCTGGCGTTTGCGCCGATTGTTCAATACCGCCAATACGTCGAGAATCATCCGCCTTGCTCCGCCTTGTCACCGTCCATGCGCATTTCGAAGCTCGCCTCGAGGTTGACGACCCCTGTCGAAAAGACGCCGCCCGGCCCCAGAACGTGAAATTGCAGCGCATCCTCGATGAAGTCGCACATGACCTGGCTGTTGAGATGCCCAGCGCCGAGGTTTACGAAGTACGTGCCCGATGACAACCACATTCGCATGGGGACGCGAAGCTCGAGGACCTGCCCTGCTTCGAGCGCGGATGGCAAGTTGCTTTGCGAGACGTTGGTGATGCCGAACAGCACCGTGCCGCGGCGATCCTTGATGGCAACACCGAACGAGGCGTCGGACACGTCGCGCAGTACACGCATGCGAAGGTGAAAGCTGCACGCCTGTCCCGATGTGATGCCAGCCACCGGGTTGCCGGCGGCGTCGGTCAGGCCGAACGACTCAACTCGCATCGATCCGTCACCGTAGCGATTTGGTTCTCTCGGCGATTCGACGCCCTGCTGGGTGGGCGTGTCCATCTTCTCACTCGTCTGTTCATCCGGCGCCTGTTCAGCGGCCTCGTGGTCGCGTTCCCCCGGCTTGGTGGCGCCGGCCGGGCCTGGCCGCGCGTCTCCCAGGGGATGGGCGTCCCACAGCAGCTGCTGATAGCGTGACGCCGTCTCACGCGCCGGGCCGGCCGCGTAGACGCGTCCGCGTTCGAGGATGAGGGCGTGGTCGCAGAAGGTCGTAATCGTGTTGAGGTCGTGCGACACGAGCAGGATGGTCTTGCGCTGGCGCCGCAGATCCGTGATGCGGCCGAAACACTTCATCTGGAACTTGGCGTCGCCCACCGACAACGCCTCGTCCACGATCAGGATGTCGGGGTCCACCGAAATCGCCGTGCTGAAGGTGAGCCGCGCCTGCATGCCGGTGGAATACGTACGGAACGGCTGGTCGATTACCTCGGCCAGCTCGCTGAAATCGATGATCGACTCCAGCTTGCGGTCGATCTCCTCACGCGACATCCCCAGGCAGAGGCCGCCCATGTAGATGTTCTCGCGTCCGGTGTAGTCCGGGTGGAACCCCGTGCCCAGCTCGAGGATCGCCGTGATCCGGCCGTTCACCTCGAGCTCGCCGCCGGAGCGTTCGAGCGTGCCGGCGATGAGCTTGAGCAGCGTGCTCTTGCCGGCGCCGTTCCGGCCGAGGATGCCCACCACCTCACCGCGCCGCATCTCGAACGAGACGTCGTCGAGGGCCTGTTTTTCGGTGTGTCGCGTGCGGCCGGTCAGGAGCTCGACGAGCACGTCGCCGGGGTGCTGGTAGATCTTGAAGGCCTTCGAGAGACCGTGCGCGCGAATCGCCAGGTCGCCGCTCACAGCACGTCTCCGAAGCCGTGTTTCGCGCGCTGGAACACGGTGTAGCCGATAGCGAGCAGGCCGAGGCCGAAGAGCGGCGACACGACCCAGGCGATCGGATGTGCTGGCGCGCCGAAGTAGATGGCGTCCTGATAACACCACACCAGATAACTCAGGGGATTCGCGTAGAAGACGACCGACAGCCAGGGCGGCAGGGCGTGCGGGTTGTAGAGCACCGGCAGCGCGAAGAGGCCCACCGCCAGCAGCACCTGGATGACGTCCTTGATGTCGCGGAAGTAGGCGCCGAGGCTCGACAGCAGGAACGCCACGCCGGTCATCGCCGCCAGCTGACAGGCGACGACAAAGGGCAAGGTGAGCGCGAACGGGCCGAGCGTGCCCTTGTAGGCCGCGTAGCCCACTGCGAAGGTGAGCGTGACGATTTGCGCGGTGGAGCTGGCGAGCGTGCTCTTGACGGGCAGGAGTTCGGTCGGGAAGACGATCTGCTTCACGAGGCTGGCATGTGACTGCAGCACCGTGGGACTGCGCGCCAGCACCTCCTGCGCCGTGAGCCAGCAGACCAGGCCGGCGAAGATCGACGGCGCGTAGTCGAGCGAG
Organism: Acidobacteriota bacterium; assembly: GCA_022842985.1. Taxonomy (GTDB): domain Bacteria; phylum Acidobacteriota; class Vicinamibacteria; order Vicinamibacterales; family UBA2999; genus CADEFD01. The sequence goes on along the minus strand of JALHON010000009.1, from coordinate 6,354 downwards.
GTCGCGCCGACGGCGGCCGTGTAGCGCGCCGGGAAGACATACGCGAACAGAAACGCGTAGAGCAGCATCAGCACCAGAGGATGCCCCAGTGTCCACACCAGGCCGAAGGCCTGGCCCGAGAAGCGGTCGCGGAGATCCCGCTGCACGAGTGCCGCGAGCAGCCGGCGGTGCGTGGAGACGATGCCGGCGAAATGTGTGAGGCCCTGCATCGTCTATCCGAGCGACACGCCGCGGTTCTGGTCCAGCCATGCGTGGAGCATGAGCACGTTCCAGAGCGGATACCCCCAGTTGGCGCCGTCGAGGTGGGCCTGCCAGCGCTGGCGGATGAGCGTCGGCTCGAGCAGTTGATCGCGCGCGAAGCGGGATTCCGACAGCAGATCGTCGGCCCAGCCGCGCAGCGGCCCGCGAATCCACTGGTCGAAGGGCACACCGAAGCCCATCTTCGGACGATCCATCAGCGGCCGCGGCACGTAGCGGTCGAGCACCTGCTTGAGCAGCCACTTGCTCTCGGAGCCCCGCCACTTGAGGTGCTGCGGCAGGGTCCACGCGAACTCGACCACGCGGTGATCGAGCAGCGGCACGCGCGATTCGAGTGACACGGCCATGCTGGCGCGATCGACCTTGGTCAGGATGTCGTCGGGCAGGTAGGTGAGCGTGTCGTAGTACTGCATCCGCTCGCCGAAGTCGGGTACGCGGGTGATGGCGGCCGGATCCCAGAGGATGCCGTGCGGCTCGGTGGCGCCGCGCACGAGCGCGTCGGGTTCGTGCCAGTGGCTCAGCATCTGCCGGTAGAGGCCGTCGGGTTCGCCAAGGCTCATGCGGTCCGCCAGGCTGTGCATCCGATGGCCGAAATTGACCGGCAGCATGCGCTTCGGCAGCAGCCGTCCGAGCTGGTCCCACTGCTGGACGGGGATGCGCCGGGCGAGACGGCTTGCCGGCAGGCGCAGCCACGCCGGGGCGACGTTGGCGCCGGCCCAGACCGTGCGGCCCAGTTCGTAGCGTTTGTACCCGGCGAAGAGTTCGTCGCCGCCGTCGCCCGAGAGCACGACCGTGACGTGCTGCCGCGTGAGTTCGCAGACCAGGAACGTGGGCAGCTGCGAGGAATCGGCGAACGGCTCGTCGTACCACTGCGGCAGCTTCGGCACGATGTCGAGCGCATGGTTCGACTCGACATAGAGCTCGGTGTGATCGGTGCCGAGGTGTTCGGCGACGGCACGCGCATAGGGCGCTTCGTCGAAGCCCTGCTCCTTGAATCCGATGGAGAACGTCTTCACCGGACGGGCGCTGTTGGCCTGCATCAGCGCGGTGACGAGCGACGAATCGACGCCGCCGGACAGCAGGGCGCCAAGCGGCACGTCAGCGATCATGCGGCGGCTGACCGCGTCGTTGAGCAGCCGGTCGAGCGCGTCGGTCGCCGACTGGTCGGTATGGCCGCCGCGTTGCTGCTGGCCGCGCGTGACCACGTCGTCGAACGACCAGTACGGCCGCTCCGCGCCGGGCACGCCGTTGACGACCGTGAGAATCGTGCCGGGCGTCAGCTTGCGCACACCACGGTAGATGCTGTGCGGCGCCGGGATGTAGTTGTGCCGCATGAACGCCGAGACGGCGTTGCGATCGACGGTTGGCTGCCAGTCGGGATGCTGGCGCAGCGGTTTCAGTTCCGAGCCGAACAGGAACAGTCCGGGGAAGCTGCCCCAGTAGACGGGCTTGATGCCGAGCCGGTCGCGCACGAGCGACAGCGTGCGGGTCTCGCGGTCGTAGAGCGCGAAGGCGAACATGCCGATGAGGCGCTGCGCCGTGCGTTCGACGCCCCACTCCGCGCACCCTTCGAGCATGACCTCGGTGTCGGAGGTGCCACGAAAGCGCCGGCCCGCGCGCTCGAGGTCGGCCCGCATCTCGTTGTGCGAATAGACCTCGCCGTTGTAGACCATCACGAAGCGTCCGCACGAGGAGACCATCGGCTGATGGCCGGCGGGCGACAGATCGCGGATGGCGAGACGGCGGTGGCCCAGTGCCACGCCGGCCGGCGCGTCCACCCAGTACCCGGACGAGTCGGGTCCGCGCAGCACCATCGTGTCGGTCATCGCGCGGATGAGCGACTCGAGGCGCTGCTCAGAGCCTCCGCGTTCGACTTGGACGAAACCGGCGATGCCGCACATGTACTAGTGTGGCCGTCAGGAGCGACGGCATCCGAGCGATTATAGCGGAGACCGTCTGGCCCCTCAGGGCTGGTGCGCTTCGGTCTGGAGCGAGCGGTAGAGCCCGGCGTAGGCGCGGACGGCGTCGATCTCCCGGAAGTGTTGCTGGACGCGCGCCAGCGCGGCCTCGCCGCGGGCCCGCAGCACGGCCGTACCGGCGCTGGCGGCCTCGCGCATCGCCTCCGCGAGCCCGGCCACGTCTCCGGGGGCCACAATCGAGCCACTGTCGCCCACGAGGAGCCGCGTGTCGCCGACATCGGTGGCCACGACGGCGAGCCCGCAGGCCATGGCTTCGGCGACGCCGTTGGGAAAACCTTCCCCGCGCGAGCTCGAGACGGCGATGTCGAAGGCGGGTAACACCGTTTCTGGTGCGCTGGCCGGACCTGGGGTGAGCACGCGGCCGGCGAGACCTCGTCGAGCGACGTCGGCGGCAAAGGCCGGATCGTCGAGCGACGCGCCCTGGCCCACCAGCACGAGCCGCCAGTCGAGGGCCGGCTGCGTGGTTGCGAGTCGGGCCGCGGCGTCGAGCAACACGTCGTGGCCTTTCACCGGTGAGACGCGTGCGAGGTACCCGAAGACGCGTGTGTCGCCGGTGACGCCCCACGCCCGGCGCGTGGCGGCCCGGTGACCGGCGTCGGGGCGGAAGCGGTCGGTGTCGACACCGTTGTGAATGATCGGCGTGCGGGCCGCGCGGTAGCCGATGGCACGATGGGCGTCGAGGGCGGCGGCCGAACCGGCGACGACAACCGCGGGCACGCGCGACGAGGCGAGTGCGCACGCCTTGATGATGGCGCGCGTGTCGATGCGGTTCACATCGGGCGCGAGGTTGCTCTGGCGCAGCGTCCAGACCTGCGGAATCCGCACACCGGCGAGGCGGGCCGCGATCCCGACGGCGTCCGCGTGATACATCCATGTCTGCAGGACCGAGGCGCGGCTCGAGGCGAGCGCGCCGACGAGGCGGCCGATCGTCCAGGCGGCCAGCGGCGACTTCGTCAGGCCGAACGCACGCACCGGGATCCCGGCCGCGACGAAGTCATCCGCCAGACTGCCGCGTGCGCCAAGCACCCACACGGCCTGCGTCCACGAGGGCTCGAGCCGCGAGAGGCCCCGGCACAGGCGCAGCAGGAAGAGCTCCGCGCCGCCGCGTTCCAGCGTGCCGATGAGGTGTACGATGTGCACCGCGTGACCCCAGCACTATATGCCACTGCGGGACCGCGGGGCGTGGTTCCCGCGGAGCGGACTCCCGATGCCTGATGGCCCCACCAGCGGCGGCATGCGCGTGATGCGCGTCATCGCGCGTCTGAACATCGGCGGTCCCGCAGTACACGCGACGCTGTTGCACGAGCGGCTGAACCCTGCGCGCTTCGCGTCCACGCTCGTGACCGGCACGGAGGAGGCGGGCGAGGGCAACTACCTCGCGTTGCACGGCCGCACGGCGAACGTCGAGATCATCCCCGACCTCGGTCGCGAAATCCGGCCGCTGCGCGATGTCCAGACGCTCTCGCGCCTCGTGGCGCTCATGCGCCGCATCAGGCCGCATGTCGTGCACACGCACACGGCCAAGGCGGGGGCGGTGGGACGCGCGGCGGCGATCCTCGCCGGCGTGCCGGTGGTGGTGCATACGTACCACGGGCACGTGCTGCACGGCTACTTCTCGCCAGCGAAGACGGCGGTGTACCGCGGCATCGAGCGCAGCCTCGCGTGGCGCACCGACCGCCTGCTCGCGGTCACGGCGCGCGTGCGCGACGAACTCATCGCGCTCGGCGTGGGGAAGGCGTCGCAGTATCGCGCGGTGCCGCTCGGCTTCGATCTGGCACCGCTGCTCGCCGCGGAGCGCCGCCGGGGCGAGCTGCGCGCGGAGCTCGGCGTGGGCGATGCGCCGCTCGTCGGCATCGTGGCGCGGCTCGTGCCCATCAAGGCGCACGAGGTGTTCCTCGCCGCCGCGAAGGCGATCCGGCAGCAGGTGCCGGCCGCGCGTTTCCTCATCGTGGGCGACGGCGAGCTGCGGCAGACGCTCGAACAGCAGACGGCGGCGCTCGGTCTCGCGGACGCGGTGCGGTTCCTCGGCTGGCGCGCCGACATCGACCGGCTCTACGCCGACATCGACGTCGTGGCGCTGACCTCGCGCAACGAGGGCTCGCCGGTGGCGCTCATCGAAGCGATGGCCTCGGGTGTGCCGGTCGTCTCGACCGAGGTGGGCGGCGTCGCCGACGTCGTCGAGCACGGCGTGAGCGGCCTGCTCGCGCCGATGGACGATGCCGCGGCCGTCGCCCGGCACATTCTCACGCTGCTCGCGGACCCCGGCATGCGCCGCACCATGGGCCAGCACGGCCGTGTGAAGGTGGCGGCCACCTACGACGCGGGACGCCTCGTGAGCGACATCGAGACGCTCTACGAGGATCTGGTCCGCGAGAAACGTCTCCCTGTGTAATGGGGACAGTCCCCATTCTGGCGGGGGCTAGACTTCTGGCATATTCTGCAACTCGGATGCGCATCGGGTCCCGGATTCTCGTCGTTGCCGCGGCGATCCTCGCCGCGTCCACCTGGCTCGCCGCCCAGCGCGCGGATGCGCCCGCGCAGCAGACGCGGCCTCCGGCCGCCGCATCCATCGCCACGCCCGGACCCTCCGCCGACTACGTGGGCTCGGCGGCCTGCGAGTCGTGCCACGCCGACGCCTACACGCGCTGGAAGGCGTCGCTGCACATCCAGATGACGCGTCCGGTGGCCGAGGCCACGCTCCTCGGCGACTTCTCGCGTGACGCGCGCTTCACCGCGCACGGCCGCTCGTACGAGTTCGGCATGCGCCAGGGGACACCCTTCGTCACGATGCGTGCCCCCGGACGCGCGGCGGAGACCCATAGCGTGGACTACACGCTCGGCTCGAAGCGGTTCCAGGGCTATCTCTCCACGCTGCCGGACGGCCGCATGTACGTGCTGCCGGTGTTCTGGCACGTCGAGGCGAAGCGCTGGCTCGACTGGAAAGAGACCACGCCCATCCCCGACGGCGCGCACGACATGAAGCAGATCTGGAACGTGAACTGCTTCAACTGCCACGCCACCAATCTCGATCGCGGCTACGTGCCGGCGAACGCGTCGTACAAGACCTCGTGGACGGAACTCGGCATCGGCTGCGAAGCGTGCCACGGCCCGGGCAAGTCGCACGTGGCGCTGATGAAGACGTGGGAACAGGATCCGACATCGATCCCCACGTACAGCTCGCGTGCCGACAACCGCCAGCTGAGCAACACGCTGAAGATCTTCTCGCCGCGATCCGCCGAGCCGCGCCGCACCTTTGATACCTGCGGCTATTGCCACGGCAACAAGCGGAACCTGTTCACGGACTTCGCAGCCGGCGATCGCTACGAAGACCACGCCGTGCCGTTCCTGCTGAGCGAGCCGCTGCCCGAGTTCGACGCGCAGGGCGAGTTCTGGCCCGACGGCCGGCCCAACCGCTTCAACCGCACGCAGGCGCTCACGCTCTCGGGGTGCTTCAAGGCCGGCGCCGTCACCTGCACGAGTTGCCATCTCGCGCACGGCACGGCGAACAACCCCTTCTCGCTCAAGGTGGACGTCCGCGCGGGCCGCACCGGCGATGTGCTCTGCACGCAGTGCCATCAGGGCCCGGCGGATGCCGGCGCCGCCGGTGAGGCGCAGTCGCCGCTCGCGCGCATCACGAGCCGCGCGCCCGAGGCGCTCGAGCGCACGCAGCCGTGGAGCGACGCCGAGCTGTCGCGCCACTCGTTCCACAAGGCCGACTCGGCAGGCAGCCGCTGCATCAACTGCCACATGAGCGACGTGAACTGGCGGCTGCTGATGCGGCGCCGCGACCACACGTTCCAGTCGCCGGTGCCCGAGACCACGGCCGCGTTCGGCGTGCCGAACGCCTGCACGACCTGCCACGACGACAAGACGCCCGAATGGGCGGCCGCGCAGATGGATGCGTGGTGGGGCGACGGCGCGCGCCGGAAGAAGAGCGCCACGCTCGCCGCCACGATGTACGCGGCCGGCACGGGGGATGCCGCCAGTGTGCCGGCGCTCGCCTCGCTCGCCGTGGACCGCTCGCAGGGCGCGGTGATTCGCGCGAGCGCCATCGAATACATCGCGCGGCTGGCCGGCGCGCGCGTGCTCGACACGGCGCCGGCGGCGAGCCAGACCT
>JALHON010000008.1 GCA_022842985.1 Acidobacteriota bacterium | reverse complement strand
TCGCGGCGCCCGACCTGAGCGACATCGGCGCCCTGCGCACGCCAGCGGCGCTGCAGCGCTCGCTGCTCGACCCGACACGCGCCATGCTGCCCATCAACCGCCCGGTCACCATCGTGACTACAGCCGGAAAGACGGTGCGCGGACGGCGCACCAACGAAGACACGTTCTCGGTGCAGCTCGTGAGCGAGGGCGGCGAGCTCGTCACCGTCATCAAGACCGACATCAAGTCCATGGACGCCGGCAAGACGTCGCCGATGCCGTCGGTGGCGAACGTGTTGTCCACCGACGAGGTCGCCGACCTTGTCGCCTATCTCCTGTCGCTGCGAGGTGTGCAATGAGCCGCGTCTCTCGTCGTTCCCGCGCCGGCGTCGCGCTGCTGCTGGCGGCGCTCGTGGCCGGCTCCTATGCCCTCGACGCGCAGGTCACGAGCGACCGTCTGCTGCGCGCGGCATCCGAGCCGCACAACTGGCTCACCTACGGCGGCACGTACACGAGCCAGCGGTACAGCACGCTCGACCAGATCACGCCCGCCAACGTCGCGCGTCTCGAATCGAAGTGGGTCGTGCAGAACCAGGTGTTCGGCGCCTGGCAGTCGAACCCGATCGTGGTCGACGGCGTGATGTACCTCACGCAGCGTCCCAACGACGTCATGGCCGTGGATGCGAAGACCGGATCGCTCTACTGGCTCTATCGCCACACGCCGTCGCCGGACGCCAGGGTCTGCTGCGGCGCCAACAACCGCGGCGTCGCCATCCTCGGCGATCTCGTGTTCATGGGCACGCTCGACGCCCGCCTCATCGCGATCGACCGCGTGAGCGGCAAGGCCCGCTGGAACATCGAGGTGGGCGATGTGAAGACCGGCTACTCGATCACGATGGCGCCCCTCGTCATCAAGGACAAGGTGCTCGTGGGCGTGGGCGGCGGTGAGTACGGCATCCGCGGCTTCGTCGCCGCCTACGACGCGAAGACCGGCAAGGAAGTGTGGAAGTTCCACACGATTCCCGGCCCCGGCGAACCCGGCCACGACACGTGGGAGGGCGACGACTGGAAGACCGGCGGCGCGCCGGCGTGGGTGACGGGTTCGTACGATCCGGCGCTCAACCTCGTCTACTGGGGCATTGGCAACCCGGGCCCCGACTGGAATCCGAAGCAGCGCCCGGGCGACAACCTCTACGCCGACTGCGCCATCGCGCTCGACGCCGACACCGGCACGCTGAAGTGGTACTTCCAGTTCACGCCGAACGATCCCTACGACTACGACGCCGTGCAGGTGCCGGTGCTCGTCGATCGCGTGTGGAAGGGCCAGCCGCGCAAGCTGATGCTCTGGGCCAACCGTAACGGCTACTTCTATGTGCTCGATCGCGTGACCGGCGAGTACCTCGCGGGCACGCCGTTCGTGAAGGTGAACTGGGCGAGCGGACTCGACGCCAAGGGCCGGCCGCGGCAGACGCCGCAGCCGCTCGGCTCGCCCACCTACCCGGGCAATCAGGGCGGCACCAACTGGTACCTGCCCGGCTACAGCCCGCGCACGGGCCTCTTCTATTTCTCGGCGTGGGAGAACTACGGCACGATCTACCGGCCCGAAGAGCAGGAATACAAGCCCGGGCAGCTCTTCACCGGCGGCGGCTTCAGCGTGGTCACGCCCGCACCCGGCGCGCCCACGATCGGCATCGGCCGGCGCGGCCCCATCAACAACTGGACCGATGAGGTCGGCAACGGCGCCGTGATGGCGATGGACCCCGACACCGGCCAGGTGAAGTGGAAGCTGCGGCAGTTCGACGTGACCGACGCCGGCATGCTCACGACGGCGAGCGACCTGCTCTTCACCGGCGGCCGCGAAGGCCACTTCATGGCCCTCGACGCCCGCACCGGCGCCCTGCTCTTCCGGGCCAGCCTCGGCGGCCAGATCGTGATGGGGCCGGTCACCTACATGGTGGACGGCAGACAATACGTGACCGTGATTGCCGGCAACGCGCTCTTCACCTTCGGCCTGCGCGATTAACCAGAGATGACCACTGCCATGCTTCGTACGACCGCCCCGGGTATCACCGCCCTCTGCCTCACCGCCACGCTTCTGGCCTGCTCGCCCGCCGCACCGCCGCCGGCGGCGCCGCCCGCGTCACTCGACGCGCTGGCCGCGCGATCGCTCGCGCGTCTCGACGGCGAACTGAAGGTGCCGGGTCTCAAGGCGCCGGTCGAGATCATCCGCGACCAGGCGGGCATCCCGCACATCTACGCGGAGAACGACGACGACATGTTCTTCGCGCAGGGCTACGTCATGGCGCAGGACCGGCTGTGGCAGCTCGAGATGTGGCGGCGCTGGCGTGAAGGCCGGCTGGCCGAAGTGTTCGGCCCGAAGGCCTACGACTTCGACGCGCGCACGCGGCTGATGATGTATCGCGGCCCGCACGACGACACCGAGTGGAAGAGTTATCACCCCGACGCCGAACGCCTCTTCACGGCGTGGACCAACGGGCTGAACGCCTATGTGGCGCAGCACAAGGACAACCTGCCCGTCGAGTTCCAGCTCACGGGCCTCACGCCCGAGCCGTGGACCGCGAAGACACTCACGCTGCGCTGGGCGCAGATCGGCCTCGACAGCGCCAGCGGCACGCCGCTCGAAGAGCTGCGGCTGGCGCTCGAAGTGGCGAAGAAGGGCGCGAAGGCGGCCAACGCCGAGGCGGCGCCGGATCCGTGGGAAGAGCTCACCGTGCCCGAGGGCCTCGACGTGAAGAGCATTCCGGCGGACATTCTCGATGTGGTGCGCAAGGGCGACGGCAATCCGTTCGCGCCCGGCGTGCTGCCGAGCCTCGAGATCGTGCCGCAGTACCGCGAGCTCGTGGCGCCGCTCAAGGTGGCGCGCGTGGCGCCGGAACTGCAGGACATGGACGGCAGCAACAACTGGGTCGTGAGCGGCAAGCTCTCGACGACGGGCGTGCCGATCGTGGCCAACGACCCGCATCGCACGATCGAGATGCCGTCGCTGCGCTACTTCGTGCATCTCGTGTCGCCGGGCTGGAACGTGATCGGCGGGTCGGAGCCGCCCTTCGTGGGCGTGGATGCCGGCAGCAACGACAAGATGGCCTGGGCGTTCACGTTCGCCGGCATCGACATGGTGGACACGGTGGTGGAAGAGACGAATCCCGCCGATGCGAACCAGACGAAGTTCAACGGCGCCTGGGAGCCCATGAAGGTCGTGCGCGAAGAGATCAAGGTGAAGGGCGAGGCGCCACGCACCGTGGAGATGAAGTTCACGCGTCACGGTCCGGTGTTCTACGAAGACACGACGAATCACCGCGCCTACGTGGCGAAGTCGGTCAACCAGGAGCCGGGCACGGCGCCCTTCAAGGGCAGCCTGAAGATCGCCCAGGCGCAGAGCTGTGACGACTTCTTCGAACGGGCGATGTCGTGGAAGGTGCCCACGCACAACCTGCTCTGCGGCGACACCAAGGGCAACATCGCGCTGCAGGTGAGCGGGCTCACGCCGGATCGCACCGGCTGGAGCGGCCGCCTCCCCGTGCCCGGCACCGGCAAGTACGAGTGGAAGGGCTTCCGCAGCGACCTGCCACGCGAGTTCAATCCGGAGCGCGGCTACATCGCCACCGCGAACGACAACACGCATCCCCCGGGCTACAAGGGCCGGCCGGTGCTGTTCCGCACGTCGATCGGCGTGAAGGAATCCCGCATCGCGCGGATCCACCAGATGCTCGGCAGTGGCGCCAAGTTCGGCGTGGACGACCACAAGCGCATGCAGCACGACGCCTACTCGCTGCGCGCCGCTCGCGACCTGCCGCTCTTCCAGGGCTGGACGAGCACCGATGCGGACGTCGAGAAGGCCCGCGCGGCGATTGCCGCGTGGGACAAGGTGATGTCGGCCGAGACGATGGCCGGCGCCATCTACGTGCGCTGGGCCGGCACCGAGGCCGGGCGCGCCTTCGACACCGGCGTCGTGGCGCCCGCGAAGCGCAAAGCGCTCGTGGAGACGGGGCTGCGCGAGGCCATCGCCCGGCTCACGAAGGACTGGGGCTCGGACTGGACGACGTGGCGCTACGGCCGCATCAACGCCAGCGAACTGCCGCACATGTTCATCCCGCAGTTCAGCCTGCCCACGGTGGAACGTCCCGGCGGCTTCAACACCGTGAACGCCACCGGCGCGAACTTCCGCCGCATCATCGACCTCTCGAACGTGGACAACTCGGTGGCCACGAACGCGCCCGGACAGTCGGCGCAGCCCGGCAGCCCCTACTACGGCAACAACCGCGAGCGCCTGGCCAACGGCCAGTACTTCCCGCTGCCCTATACGCGGGGCGCGGTGGACAAACAGGCCGCACACACGCTGAAGCTCACGCCCTAGACCGGACGACGTGCCGGCGCGACCGGCACGTCAAGCGATCGTCGCGCCGTCGTCACAGGTTTCCGCGACCGGCCCAGCTACAGTCTCGCGTCCGCCGTCGAGCATCAGCATCTGATGCCGCCGCGCCGGACGCGAGGCTTGTACCGTGATTCGATCGACCGCGTTCCGCTCCATCGCACTCGTCGCCGTGCTCCTGCTGACCGGCGCAGCTCCAGCCACGGCACAATTCGAATCGGCATCGGTGCTCGGCACCATCCGCGACGCGAGCCGATCGCTCGTGCCGGGCGCCACGGTGGTGCTCACCTCGCTCGACACCGGCATCGTCGCCTCCACCGTCACTGACGGTGACGCCAACTACCAGTTCCTGAACGTCAAACTCGGCAGCTACGAAGCCACGGCGAGTCTCGCCGGCTTCCAGACCAGCCGTGTCAGCCGCTTCACCGTGACCGTGGGCGCCCGCCAGCGCGTGGACTTCGTGCTCGAAGTGGGCAGCGTCGAAGCCACGGTGGAAGTGCAGGGCCGCGCGGCCAGCGTGCTCGAGACCGACTCGAGCGATCGCGGTCAGCTCATCAACCAGAAGCAGGTCGTGGAGCTGCCGCTCAACGGGCGCGCCTATTCCGACCTGGCGCTGCTCAGCACGGGCGTCGTGAAGACCGCCAGCGCCAGTGGCGGCCTGCTGGCGCGTGAAGGGTCGTTCAGCGTGAACGGGCTGCGCAGCACCTACAACAACTTCCTGCTCGACGGCGTGGACAACAACTACTACGGCACGAGCAACCAGGGCTTCTCGAACCAGGTGGTGCAGGTGTCGCCCGACGCGGTGGCCGAATTCAAGGTGGTCACCAACAACATGAGCGCCGAGTTCGGCCGCGCCGGCGGCGCCGCCATCAACACCGCGCTCAAGAGCGGCACGAACGAGCTGCACGGCGCCGGCTGGGAGTTCATGCGCGACACGGCGCTGAACGCCGTGGGCTTCTTCAAGCCGGCCCTGGGCCGCAAGCCGACGCTCGAACGCCACCAGTTCGGCGCCACCCTCGGCGGCCCGGTCGTGCGCAACCGCACCTTCTTCTTCGTGGACTACGAAGGCTTCCGCGAGAAGGTGGCCAGCGTCGCGTTCGCGACGCTGCCGTCGGCCGATCAGCGTCTGGGGATTCTGGGCGTGCCGATCCGCAATCCGTTCACGGGCGAGGTCTACGCCGACGGCCGCATTCCGGCGAGTGCCATCATCCCGTTCGCCCGCAAGGTGTTCGATGACCTGCCGGCCACGACGAGCGCCGGGGCGGCCAACAATTTCACCACGCTCAACGAAGCGACGACGGATCGCGACAAGGCGAATTTCAAGATCGACCACCAGTTCGGCGGCGCGCTGCGCGGGTTCGCGCGCTACAGCCAGAGCCGGGCCGACATCTTCCAGAACGGCATCATTCCCGGGCCGTCGGGGTCGGAAGGCAACGGCTTCACGCGCATCCCGATCATCCAGGTGGCGGGTGGTGTCACCTACACGCCCACGCCGAACTCGATGGTGGAAGTGCGCATGGGCTTCTCGCGCGCCCGTTCTGGCAAGGAGCCGCCGCTCATCGGCGGTCCGAGCCCGCTCGAACTCTACGGCCTCGAGGGCCTGCCCACGGACAGGAGTCTCACGGGGGGCCTGCCCGTCCAGGTGTTCAACGGCGGACTCTCGGCACTGGGGCGCCAGGCGACCAATCCGCAGTACCAGTATCCGACGCTCTGGAATCCGAAGGTGAACGTGACGCGCATCATGGGGCGCCATGCGGTGAAGGTGGGCCTCGAGCACCAGGCCCTCAACGTCGATCACCTCGACGTGAATCCCATCCTGGGCCGCGACGTCTACACGGCGGCCTTCAGCCGCCCGGCCGGCGGCACCGCGCCGCTCAGCGTGTACAGCATCGCGGATTTCCTGATGGGCGCCCGCAACTCGTATTCACTGGTGAACGCCGACGTGGCGCACACGCGCCAGCGGATGTGGTTCGGCTATGTGCAGGACGACATCCGGGCCACGTCGAAGCTCACGGTCAATCTCGGCCTGCGCTACGAATACGCGACGCCCATCTACGAACGCGACAACCGCCTGAGTAACTTCGACCCGGTCACGCAGACGCTGAAGTTCGCGAGCGCGGGATCGATCGAAGACCGCGCGCTCGTCAAGCCCGACCGCAACAACTTCGGCCCGCGGATTGGCGCCGCCTACAGCGTGAACGACAAGACGGTCGTGCGCGGCGGCTACGGCGTGAGCTACGTGCACTTCAACCGCACCGGCACGAGCTACCTGTCACTGAACGCCCCGTTCTTCATCCTGGGCCTGGTCGAACAGACACCGGGCCCGGGATTCCGCAACACACAGCAGGGCTACCCCGCAGGCTTCACGGACGCTGCGAATTTCGACCCGCTGCGGACCACGATCCAGGCGGTGGCGCCGGATTCACCCGCCGGCATGGTGCAGAGCTGGTACGTGTCGGCCCAGCGCGAGATCGGCCGCGGGTTCCTCGTGGACGTGGGCTATATCGGCAACACGGCGAAGAACCTGCTCATCATCAACGACCAGAACGAGGCCAGGCCGAACCGGCCGGGCGAGAACGTGCCGCTGCAGGACCGCCGGCCCATTCCGGGCTTCGCCTCGATCTCCACGGCGTTCCCGCTCGGCGTGTCCGAATATCGCGCCCTGCAGGTCAAGATCGAGAAGCGCGCCACCGGCGGACTCTACCTGCTCAACTCGTTCACCTGGTCGCGCAGCCTCGACAACGCCTCGCAGCCGCTCGATTCGCCGGCGGGGGATGGGCCGTCGGTGCAGAGCATCTACAACCCCAACGCCGATAAGGGACGCTCCGCCAACGATCTGCCGTTCGTGAACGTGACGAGCCTCGTGTGGGACCTGCCGTTCGGCAAGGGCCGCCGCTTCCTGTCGAACATGGGCGGCGTGGGCGAGGCGTTCCTCGGCGGCTGGCAGGTGACGGCCATCAACAACGCGGTGAGCGGACGCACCATCAACCTCGTCTACAACAACGGCGGCGCCTTCACGGTCATTCCGGGCCTCGCGGTGTTCGGACGTCCGGCCTACCGCCCGAATCTTTCGGGCGATCCGCTCACGCCGGAAGCCGAGCGCGGCCCGAACAACTACCTGAACCGCGCCACCGTCTCGGCGCCCACCGACGTCAGCCAGCCGTTCGGCAACGCCCCGCGCAATGCCGCGCGCGGGTATGCGTTCCATCAGCTCGACCTCGGGCTGTTCAAGAACTTCGACCTGCCCGGCAACACGCGGCTGCAGCTGCGGGCCGAGGCCTTCAATGCGCTGAACCGCACGAACTTCGGCGCGCCCGACGCAAACATCTCGAGCCCGGGCTTCGGCACGATCCGCAGCACCTTCGACCCGCGGCAGATCCAGCTCGGGGTGAAGCTGCTGTTCTAGCCGGTCACGGCGCCGGCGCCTCTACTTCGCGGCGAGCGACGTGCGGATGAGCGCGCTCGCCTTGCCCTCCTTGATGGCGTTGCGGGCCGGGACGCGGCCATCTCAGCCTTGCGACGCGCGGCCAACCGGTGCACGCACCAGCTCAACTGGACGCATCATTGGCCGGGAATCCATGCGAATCCCGGGTGTTAGGATAGGGCGTAGGGGCGCTGGTGATGAGACTGCGTGTGGCCGTTACTCTGCTGGCGGCGCTGGTCACGAGCGCCTGCGGTGGCAACTCGCCCGCACCGCCGCCCGCGGCACCGGCGCCAGCGCCGGTGCCGGGAGCCACTCAGGTCACCGGACGGGAGCGCCTGGCATGGGAACAGGGCGACACTGGCGCCCCGCTGTCCTTCCGCGTCTACATCGATGGCGCCGGCGCCACGCTGGGGTCGGTCTCGTGTGTCCTCGCAGGAACCGAGTCCGCGTGCTCAGCACCGCTGCCGCCGATGAGTGACGGCGTGCACACGCTGGAACTCGCCGCCGTCGACACGACCTCGGGCATCGAGGGCCTGCGCTCGGCGACACTCACCCTGCAGAAGATCTCAGCGCGCGCGGCGCGCAGCGTCTCGATGCTGTCAGACGCGGGTGGTGATGGCGTGGTGTCGATCGGAACGGCCCCCACGACAGCGAGCGGCGCGGCCGAGATCGTGGCACGCGGCGTCCGCCTGCCCGCGCAGCTGGCAGCATTACCCGACGGCCGCCTGCTCGTGGCCGAGCGGGGCGGGCGCGTCCGGCTGCTCGATCCCGACGGCCAGCGGCAGGCGACCGAGGCGCTCGATCTCGGCGGGCTCGTCACCCCCGCGGCGCGCGGTGCCCTGGCGATCGCCGTGCATCCGGACTTTGCGGTGACCCGCCATGTGTTCGTGTCGGACCTCTACGACACGGAGACCGGTGAGGTGCGGCTGCGGATCGTGCGGCTGCGGGAGGTAGGCGCTCGACTCGGCGAGCCGGCCAGGATCTTCGACGCCGCGGTCACGGCCGATCCCAATACCGGCGTTCAGGCTGACGCTGCGACGGCGCGAGACGACAGCCGTGGTCCGCGCCTGGCGTTCGGACCCGATGCCCTCCTGTACGCCGCGCTGCCATCGGGATTCGTGTTCGACGGTCAGCCCGCCGCCAGCCGCCCCGTGCCGGCGATCGTGCGCCTGCAGGCTGACGGGACCACACCCGCGCAGGGCCCACTTACGGGAATCGAGGCCCATCCGCTGGGATTCACCTGGCACCCCGCCACGGGCGACCTGCTCGGGTTCGTCGCCGACGGGCCGTCGGACGTGACGCTCCGCGTGCTGGGCGATGACACGGCCGCTGGCACGAGTGCGACGCCGTGGCCTGTGCGGTTCCGGGCGGAGCGTGCGGGCACGACGCCACTGCTGCTGCACGTCGAGACCGTCGACGCCCGTGGGGCGTTGCGCCTCGCACAGGTGACCGCCCTGCTCGGGACCACCGGTCGATGGCCGCGCACCGTGCGACTGGACGCAGCGGCGGACGTCGAGTCGCTCGTGCCAGGCCTCGCAGGGCAGTTGACGGATCTCGTGACCGAAGGCGGCACCGTGTACGCCGTGGTGTCGGATATGCCGCCAGGCACTGGCGGGGAGCATCCGCAGGGTGTAGTCGTGCGGCTGCGTCCGTGAGCCGGCGCCAGGGCGGGACGCACCGGTAGCGACCGGCGCTGCTCAGTGGAGTCGCTGCAGGGCGAATGTGGCGGCGGTGCCGAGCGCGACGCTGCGCCACGCCTGGCCCGTGAGCGCGGCCAGCAGCAGGATCGGCACGAACCAGAACGACAGGTTGATGAGGGTCGTCGGCAGATCCGGCCGCAGCCGAAGGCAGATGTACGCGTTCCACCCGGCCATCAGCACGACAGCCGCCGTCGTGAGCGTCCGGGCGGCGGGCGCGACGAGAGAACGCACACTCGAGAGCTGCATGGCGCCGGGGGACGGAAGCATACGGGAGGACGGCGCGTCGTAGGCGACGTTGAGCCTGCACTACCCAGACGAGAGAGGTGATGCCGGTCCAGTCTGCAGCACCGGACCGGCGTCGCCAGTTGGAGGAGCGCCGGCTACGGCACGCGCACCGAGTGCACCGCCGTCGGCGCACTCGAGCCGCAGGCATTGAGCGCACTGACGCTCACGTTGTACGTGCCCGCGCCCACGCCGGCGCTGAGACTGCGACTGGCCCCCACGGGCACGGCCCCCACGAAGGCACCGGTCACGTTCAGCACGTAGGCCGAGGCGGCCGGCCCGGTGGCGGGAGGATCCCACAGCAGCGAGACGGTGTTCCCCACGCCGTAGAACAGGAAGTTGCTCGGCGGTTCGGGCACGCCACTGCAGGCGCCCGGGAAGGTCAGCGTCACGGGCGCCGAGGCCGGGCCAGTCCCGCCGGCATTGCGAGCCCGGACGGCGAACGTGTAGGTGCCATCGGGCACGGGCGTGAAGGTGAACGACTCGGTCGGGCCGACGGACACCGACGCCACGAGACTGCCCGTGACGTCGAGCAGCACGTCCGTGGGTTGGCCGCCACCGTAGCCGAGCTTCCACGACAACGTCAGCGCACTGTCGTTCACGAGCCCGGTCAGATTGGTCGGCGCCGACGGCACGACCGGCACGTTGACGTGCAGGCGCGCTTCGTTCGACACGCCGCTCGTCATTGGACCATCGAGCGCCTTGACGCGCACGTAGAACGACCCGCTCGGTGCGGTGAACGTCAGCGCGGGCGCCGGCCCGGTCGGCACCGCCCCCAGGACCGAGCCAGGCGCAACGCCGCCTTCCACGACGTATCCCGTCGGCACCGGTCCATAGGGCGGCGGATCCCACCGCAGGGTCACCAGATTGCCCGAGACACGGTCGACGCGGAAGTTCGTGGGCGGCTGCACCGGTACGACGGTGAGGGACACGGTCGTGACGTTGGTGTCACCGGCCAGATTCGACGCGAAATAGGTGAACGAATCGGGTCCGAGGTACCCCGTCGTGGGGACGTAGCGGAATCCGCCGTCGCTGTTGAGCGTCAGGACGCCGTGCGCCGGCAGCGCCTGCACGGTGGCCCTGAGCGCGCCACTCCCCGGCGAGTTGACGTCGTTTGCGAGCACACCCGGGCCGGCGACGACGAGCGGCGTGGACAAGCCGGCGAAGTAGGCATCGGGCACGGCCGCGACCGGCGGCGTGATGACGCCCGTCGTGGTCAGCGAGAGGCTCAGGGCGCTCACGACACCGACATCGAGGCGGCAGGAATCGGTGAAGCTTACGCGCCAGGTGCCGTTCGGTTCGCGGTTGGCGAACACGGGATTCATCGCCGTGGCCGCGCCGGTGGCACTGGGCGAGCCGCCCATGGCCGACGTGCGGTACGCACCCGGCGGCACCGGGCTCGACTGCGCCGCCGCCCACCAATCGCCGCCAGCTGCGTCGCTGAAGGTATACGTGCCGTTCACGTCGGAATCGACGCCCCAGTAGGGCACGGTGGTGGCGCGCGTGCGCCCGAAGATCACGTGCGAGGTGCCATCTGGCGCAATCAGCGTCGCCGTGAGTTCGCCCATCCAGGAGTGCGTCATCGTCATGCTGACGGCCACACTGGTCACGCCGCCCACCGCGCCGGAGACCGGCACCGAGACGAGGCGGGGCGGGCCGTCGGTCGGGCACTCCCCGACACTGTCGGGAATCGCACCGAGTGTCGACGGCGTGGCGTTGAACGTCGTCTGTGCATGCGCCGGTGCGATGAACGGCCCGAGCGACAACGCCGCAACAACAGCCAACAGGGAAGGACGAGTGGACATCCGCACAGCGAGTCTCCGCATGAGGCAGTTCCGTCAGCCGGGCGCGACGCGCGGCCGAATCCGTGTCACGACACGCCGGGGGAGCGCGCATCGCGCGCCGCGGCGGCCATGTTCGTGGCCACGGCCCGGCGCCCTGTATGGTCTCACACCCGAGGGGGCAACAGATTCGCGTTCTGGCCGTGAATTTCAGCAGAACGGCGCGCAGTTCGCGGCGTGACGGACCCGGCGGACCGCAGGCACGGGTGGTATCATTGAGTGTTCCACCCCCCCTTCCTGACCCGCAAAACGGCGGACCGACTCCATGACCCTGGCCAGCCTGGCGCGCGCCGCACTCCTGTCCCTCGGGGCGGCCGTAAGTGTTCCGTGGAGCGCCGGTGCGCAGACGCCGGCGACCACCCGGCCCGAAGAGCCTCGACCGGTGCAGGAAACGGATCCGGCCGACCCGATGACGGGTGCGCGGCGCCGCTTTCCGACCCTCTTCGGCGGGGCGGCCCTCGAAGACCGGCAGACGAACGGCCTGCGGTTCGACGGCGCGATCGCCGCCGCATGGGACGAAAACCTGCTGGCCGAGTTCGCCGGACCGAACACGACGACGGCCCTGCAGATCAGCGGCCTCTACACCCACGTGGCCGGCGATCTCCGCTACACGCGCCGCACGAATCGGCTTCAGGTCGCAGCCACCGGAGGCGGCAGCGCCCGCTACTACACCAATATCGGCGCGTTCGCGGCCAACGACTTCCACGGTGGCGCCGGTACGACCGTCCGCCTCGGCCGCGCCTCGACGCTCGACATCAACCAGAGCCTGTCCTACGCACCGGTGTTCCTGTTCGGCCTGTTCGCCGACGTGCTGCCCCCGGTGCTTGGCGGCGTCGACATCCCGAACACCGCCTATGCGGTGAACGACGACCGCGCGATCACGAGCAACTCGCGCGTCGATCTCGAACACCGCTTCTCGGTTCGATCGCTGGCCACGGCGCGCGCGGCATACTCGCGCAGCCACTTCACGGTCGTCACGCCACGGGGGACGGACTTTACGAGCATCGACGCCGGCGGCGACTATCGCTACCGTCTGACCGAGAACGCCGACCTGCGGCTCGGCTACTTCTATCGCGCCGCCAACTTCATCGGCACCGAACAGTTCGGCGTTCGTCCGCAGCAGCCGGCCGAACACAACCTGCACTTCGGCGTCGCGTTCCATCCGACGCTCACGGAGGAACGACGCACGATTCTCACGTTCGAGGGCGGCACCTCGCTCGTCAACTCCGCACTCGCCACCAACGCGTTCGAAACGCGGCGCCAGATTCGCCTGGTGGGCGACGCCGCGCTGGCGCACCAGATGGGCCGCACGTGGCTGGCCGTGGGCGCGTACAAACGAGGCACCGGGTTCGTCCAGGGCCTGAACGGGCCCGTCTTCATCGACGCGGTCTCCCTCACCACGACCGGCTTCGTGAACGCCCGAACCGACCTGCATCTGTCAGCCGCCTATTCGAACGGCGAACCCACACTCGTCGGGGCGGTGCAGAACTTCTCGACGGCGACCGTCGACGCGCGCGTGCGCGTCGCCTTGACACCGCGCTGGGCACTGACCGGGCAGTACGTCTTCTATCGCTACGACTTCACCGACGTACTCGGCCTGGCCGTCGGCCTCGAGCCGGTCGTCAAGCGCAACACGCTGCGAGTTGGCGTCAACATGTGGTGGCCTCTGCGCTGATATGTGCGGCATCGTCGGCCTCATCGGGCGGCTCCAGCCGTCTCATCACGCGATCATCGATCGCATGAACGCGGCACTCGCACATCGCGGTCCGGATGGACAGGGCGTGTGGAGCAGTCCCCCTGACGGCGGCATCGGCTGCCTGCTCGGCCATCGCCGGCTGGCCATTCTCGACCTGTCGAGTGCCGCCGACCAGCCGATGGTGGATGTCAAGGGCGGCACGACCCGCGCCATCGTCTTCAACGGCGAGATCTACAACTTCCGGGACCTCCGCGCTTCCCTGGAGCGCGCGGGCGAGCACTTCACGTCGAGCGGCGACACCGCCGTGATGCTCCGCCTGCTGGCACGCGAGGGCCCGTCGGCGATCGGCAAGCTGCGTGGCATGTTCGCCTTCGCCCTGTGGGACCAGCACACGCGGCGCCTCCTGCTGGCCCGGGATCCGCTGGGCATCAAGCCGCTGTACGTGCATCGCAATCCAGACCCCGACGGCGACTGGTCGCTCGTGTTCGCGTCGGAAGTCCGGGCCATCCTCGCGTCCGGGCTGCTGCCTTCACCACGCCTCGACCGCCGCGCCGTGGCGTCGATTCTCTGGAACGGGTTCGTCACCGGCGCGCCGACGGCCATCGCCGGCATCGAAGCCGTCGGCCCCGGCGAGCACTGGACGAGCGACGGCCTGCATCCGCCCGACCGGGCGCGATTCTGGTCGATTCCCCGCCCGGGAGGGCAGACGCCGGCCACGGCGGACGAGCTGCGCGACGTGCTGCGCGACAGCGTCGCGCGGCACCTCATCTCCGATGTCCCGGTCGGCGTGTTCCTGTCGGGCGGTATCGACTCGAGTGCCGTGGCGTCGCTCGCCCAGCGCGCCAGCGATGCGCCCGTGCACACGTTCACCCTCGCCTTCGATGAAGCGGAGTACGACGAGGGCCGCATCGCCCGCGACGTCGCCGCGGCCATCGGCACCGAACACCGCGAGATCCGCCTGACGGAACAGGCGTTCGCCGCCGCGCTCGATACCGCCATCGATACGATCGATCAGCCGACGTTCGATGGACTGAACTCGTACTACATCTCGAAAGCGGTCCGCGAGGCGGGCCTGACCGTGGCCCTGCTCGGCAGCGGCGGCGACGAACTCTTCGGCGGTTATCCGACGTTTCGCGCGGTGCCGACCCTGCAGCGGTGGGCGCGACGCACGGCGGCGATCCCGGCGCCGCTGCGCATGGCGGCGGCGCGTCTCGCCAGCCGGGTCATGGCGGGCGGCGGCGGCGCGATACCTCCGCAGACACGCTGGGCCAAACTGCCCGACATGGCGGGTGCTGGCGATGACCTGCTGGCGCTCTATCAGCTCGCGTACGCACTCTTCCGGCCGTCCTTCCAGCGGGATCTGCTCGGCGGCCCGGTCGATGCCGGCGTGCGGTATGGCCTGCCGGCCGCACTCGCCGACCAGCTCGAGGCCGAAACCGATGGCCGCAGCCCGGTCGCGGCCATCGCCGCCCTCGAACAGCGCCTGTTCCTCGGCGAACGTCTGCTGCGCGACACCGACGCGGCCAGCATGGCCGTGTCGCTCGAAACCCGGCTGCCCCTCGTCGATCACGTCGTCGTCGACACCGTCAACCGCCTGCCCGACGCGCTGCGCTTCGAACCACTCGGCCGCAAGGCGCTGCTGCGGGCGGTGGGCCTCGAGGGCCTCGACCCGGCCCTGTTCGAGCGGCCCAAGCGCGGGTTCGTCCTGCCCTTCGACACCTGGATCCGGCGGTCGCTCGGCGACGCCATGAACCACACCATGCGCGACCCGGCTGCCGCCGCGGCGATTGGCCTCGACGGGCGCGTGGTCTCGCAGCTGTGGGACGCCTATCAGGCGGGAGCCCCGGGGCTCTACTGGTCGCGTGTCTGGATTCTCTACGTGCTCATCCGCTGGTGTCAGCGCCACGGGGTTCGCGCGTGACGACGCCCACACCCTCCCGCCGCTACTGCCTCATCACGCCGTGCCGCGATGAGGCCGCCTATGCCAGGCGGACGCTCGACAGCGTCGCCGCCCAGACGCTGCCGCCGGCGCTGTGGATCATCGTCGACGACGGCTCGAGCGACGACACCGCGGCCATCGTCGAGGAGTACGCCGCGCGGCTGCCCTATCTGCGCCTGATCCGGCGGCAGAATCGCGGCCATCGCAAGGTCGGCGCCGGCGTCATCGAAGCGTTCAACGTCGGGTATGCCACCATCGACCCCGCGGAGTTCGACTACGTCTGCAAGCTGGATCTCGATCTGGAACTGCCGCCGGGATACTTCGCAGGCCTCGTGACCCGCATGGAGGCCGAACCACGCCTGGGGACGACGTCGGGGAAGCCGTGGTTCGTGCATCCGCGCACCGGCGCGCTCGTGCCCGAGGTCTGCGGCGACGAGATGTCGGTCGGCATGACCAAGTTCTACCGGCGCACCTGCTTCACGGAGCTGGGCGGCTTCGTGCAGCAGGTCATGTGGGACGGCATCGACTGCCACCGCGCGAGGATGCGCGGATGGCTGGCCGAAAGTGTGAACGACCCGGCGCTGCGGTTCCTGCACCTGCGCCCGCAGGGCGCCAGCCACAAAGGCCTGTGGACCGGCCGCGCACGCGCCGGCTTCGGCCAGTACTTCATGGGCACGGCGCCGCTCTACTACCTGGCGAGCGCCGTGTTTCGCGCCACCGAACACCCCGCCATCATCGGCAGCCTGGCGATGTTGTGGGGGTATGGCCGCAGCGCCCTGCAGCGCCTGCCCCGCTACGACGAACCTGGCTTCCGCCCGTTCCTGCGCCGGTATCAGTACGCCTGCCTGCTGCGCGGCAAGACCGCGGCGACGGCCCGGCTGAACGAGCAGCAGCGGCCCGTCTGGGAGGCGGCACACCCGCGGCCCGTCGAAGGATCAGATCGTGGCCGGCGCTGAGCGCTCGGAACTGCTCGGCCTCGCGTTCGAGCGCGCCGGCATGGACGGCGTCGTGGCCCGCTGCCTGGCCTGGTGCCGCGCGCCGCGCACGACCCACATCGTCGTGACCGCCAATGCCTCGCACCTGTGCATGATGCGCCGCGACGACGAGCTCCGTCAGGCGTGCCAGGCCGCCGATCTGGCCGTGCCCGACGGCATGTCGGTCGTGTGGGCCCTCAAGTTGCTCGGGCGGCCGGTCACCGAGCGCGTGGCCGGCATCGACCTGATGACGCGCCTGCTCGAAGCCGGGGATGCCGAGGGCCTGCGGGTCTACCTGCTCGGCGCCCGTCCCGACGTGGTGGCCACTGTGGTCGAGCGCTGCCGCGAACGGTATCCGCGACTGACGGTGGCCGGCGCGCGCGACGGCTACTTCACGGCGGCCGATCACGCCGCGATCGTCGATGACATTCGCGGCGCGGCGCCGCATTTCCTGTTCGTCGGCATGCCGACGCCGTTCAAGGACGTGTTCTGCGAACGCCATCGCGCGGCCCTGCAGGTGCCGGTCGTCATCGGCGTCGGCGGCAGTTTCGACGTCATCGCCGGCGTCGTGTCGCGCGCGCCACTGATGGTGCAGCGGCTCGGACTCGAGTGGGCCTGGCGTCTCGTGATGGAGCCGCGGAAGCTGTGGAAGCGGTATCTGACGACGAACACCGAGTTCGTCCTGCTGGTCCTGCGCGAGCTCGCGCGGAGGAAATCGTGACGAAACGCCACGTGGCGGTCTTCATGGGCACACGCCCGGAAGCCATCAAGCTCGCGCCCGTCGTGGCCGCGCTGCGGCGGGACGCCGGCTTCGTGTGTTCGGTGGTCGCCACGGGCCAGCACCGGGAGATGCTGCGCCAGGTGACCGACCAGTTCGGGATCGACGTCGACGCCCGTTTCGACGTGATGCAGCCGAACCAGACGCTGGCCGGCCTGACCGCCCGGCTCATGACGGCCATCGACGAGTGGCTGGAGCGGGCACGCCCGGACGTCGCGCTCGTGCAGGGCGACACGACCACGGTGCTCGTCGCGGCCCTGGCCTGCTTCTACCGGCGCATCCCCATCGGGCATGTCGAGGCCGGCCTGCGCACCGGCGACATCTGGTCGCCGTTCCCGGAAGAGGCGAATCGCCGCCTGGCCACGCCACTCGTCTCGATGCACTTTGCGCCCACCGCCGCGGCCGCCGACGCGCTGCGGCGCGAGGGCGTGCCCGACGCCGCCATCGACGTCACCGGCAACACGGTCATCGACGCACTGTTCATCGAGACGGCGCAGCAGCGCCGTCCCGACATCCGCGACGCCATCCATCGCGAGCTCGGCGCGCTCATCGCGGCCGACTGGGCCACGGTGCCGTACGTGCTCGTGACCGGCCACCGGCGCGAGAACTTCGGCGCCGGCTTCGACGAGATCTGCGCCGGTCTCGCCCGCCTGGCCACGGCCTTCCCCGACCATCGGTTCGTCTACCCGGTGCACCTCAACCCGAACGTGCAGGGCCCGGTGCACCAGCGGCTCGGGGCCCTGCCCAACGTGCATCTCATCGAGCCGCAGAACTACCGCCAGTTCGTGGCTCTGCTCTCGCACTGCCGGCTGGTGCTGACCGATTCCGGGGGTGTGCAGGAAGAAGCGCCGTCACTCGGTAAGCCGGTGCTCGTCATGCGCGACACGACCGAACGGCCCGAAGGTGTCGCGGCCGGCACGGCCCGCCTGATTGGCGCGCGTGCGGAGGCGATCGTCGACGAGGTGAGCCGTCTGCTGCGCGACCCGGCCGCCTACGATCAGATGGCGTCGGCGGCCAATCCGTACGGCGACGGACAGGCGGCCCCGCGCATCGTCGCCCGCCTCCACGACTACTTCGCCGCGCGCTGAGGCGCCTGACGCGCCGCCCAGGCGGCGAACGCCAGGTTGTAGAAGGCCGGCGCCTGCCACGCGATGGCGACCTCGTTGGTCGACCAGCTGTCGTTGTCGGTGTACCGGCCGTCGAGCGGCGTCGACGCCGACCGCGGCATCGCCGGGTCGCCCCAGTACCCCCACACGGCGCGTGGCCGTGCCAGCGGCCGTGATCCATCCGCCGGCTCGGGGCGCGCGTTCGGACCGCCGGCGACAGCCCCCGGGAACAGGAAGGGCGTGGCATCGAGGGTCGCGAGCCAGTGATGGAAGGCGTGGCGTCGCCCCGTCGTGACCCCGGGCAGGCCGGACACGTAGGCGAAGCCGAGCGAATTGTGGCCGAACGCGTAGTCGAGACTCGACCGCGCGACGCGACACGCCGTGGGCACCGCCGGGGCCTGCGTCAGGCAGACCGCGATGAGCAGGCCGGCCCGTTCGAATCCGATGGCCAGGGATCCCCAGACGTAGCGCCCGGTCCATCCGTAGGGATGACGGCCGGCTGCCGTCACGATCTCCCGCGCCACCGTGGCGAGGCGCGCGTCGATGGCCGCCACCCGCGCCGGATCGGCTGCCGCCGCACGCCGATACAGCAGGGCCGCATACGCGCTGAAGCGATACGGACTCGGCTCCTCGTCGATCTCCACGAACGACGCGGCGAACGCGCGGTCGAAGCGGGTGTCCCCGGTGGCGACGAGCAGACCCGCGGCCGCGAACATGCGCGTGGCGCGGCCGGCGCGGACGTCGCCATCCTGGCGGTAGGCGCCACACGTGGGTCCGTCGGAGTGTTCGTCGGGCCGGCCTTCGAGGAACTGCCAGCCTCGCAGGGCGGCGGCGACGAGCCGGTCGGCGAACGCCGCGTCCACCAGGCGGTAGATCGGAGCGGCCGCGCCGAAGATGCCGACGGCACGTGCCGTGGCCAGCGTGCCCACCTCGCCGTGGACGTAGGCGGAGCCGGCCTCCGGAGGATTGGCGCCGTAGGCGCCGTACGTGGTCAGACAGGTGCTGTTGCGGACACCGCCGTCGGCCGTCTGCACGCTCAGCAGCCACTCGAGCCCGTGCCGCGCTTCGTCGAGCAGGTCGGGCACGCCGTTCCCGGATTCCGGCAGGTTCGCCGCGTCATCACCAGGCGCGAAGTCGCGGTGCGCTTCGAGCAGCCAGTAGAGCGACGACACCGTGGTCATGTTGTAGAGCGAGTAGTCGCCGGCATCGTGCCAGCCGCCGCGGACGCCTGGCGGCGCGCGCGCCGCGTCGGTCGCATGGACCCACGGTCCTTCGGCATGGGCGGGCGCGATGGCGGTGAAGGCGCGCTGATAGTAGAAGACCCGCTGGACGAGCCGCCGGGGCTCGTCGAAGACGTCGGCCGCGATGGTGAACGGCGCGCTCTCGAGTCCGGTGTCGGTGCGGACCTTGTACCGTCCTGGCACGGCGAGCGGCGAGAAGTCGCCACCCCAGCGGGACGGCGCGGCAGGGTCTGCCGGATCGCCCGTCGGCGACGCGCCAGGGCCCTCCCACACGACGTCTCCACCAATGTCGCGAATCACAACGAACCGCGTAACTTTCGTCGTGGCCGTGAAGTGCTTGGCGTCGCCGGGCGCGAACCCGACCTGACTCATCATCAGTCGCGGCGGCAGGACCGCTCGTGACACATCGCGCGCGCGCAGGGCCCGCACGCCTGCGGACGCCAGGTCTACGGCAACGCCGCGAACGAGGCGCGCGCCGCCGGCGGCCATGAACCCGCCTGCCGCCACCAGCACGGCCAGCGCGGCGATCCATCGCCCGGCCCCCGGTTTCCGCGTCACCGGCACCGTCACGATATTGTCGTGTTGCGCACCCGACTCGTATGTCCCATGGAGTCGCGGTTCCTGGATGTGGCCGAATCGCCGCGCGCGGCCGAGGGCGCAGATATTGCAGTGGGCGACGCGATCCGATTGTACGACTCTGCGAGGCTGATGTGCTGAAAGTCCTGTTCCTGGTTCTCATCTCCGCGTCGGTCGTGTCGGCACAGGTCGATAACAGCATCGTGCCCGGCGTCGGCCGCACCTCCTGGGCACCGGGCGTGCGGGGCGGCATTCCCGCCCGGCCCGTCGTCTGCGCAACACTGCAGGCGGCTGCCCTCGGCAACGGCGCGGTCGACGCCAGCGGGGCCATTCAGGCGGCGATTGCCGCGTGTCCGTCCGGACAGACCGTCGCCTTCTCTGCCGGCACGTTCCTGGTGAACAACTACGTGCTGCTCAACAAGGACATCACGCTGCGCGGCGCCGGTCCCGACGCCACCCGCCTCGTCAAGAGCAACGGGGCTCGCCGCTTCGTCGCGGCCGCCCTCGACAACCAGCCCCTCATCATCGTCGGCCCGGCGCGCTGGCCGAAGCACGACCCCGCCAGTTCGGTGGCGCTCACGGCCGACGCCGTCCAGGGCTCCACGTCGATCAGCGTGACCAGCGCCGCGGGCTTCGCTCCCGGGCAGTTCGTCCTCCTCGACGAAGACGACTTCAACACGGCGTCGTGGCAGCCGCTGCCGCCGCGCCTCGCGTCGGCGCCGGCATCGATCTGGGCCTCCGACCGCATCGTGTTCCAGCGCCACAATCCGCCGCGGCCGTGGGGCGACGATCCGTTTCCGGCGTCGCTCACGTGGTTCAGCCGCAGCGGCCGGCCCCTCAACGAGATCAAGGAGATCGTCGCCGTCTCCGGCAACGTGTTGACCTTCTCGACGCCGGTCCACATCACCTACACGCGCGACAAGCAGGCGCAGGTCACGCGCTACATGCCCGAACACACGCACGTGCGGAACGCGGGCATCGAAGACCTCAGTCTCAGCGGCGGCGGTGAAGGCGCGATCCGGTTCGAAGCTGCCGCGTATTCCTGGGTGAAGAACGTCGACAACGCGCTGTGGGTCGGCGAGGGCATCAGCATCAACCACTCCTTCCGGGTGGAAGTGCGCGACTCGGCGCTGCGTGATGGCGCCTGGCCGCTGCCCGGCGGCGGCGGCTATGCCCTCAGCATGGCCTGGGGGTCGTCGGAAACCCTCATCGAGAACAACACGGTGCTGAACGTCAACAAGGTGCTGGTCGTGCGGTCGAGCGGCGCCGGGTCCGTGGTGGGCTACAACTACATGGACAACGGCTACATCATCACCCAGCCCGACTGGGTGGAAGTGGGCCTGAACGCCAGCCACATGGTGGGCAGTCACCACGTGCTCTTCGAGGGGAACGCGTCGTTCAACTACGACGCCGACAACACGCACGGCAACGCGATCGCGATGACGGTGTTCCGCAATCACCTCGTGGGCCAGCGCCGCTCGCTCACGGGCATGGTGAACGCACGCGGTGCCGGACTGATGGTGGGCGCCTGGTGGCACACGTTCATCGGCAACGTGCTCGGGGCCGCGGGACGCATGGCGGGCTGGATCTACGAAGACCCGGGCGATGGCAGCCTCGGCCACACCACGAGCCGATGGGGTTCGGCGCCGACCGTCTGGAAGCTGGGCTACGACCCGGGCCAGTGGGATCAGGCTCCCGACCCCAAGGTCCGCGCCACCGTGGTGCGAGAGGGCAACTTCGATTTCCTCACGGAACGCGTGCAGTGGGAGGGGACGCCACAGACGCTGCCGGCCTCCCTCTATCTGACGGAGAAGCCCGCCTTCTTCGGCGAGCTCCGCTGGCCATGGGTGGAGCCGCTCGGCGACCAGAAGGTCTCCGACTTGCCGGCGCTGCTGCGCGCCGCCACACTGCGGCCCGTCGGTCCGCCCGTGGCGCCCGCCAACGTCCGCACGCCGTAGGGACGCCGCGCGCTCAGACGGCCGGCGGTGACGCGGACGGCGTGAAGCGGTCCTTCAGCGTCAGGAACGGCTGCTCGAAGCCGTGGTAACTGGCCAGGGCCAGCGCATACGAGACGCTGACGCCGGCCGTCACCATGAGCAGCGCGTCGAGTGTGTGCAGGCCGGTGAGACCGGCGAACCACGCCGGAACGGCGGCCCGATGCATCGCGTAGGCGACGATGCCGTGGAAGACGTACAGCCCGTAGCTGTAGCGGCCGAGATGCCGGAGCCAGCCGGCGCGCATCGCGGCCTTCAGACCCTCGAGGCCGGGGTGATGGGTCATCGCGTGGATGAGGGCGCCGAAGAACACCGCCAGCGCCGTCGTGCGCAGCGCCAGCACGGCCACTTCGGCCGCGTGGCTGACGATGTGCCAGAACGACAGCGCCACGACGAGGGCCGCCGCGACGCCGGCGATCCGCAGGGTCAGGTCACGGGGCAGTCCGCCCTGCTGACGGGCCGCCAAAGCGAACCAGGCGCCCGCGCACAAGGCATCGACGCGGCAGGGTGTGAGCACGTCGGCGTAGAGCTGCGCCGGGGCGGTCACCCCGAAGTAGAGCCGCAGGGACAGCGCCAGCAGCCCGAGGCCGGCAGACACCTGCATCGCCCGCGACGTGGACAGGCTCCAGATCACGAACGGCCACACCAGGTAGAAGTGCTCCTCGATGGCGAGCGACCAGAAGTGGCTCACGTAGGGGATGGAGAAGGTCGTCTCGGGCGCCAGATAGACGTTCGTGAGGTAGGTCCAGAGCCAGGGCCAGAGCGCGCGCACGTCGAGCAGTTCGTGGTCGAGGGCGCCGAGAACGGCCGGCGGCACGAGCACCGTCATCACCAGGAGCACGCCGTAGTAGAGCGGAAAGATGCGCAGCGCGCGCCGGATGAAGAAGCTGGAGAAGTAGCCGTCGCGGCCGCGGGCATCGGCGAGGATGCCGGTGATGAGGAACCCCGACAGGACGAAGAACAGGTCGACGCCCCAGAGGCCGTAGTTCGACAGCGTCACCGCGGCCCGCTCGAGCGTGTTGGTGGGCGTGACCTGGTTGTTGACGAAGTGCAGGGCCATCACGCCGGCAATGGCGAGCCCGCGCACGCCGTCGAGCTCTGGAATGTGGCTGCGCGCGGCGCGCCTGGCCGGCGGGAGTGAGGACGCGCCCGTCACGTCGGCCAGACCCGCCTCACCGCACCGAGCGGACGGGCGTCTCGGCGCGCGACAGTACGCGTTGCGCGGGCTCGGACGGCGTCGGCGCGACGACCGGCCCGGGCGTGCCAGGGCGCACCAGCCAGGAGACCGGCACCGGATACTTGCCGCCCAGGGTGAGCACCGTCGCGGCCATCACCTTGAAGTCGAGCATCGCCCCCATGTGCTGCACGTAGAGCAGGTCGTATTCGATCCACTGGTGGAAGTCGCCGGCATCACGATCGTGCCGGCAGATCTGCCACATCCCGGTGATGCCGGGCCGCACCGAGAGCCGGCCTTCCCGCCAGGGAACGCAGATCTGATTCTCGCGGAACGGCGACGGCCGCGGGCCGACGAGACTCATGTCGCCCACGAGCACGTTGACGAGCTGCGGCAGCTCGTCGAGATTGGTCAGCCGCAGCCAGCGGCCGACGCGGGTGACTCGCGGGTCGCGTTCCATCTTGAAGTGCGGGCCGTCGAGCTTGTCCTTGCTCTTGAGCTCCCGCTGCATGTCGTTGGCGCCGTGCAGCATCGTGCGGAACTTGAAGCAGCCGAACGGCCGTCCGCCCACACCTTCGCGGGTGTGGCGGAAGAACACGGGCCCGCGGGAATCGAGCCACACGAGCACCGACGTGAGGACGAGCAGCGGCGCGAGCGCGACGAGGGCGACGGCCGCCGTCGTCGCGTCGAAGGCCCGCTTCACGGCGGGATACCACCGGGACGCGGCAACCTGCGGGGCGGCCGACGGCGCATGTTCGACGGCGTCGGCGCCATGCCTGGCCAGCCGGCCGCTGAAGGAGGCCGGACGACGCTCCGCCGCGGCCGCCGCGGCCGCATCGATGCTGGCGCCGCTCGAGGCGCACCAGACGCGGTCACGCAGGCTCCGCCCGGCGGGCACGACGGCGTCAGCCCCCACGCTGACGTGGGCGATGAGGGCGTCAGCGGCCACACTCGCCCCCGGGCCGATCACCGTCGGGCCGATCACCGTCGCACGGGCCTCGATCCGCGCGCCCTCGAGCACCACGATCGGCCCGAGCAGGCGCGCGCTCGGATCGACGATGTGGCCGCTGCCGACGAACACGGTGGACGCACCATCGGCGGCCACGGCATCGAGCACGGACCGTTCCATGGCGGCCAGCATGCCGTCTTCGCTGTTGAGGTCGAAGGCGCCGGCAGCAATGGCGACATCGTGACTCGGCACGCCGCGCGAGACGAAGTGCTCGCGGAGGTCGAAGAGGGACGCCGGCAGCGCCGACAGCGGGAGCACGCCGCTCGAGACCGGCACGAGGCACGCCGCCACGCCGACGATGAAGGGCCAGGTGACGGGCCGGAAGTAGCGATGGACGCTGCGGACCAGGCCTTCGTCGTCGACGTTGACGTATTCGAGCGTGCCGCCCACGTCCGCGGCGTAGGCCACGAGATGGTGGGCCATGCCGGGCGTCTCGAGCGCCTGCGCCACCAGGTCGATCAGATTCCAGCCGCGCGCGGGCAGGCAGCGGGGATCGATGAACAGCAGCAGGTCGGAGGTTTCGGCCGGCACCAGCACGTGAGCCAGTTCCCGGGCCGACCCGACGACCGTGACGTGGCCCGGGGCCAGCGCCGAGATGCGGTCCCGGTACCCGGGCGCCGCATCGGGCGGGGCGACGATGGTCGGCACGTCTCCGGAGACCTGCAGCAGCTCCCGGCAGAGGGCCGAGACGAGCAACTCGCGGCCGAGCGGGGCCGACAGCAACGAGGAGTCGCCGGGGCCGCCGAGCGCGTACGCCGGCGTCGAGTCAATTACTACTGGCCAGACCTTCATCGTCGCGTCCGATTCTGCCTTACGTGAATCAGACCGGGCAGCCGAGGGGGGCAACCAAGCGCAGCAGTCCGGTGGTCGAAATCGTTCCTGGAAAGCGGGTCACGTCGTCCTGGAACGGCCTCCGTCTCGAGGGCCGAACACCGCCTCCGCGTGGAGAACGGCCGCGCGCAGGCGGAAACAGAGCGCCGGACGGTGTGCGCGGAAGGTCACGCCGCCGACCGGGGGGATTGTCTCTCGACCACGAAGGTGGCCGGTACTGTGGTCGAGCTGCGGCGGACGTCGCCGGTGACCACGCCCTTGTAGACATGGCGATCGCGGGCGACCAGGCCGTCGTCGCCGATGATCGAACGGTCCACGACCGCATCGGCGCCGATGTGCGACCGCCGCCACACGGCCGAACGCGAGACGAGCGCCCCGGCTTCGACGACCGCGTCGCAGCCCACCGACGTCGGGCCGACGAGCACGGCGCGGCTCTCGACCCGCGCGCCCGCCGCCACGATGACCGGGCCGACGAGCGTCACATCCGCCTCGACCATGGCATCACGGTGCACGAGGGCTTCGCCACGCAGTTCGTAGCCGGCGGGCACGAGGCGCGAGGCGGTCGTGTTCTGGGTCACGACGTCGTTCACGGCCAGATACGTTCCGGCGTTGAGCACGCGCGGCACGGCGGAGCCCACGGCGAATGTCGCCACGCGTTCGCCGGCCCGGCCCAGCCGTGGCACCAGATGTTCCTTGATGTCGACGAACCCGTGGGCGGCGATCGAGTCGATCACGCGGCGCTCGAGCACGTAGATGCCGGCCGGCACCTGCAAGGGCGACTGTCCCACGCCGCGCGGTTCGCGATACACGGCCATCGTCGCCGCCGCGCCGGACACCCGGTGCGTTTCGAGCAGCTCGGACAGGTCGACGCTGGGAATCGCCGAGGCGTCAGCCACGACGAACGTGTCGCCATCGCAGGTGGCCGCCGCGTCACGCACGCAGCCAGCCGCCCCGCGGGGCATCACGTCTTCGCAGTACGACAGGTCCAGCGGGCCCGACAGGGCGCCGGCCAGCTGATGTTCGAGGCCACGGCTGTGCCGGTTGCCACAGACGACGACGCGCGAGATCCCGGCATCCTCGAGCCAGGACAGGGCGAAGCCGATGAGCGGGCGGTGCGCCACAGGCACGAGCGGGCGCGGTGCGAGGCGCTCGAAGGGCGAGTTCGCCCAGGGGAAGGTGCCGGCGAGGATGATTCCGGGCGTCGATGCGAGGGAGCGGTTGGTCAGCATGTTCGCCCCGCTACCCGACCGTGACGGTCGCGAGGACCCTGTCGCGGCCCGCAAGCTCTACGGCGCGCGCAACCGCGTCGAGTCTGGCTTCTCCAAGTTTCACGACGATCACCACTCCTGACACGGCATGCACCACAGGAATCGCCGCCGGATTCACCGCCGGCGAGTCACACACGACGAGGGTGAGACCCGCGCCATCGTCACGAAGTCTCGTCACCACCGAAGTCGTGTCCTGAAAAGACATTCCCAGGGTAGAAATCATCCCTACGGGTGTCTTTTCATCCCGTGCGGCGACCTGAATCAGCTTGTTTGCCGCGCCAGTGGCGTTGGATGCACTACCAATGCCAACCACCGCCAGCGATCGCCACGTGTGGGCCCTCAGTGAGAACCAGAGACGCTGCCACTCGAATTCCTCGGGCGAATGGGGGTTCACGACGTCTCGCGTGACCTCTCCCGCCCGCGTCGCACTACTCACGCCGCCCCTCCGGAGCCGAAAACTGTCAACGACTTGACGGCCGGTGGCGCCGTCTGGCGCCATTCGCCGGTCGAGACGGCCAGCTGGCCAGCAATCGCCAGCGCCAGGCCCACGAGAAAGATCGTGGGCGCCTCGGTGAAGCCGATGTCTGCCCACAGATGCACGATGTACGAGGCGAGGCAGCCGATGACGGCCACGGCGGCAATCGCCGCATCCGCGGTGGCCGCGCGGGCCGCGGCACGGGCGGCGAGCAGCATGCCGACGACCAGGGTGGAGAAGAGCGCCGTGAACCCGGCGGCACCGGTGAAGGCGAAGACGCCCAGCATCGAGTTGTGCGGCAGGAACTCGTAGTCGACGAAGTCGGCGAGCGAATCGCCCTCGACGGCCTGGACGAACGGATGCCCGAACCCGGTGCCGAGGACGGGATTCGGGCGGAACGTCTGCACCAGATTGAAGTTCTCGATGTCCCGGAACAGGGTCGACCGGTCGAGCGATCCGTCGCTGCGTTCGGGCTGCACGATGTTGCGGACGAAACTGACCGGCCCGAAGATACGGGCCGACGACGACCAGCCGACGAGCACGTAGGCCACGAGCAGCGGCGAGACGAGCACCAGGGCCCGCGCCGTGCGCCGCGACAGCGCCGCGGCGGGATTCATCAGGAAGAAGGCGGCGACCACGAGGCCGAGCTGCACCCAGGCGATGCGCCGATCGTTGGCGATGAGGCCGGCGATGATGAACGGCACGATGAGCGCGAACGCCCACAGTTGCCGTCGGGTCGGTTGATGGAACAGCGGCCCGAGCAGCACCGCGACCGCACAGGCGAAGACGAGGGAGTCGCCATGGTTGGTCGCGTACTCGAGGTCGCGCATCACGCCCCAACGGTCGGGGAACTGGGCTGGCAGCGTGGCCCGCACCCACAGCGCCATCGCCGCCTTGATGGCCGCGCCGATGACGATGACCCGCCCGAGCCAGCGGTAGTCGACCGTGCCGCGCAGGCTGACGCCGAAGAGGTAGGCGACAGCGAGCAGCTGCAGATACCCCTGCGTCTGCATCTTGGCGGCCTGCAGATCACCGCCGCGCGCCACGCCGAACGCGGCGAGCGCGAACAGCGCGAGCGCGGCCAGCCCGAGGGCCCAGCGCATCGGTGCCGCCAGCGGCAGGCTGCCTGGCGTGTCGGCGGCGCGCCCGACGAGGCAGCGATACACCCGCACGGCCAGCAACAGACCGACGAGAGCGAAGACCCCGCTGAACTTCAGCGCATCGACGCTCACGACGTGGTTGAGATTGTGGAACAGCACACCGCCGAGCGGCGCGAGCGGCGACGACCACAACCCGTCGGTGTCACCCGGGCGGTCGGCGGCCAGCCCGAGCAGCATGGCGACACCGAGCGACGTTCGCAACGGCGCCACACACACGCCCCAGAGCAGGGCGGCGAGCCCGAGAGGCGCGACCGCCGCAACGGGGTCGCCGTTGCTGACAATCAGCGTGACCACGGTGGTCAGCGCCATCATCGCGGCCAGCACGAAGGGAGCCGCGGTGAACCGCATCCCGCCGGGCAGTGTGGCCGCCGTGCTCACAGCGTCGAGACCCGTACGGCGATCGGGGCACGCACCTGGCGCTCGACCTGCCACGCTTCGAGCGCCCGGCCAGTCATCAGATCCGCCGCGATGGCGAACGCCAGCGCCAGCAACAGGCTGGCCACCGTGCCGGCGCCGGCAATCGCGACGACGTTCGGTGCGATGGGGGCACGCGGCAGCTGCGGCGGGCGGACGACGGAGTACTGATACTTGAAGCCGGCCTGCGCGGACGCGAGTTCGGCCCGCGCGGCGCTCCCACGGGCCTGCACCATGGCGAGCTCGGCCATCTGATTCTTGAGCCGTAGTCCGGTCGGGTCGGCCTCGCCGGTCGAGGGCCGCATCAGTTCCATCGACGCGGCCGGCGTGGCCGCTTCGATCTGGGACATCAGGCGGTCCTGCTCGGCGCGCGCCGTGAGGGCGCCGACGCGCGTGCTGAGTTCGTCGTACTGGGTCTCGAGCGCACTCGCTTCGCGCCGTGCCGCCACCAGTTCCGCCGGCTCGGCGGACAGCCGGGCCACGGTCTGCTTGAGCGCCTGGACCGTGGGATGACCTTCCGTGTAGATCGTGAGCGCCGCCGACAACCGGGCTTGCGCCTCGGCCACCTGCTGGGTATGCACGCCTTCGAGCCGGGCGGCCTCCTGCTGGCGTTCTTCGAGCGCGGAACGCAGCCGCGCCAGGCGCACGGTCACCTCGGCCGACGGACCACTGCTCGCCGGCGCGCGCGGCACGATGCGACGCGGCGCCCCCGGCGGCGGTGGCAGTTGTTCGAGGGTGGCCTTGATCTCCGACTCGATCGCATCGGCCGACTGGTCGAGGATGGCAATGGAGTCGGCGATCGCCGCCGCCTCCGTGACGCGCCGATGCTCGAGGAACGACTGCATGGCGCTATCGACCAGCTGGCGCCCCATGACGGGGTCGGGCCACTTCAGCACGAAGCCGACCGTGCCTTCGTCGTTGGCGCCGACCTGCAGCCGATCTTCGAGCAGACCCGCCATGGCATCGAGGCGCTCTTCGTCGGTGGGCGCGCCGCGCAGCATCGCCGTCACCTGATCCTTCAGGCGGAAGAGTGGCGTGCGGGTGCGCGCCCACTCCTCCATGAGGTTCGTGGCCTTCATGATCGCGAGCAGGTTGTCGCGACTCTTGACGATCTCCTGAGCCGCCAGCGTCGGCCCGCGGTTCTCGCGGCCCGCTCCGCGCTCGGGGTTGACCAGGGACGAGACCAGGCTGCTGCTCTGCACGAGCAGGCGGCCATCGATCTGATACGTGCGGGGCCACACGCTGAGCGCCACCGCGAGCATGCCCATGGTCAGCGCGAAGATGGCGACCGCGCCGCGGACGTGCCGTCGCAGGGCACGGGCGACGAACCACCCGTAGTCAGCGAGGAGCGTCACGTCGATGAGCGGGGCTTCGATCACGAACGGCGCCGGCGAGGCGGCTGGGCCAGGAGCCCCGGTGTCCGAGCGCAGCGCCCGGACTCGGTCATCCGTCCTGCCCGGCGAACCAGGGGTGTCTGTGTGCGCGCGTTCCATGAAGATGACTGGCGGCTGCCGACATGCGGGTACGCCTGCCGAGACCGGCGGGCGGTTCCGGGCCGGCGGCGGGGGCGATCACAGTGACCGTTATCGACGAGCCGGAACACCTCTGATTTTACTGCAGCCGCGGCGGCGTTCGACGCGGAGTTTGTGAAATCCCCGAAAAAAGGTACGAAAATCGGCCACGCTGGCATGTCATGCGCCGCAGCGCGCAGGCTCCAGAAAATCCCGCACGGGCCTGACTTCCCGCGAATGCGCGCGGAACCTTTGCTATCGTGGATGGGCTGTGGTGCGGATGCGGCGGCCGGCCCGAGCCGCCGGCGCCGGCCCACCGGCAGCGCCCCCGGAGCCCCCGCCGGGCCAGCGGCATCAGCCGATCAATTCCATGAAGATTCTGCTCCTCTCGCCATGGTTCCCCTATCCCGTCAACTGGGGATTCGCCAAACGCGTGTACCACATCCTCGAAGACCTGGCCCGGCGGCACGACATCACGCTGCTGACCTACACCGACGGCGACGACGACGAACAGCGGCGCGTCCTGGGGAAACTCTGCACGGTGCATACCGTGCCGCGACCGGAGCTCCCGCTCGGAAAACGGCTGGCCCAGGTGGCGTCGATTCCCTCGCCATCGTCGTTCCAGCGCCGCCTGATGTACTCCACCAGGATGCAGGAGGCGCTCGATGCCCTCTGCCGCGAGATACGGTTCGACGTCATTCACGTCAGCACGAGTCAGATGGCCTGTTTCCGCTTCGATCCGCGGCCGCCGCTCGTGCTCGACGAGCACAACATCGAGTACGAGTTGTACTACCGCGTGTTCCAGGCCGAGGGCTCCCTGCCACGCCGGGTCTTCAACTGGCTCGAATACCGGAAGTTCCGCCGCGAGGAAATCGCCGCGTGGAAGGCCGCCGACGGCTGCGCGATGACGTCGGCCCGCGAGGCCGCATTCGTGAGCGCGATGATGCCGGAGACGCCGACCGTCGTCGTGCCGAATGCCGTCGACACGACCTACTTCGCGCCGGCGGACGCGACGGTCGATCCCAACATGATCGTGCTGACAGGGCTGATGAAGTACCGGCCGAACGTCGATGGCGCGATCTTCTTCGTGCGGGATGTCCTGCCGCGCATCCTGCGGGCGCGGCCGGCGACGACGTTCTACATCGTCGGCGGTGAAGCGCCGCCGGAAGTCACGCGGCTGGCCTCGCCGCACGTCGTCGTCACGGGCGGCGTCGAGGACGTGCGTCCCTACGTGCACCGGAGCGCGGTCTTCGCCGTGCCGCTGCGCATGGGCAGCGGCACGCGCCTCAAGGTGCTCGAGGGACTGTCGATGGGCAAGCCCATGGTGTCGACGGCCGTCGGCTGCGAAGGCATCGAGGTGCGTGACCGGGAGCACCTGCTCATCGCCGACGGCGCCGACGCGTTCGCCGACGCCGTACTGGAAGTGATGGGCAATGAGACGCTGGCCCGCACACTGGCGCGCAACGGCCGCAACCTGATGCTGGAGCGGTATCGCTGGGAAAGTGTGGTCGCCACGCTCGACGCGCTCTACGCGCGTCTCGTCGCGGCCAGACCTGCCTGAGGCCCCCCGTCGGACGCTATACTCAAGGAGATGCTGACCCAGGCCCGACGACTGATCACCGGAGCGGCGTTCTGGCCGGCCGCCATCATGCTGTCGTCGCACGTCCTGCTCATCGCGTGCGCCAGCGCCCCGAAGGCCCCGTTCGTCTGGGCTGACGACTGGTCGCCACCGCCGGTCACCGACGGCGAGTACGTCATCGGCTTCGGCGATACGCTCAACGTGCAGGTGTGGGAGCAGGAGAAGATGTCGGCGGTCGTGCGCGTGCGCAGCGACGGCATGGTCTCGCTGCCGTTCCTGAACGACGTGCCCGCCGCCGGCGTCACGCCCGTCGCTCTGGCCCGCGATCTCGAATCCCGGCTCAAGCCCTTCATCGTCACGCCGCGTGTGCTCGTGGCCGTGGACGACGCGCGGCCGCTCAGCGTCTCGGTGCTCGGCCAGGTGGGCACCCCCGGTCTGCACAGCCTCTCGCCCGGGGCCGGCGTGGCGCAGGCCCTGGCCGCGGCCGGCGGTCTCAAGGACTTCGCCAAGAAGGATCGGATCTTCGTGCTGCGAACGGACGACGAGGTCCCGCTGCGTATCCGCATGACGTGGGACGCGATCACCGCGGGGCTGGGTGTCGCCGGCCAATTCCGGCTCCGCACGGGCGATGTCGTCGTCGTCGAATAGGTATGCGGAACCTGGTCCTGCGGTCGCTGCTGCTGGCGCTGCTGACCATCCCCTTCGTCGCGGCACGCGAGCCGCACCCGCGCCGGGCGCTGAAGAAGGCCCTGCTGCTGTTCGTCGGCTTCAATCTGTTCTACATGCTCGCCCTGCGTTTCCTGTACCCCATCCTCTCCTGACGTTCGGGCCGGCCACCGTGGGATGCCTGTGAGCGCCTCGAGCGACGCGCCCGCAGTCGGCACCCCCGACGCCCCGCCACCGCCGGCCGGCCACATCGTCGGCCGCGGGATGCTGGCGCTGGTGGCGTCGCAGCTCGTGACGACGCCGGTCTCGATGGCCGTGCAGGCGCTCATCGCCCGCAACCTTGGCGCCGGCCCGTTCGGCGCCATCTACTTCGCCACCGCGGCGCTCGGTGTCTGGTATCTGTTCGTCGAGTGGGGCGGCCACGCGCAGGTGGCGGCGGCGGTCGCGCGCGATCGGTCGGCCGGCGCCCGCGTCTTTGCCACCGGGATGCTGCTGCGGGTCGGCATGGCCGCCGCCGTCCTGGCCGTGATTCCCTGGTTCGGTCAGTGGATGGGGTACGACGACGCGGTGCGGCTGGCGCTGGCGATGGTCAGCATGAAGCTGGCGCTGCAGGGCGTGGGCGCCCTC
The DNA here is from genome assembly GCA_022842985.1 of Acidobacteriota bacterium. Taxonomy (GTDB): domain Bacteria; phylum Acidobacteriota; class Vicinamibacteria; order Vicinamibacterales; family UBA2999; genus CADEFD01. The sequence continues at coordinate 6,634 of JALHON010000008.1, read as the reverse complement.
TGCCTGGCGGTGGTGCGCGGCTTCGAGAAGGTGCACTGGCAGGCCGGATCGGCGGTGTTCGGCAACCTGACCGAAGCCGTGCTCGTCATCGCCGTGCTGATGAACGGCGCCGGACTGCGTGAAGTGCTCCTGGCGCAGGTCGTGGCCGCCGCCATCACGCTGGCCGTGCAGATCGGCATGGTCACGCGCCTGCGGCTCGGGCCGTGGCGCCCCGACGCGGTCACGGCCCGCGACCTGCTGCGCGGCGGCTTCAGCTTCCTGATCCTGGATATGGTGCTGCGGCTGCAGCCCTACGTGGATGCGACGTTTCTCGAGCGGCTGGCGCCCCCGGAAGCCCTCGGCTGGCACAGTGCGGCCAGCCGCATCTCCGGCGTGCTGATCTTTCCGGCGCTCACGCTGAACTTCGCGCTCTACCCCACGCTGGCGCGCCTGTGGGTCAGCGACCGCGCGACCTACGACGACCTGGTGCGTCTGGGGTTGCGCACGGTGGTGATTCTCGGCGTGCTGGCGGGCGCCGGCACGGCCCTCTTTGCGCCCTGGGCGGTCGGCTGGATCTACGGCAACGAGGGATTCGCGCCTGCCGGCACGAGCCTGAGCGTGCTGTCGCTGTTCATCCTGCTCGTCTACGCCAGCATCATCCTGGGACCGGCGATTGCCGCCGCGGGCCGGCAGTGGTACTGGTGCGCGGCCCAGACCCTCTGCCTGGTGGTCAGCGTCGTCCTCGATCCGATACTCATTCCGTGGACCCAGCGCGTGTATGGCAACGGCAGTCTCGGTGTGAGCCTGGCGGTCGGGACCGCTGAAGTGGCGATGGTGACGCTCGGCCTGTTCATCCTCCCGCGCGGCGTGCTGACGCCGGCCCTTGGCCGCACGGTGTGGCGCTGCCTCGCGGCCGCCGCCGCGGCCGGAACGCTCGGCTATCTGCTCTATGGCCTGCCGCTGCTGGCCGTGCCGGCCATGGCCGTCACCTATTTCGCGGTACTGCGGCTGCTCCGCGAACTCGACCCGGAACTCCTGATGCTGGCGCCTCCCTGGCTGGCAGGGATCGTTCGACCATGGCTGACGCGCACGCCATGACGCCCCGTCCGCCTACGGAGGTAACGCCGAGGGCCGTCTTCCAGCAGCCGTGGTGGCTCGATGCCGCCTGCCCGCAGGGCTGGAGCCAGGTCACTGAAACCCGGGAAGGACGCATCGTCGGCACGCTGCCCTACGGTCTGTTCGAGCGCGACGGCTTCGCCTGGTGCGGCGCCCCACCGCTCACGCGGCTGGCGTTTCCAGTCGTCGATGCCGGAGCCGGCAAATACGAAACCGCGGGCCGCACCCGTTACCAGATCGAGTCGGCACTCATCCGTGCCCTGCCGGAAGCATCGGTGCACGAGTTCGTCCTGCCCCCGGACGACGTGAACGTGCTGGCCTGGCAATCCCTCGGCTTCGAAGCGCGCCTGCAGCACACGTTCCGCATCGAGGCCGGCACCGCCGAACCCGTGATGTGGGAGCAGTTGAACCACAAGACCCGCAACCTCGTGCGACGGGCGCAGGATGTCCTCAACCCGCGGACACTCGACGCGGCGACGTTTGCCGCGCAGTACCGCCGCAATCTGGGCGACCTCATCTCCGCGGCCGACGCGGCGCGGGTGGAACGCCTGGCGGCAGCGGCCCTCGCGCAGGGACAGGGACACGCGCTGGCGGTGCTCGACGCACACGACTGTCCGCACGCGGCGGCCCTGTTCGTCTGGGACGCGACCGACTACTACTACTTCCTGTCGACACGCGATGCGAACCGGGCGGCCCTCGGCGCCGTGGACCTGCTCGTCTGGCTGGGCATGACCGACGCCATGGCGCGCGGACTGCGCTTCGACTTCGACGGCGTCTCGTCGACGTCCAGGCTGCGCTTCCTGCAGTCGTTCGGCGGCCGCCTCACAGCCCGTGTCGTCGTGACGCGGCGCCGCCTGACGTATGAAGGCCGGTTGCTGCTGCGCCGGCTGCGCCACCGCGCGACGCGCTACGGCGAACAGGAAGAGTTCGCCTGAGCCCGGCGTTCCGGCCACGCTACGGCATCGGGGGCGGGGCCGCGCGGCGGCGGGCCGGCAATGTCCCGAGCTTCCGCGCGCCGGTCGCATCGACCCAGGGCCACGGCTCGGCGCCGAAGAACGCCGGTTTCTCCTTGAGATACAGCGACGCCGGCAACGGACGCGCAACGCGATCCCAGCGCACCGTCTTCGTGACGTAGTCGAAATTGCCGTCACGCAGGACGGTCTCGAGCACCCGCGGATCGGCAACCTGATCCCAATGTCCGGGGTCGTAACCGAGCCGCCAGATGACCGAGCCGCCCTGCCACGCGTCGCTGCGCGACGTGGTCGAGCCGTCCCCCGGATCTTCGTATTGCCAGCCGTCCGTCCGGCCGTCTTCGCCGAGGACGTTGCCGATGAACACATGCCACCAGGAGCCGAACATGAGGCCGGCCGCGCGCTGGTTGACGGTGCCGGGATATCCCTCGCGCCGGCCGACCAGGTGGTTGCGGAACACGGTCATGGCGATGGCGCTGCCGTGTGTGTTGTCGGAGTCGTAGTTGAAGGCCTGGTTGCCCTCGAAGAGGATGTGATGGCTGCCGGCCATGTGGCTGCCGTTCAGCCCGGTTTCGACCCAGTCGGGCAGCGACGTGATGACGCCGTTGTCCATGTAGTTGTAACCGATGACCGAGCCGGCGCCACACGACCGCACCACCATCACCTTGTTGGCATCGTGGACGGCGTTGTTCTCGATGAGGATCTCGGACGACCCGCTGGCCAGGCTGATGGCGTAACCCGCGCCGCCGGGCTCGGAGAACGCCGAGTGGTGGATGGCGGAGTCGCGGACTTCGACGCGGAACGAGTGGCTGATGGCCACACCTTCCCCCGACCAGAACGTGTCGTCGACGTTCTTCATCCAGGAGTACGCCGCCGCCTCGAACCGGATGTTGCCGTTGCCGCCGCCCGAGACGCCCAGGTCTTCGACACCGGCCTCGCGCACGTGCACGTTGTCGGCGTAGTAGCGCGTCAACTGCGCGGCCTTGGCCACCGTGTAGCCGATGTGCACCGGCGTCGTGAACGTGACGACGTTGCCACGCACCTGCGCGATTTCCTTGATCTCGTTCACCGGCCGGTTGCCACGCGAGAACCAGCTGAGCGAGTCCGGGAACGTGCCGTCGCTCGCCTCGGCGGGATCGTGGCGATTGAAGACGACGAGATCGGAGGCCCAGATGCGCGCCGGCGCGTCGCTGGCGAGCCGCCGCGGCAGTGGCAGCCACGCGCCGGCATTGAAGTCGTCCTGGTCGAGCAGCACGAACTGGCCCGCGGCGAACGCATCGCCATCCTTCACCGTGACCGACAGCGCGCCGGCGACGGCATCCGTCGCGAGATCGACCGACGTGCCCGGGTCGGGCTTCGGCCACCGCGCCGGCCCGACGATGATGATGGGCGACGCATCGTCGACGAGGTAGGTGCCCGCGCGCGCGCCGTTGGTCTTCACGAGGCGCGTGGCGGACGGACCGGCCCCGCGCAGGGTGATGCCCTTGTTGAGGGTGACGAACTGATTCAGGAGGAAGCGACCGGCGGACAGCTGCACCGTCTCGCCGGGCCGGCAGCGGTCGATGGCCTCCTGGATCGCGGCTGACGCCTCGCGCGCGCCGTCGCCGAAACTCGAGGCCTCCACCGTGGCGCACGTGGTCGCGCGGGGCGGAATCGGCGCCTGGAGCCCCGGCGCCCAGGTCGTCCGTGTGGGGCCGGGAATGAGCGGCGCGTCCGGTGAGGTGTCGAAACGGCGCGCCGGCGGCGCCTGGGCGGCCACCGCGGGGCCGACCTCGGCCCCGCATGCCGCCATCGCGCCGAGACCGGCCAGTGCGCTCACGATCAGGACGGCGAACGGCGCGCGTGCCATGGGAATGATACTGTGCAGAATATCATGCGGATTTCCGCAGTTCTGACGCTGTGCAGCTCGTCGTGGAGTTGTTAGAATCAGTCGACGGGCTGGCTCACCGATACCCCCGCTCGGTGTTCCGAAACACTCGCCCCGGTGGCGCCGCCGCGCCGCGGTAGGAGCATCTTGCGAACGGCACTGGCGCTGCTGCGCCCTGACTCGACGACTGCCACGGCGCGTGACCTCAACGGCGACAACGAGCCGCGCGGGCATCTGTTCGAGGACATGTTCTCGGTCGTGTGGGACCAGCACACCCTGCCCGATGCCGGCCACTCGCCGCTGCCGGAGTGGTTTCGCCTTGCGCAGGAAGTCTACCGGCGACAGGACGAGTACGACGTCATCGTGACGTGGAGCGAACGCCTGACGCTCAGCCTGCTCATGCTGCAGCAACTCGCCGGGCCAGGCAAACCGCACATCGCCATCTTCACGCAGTTCGCCAAGCCGAACATCGACTGGCCGATGCGGGTGCTCGGGCGGCATCTGCGCGCGGCGCTGGCGTTCTCGTCCGTGCAGGGCCGGCTGGCCGTGGAGCGGGGGCATGTCGACCCCGCGCGGCTCTACATGGTGCGCTACTTCGTCGACGCGCAGTTCTACCGGCCCGTGCCGGGCGCCGCCGATCTCATCTGCGCGGTCGGCGCGGAAATGCGCGACTACCCCACGCTCTTCGCGGCGCTCGAGCACACGGACCTTCGCTGCCACGTCGCCGCGGACATCGTGCGCGTACCCGGCCGCCTGCGCCTGGTGAAGGATCGCCGCGTCCACGTCGGCTCACTCCAGCGCACGCCGAATCCCCATCTCACCATCGCCCGGCAGACCCTCCCGGAACTGCGCGCGCTCTACGCACGTTCGCGCTTCGTGGTCGTGCCGCTCCTGCCGTCACTGTCCGACAACGGCGTCACGGTCATTCTCGAAGCGATGGCCATGGGCAAAGCCGTCATCTGCAGCGCGACTGCTGGGCAGGTCGACGTCATCGAACACGGCGTCACCGGTATCCTCGTGCCGCCGGGCGACCCGGTGGCCCTGCGCACGGCCATGCTCGATCTGTGGAACGACCCGGACAAGGCGCAGGCGATCGGCGCGCGCGCCCGGGCGCGTGTCGATCGGTATCACACGCTGGAGCAGTTCTGCGCCAACGCCGCGGCGGCCATCGACGACGCGATGCGCGGCGGCGCGGGCGATCGTCGCGCGTGGTGGGACGCCGACACCGTGGCCTCGGCCTGAGCGGCCCGTCAGGGCGTGACGGTGAACGTCGTGGTCGAGAGCGGCGCCACCGTCGTGAGCGTGCCAGGCGCGGTCACGCCCGCCATCCAGGTATAGGTGCCTGGCGGCGCGGTCGCCAGCGGGAACGTGAAGGGCGCCGCCATCGTGGGTGGCACGATGTTCCGCACGAGCGGCACGAGGCCGGGCACGAGACGGCCGTCGAGCTGCAGTGACAACGTGCCGCCCGGCACCTGCACGATCACGTAGACGTCCACGGCCGCGGCGAAGTCGCCGAGCGATTGCACGGTGGCGATCATCGAGTCGGACTGGCGATAGACGGTGCGGTCGAGCGTGACCACGACCGGCGATTCGGTGGCCACCGCCGTGCCGCACCCTTCGTCGCTGTAGGGCGAGGTGCCAAGGGCATTGAACGACCGCACGCGGTAGCAGTACGTCCCACCCGCCGCCACGCCGCGGTCGAAGAACGCCTGCGCGTTGGCTGCCTGCACCGCCACCTGTTCGAACACTCCGCCCGCGGCGAGGCGCCGCTCGACCAGGAAGCCGTCTTCGTCGACCGCGTAGTCGGTCCAGGAGACGGCGAGAGCGCCGGCTCCCGCCTCGCCCGCCACGCCTGACAAGAGACACAACACCAGGACCACGGGGCGGGCCAGGCGTCTCGCGCGAGAGACCATCGCAGGTGTCATGATCACGAAACCCGCCCTGCAACAGTCATACCTGTGACCTTCGACGCGGCCTTCCTTCGAAATACACCGATTTTCTCCAGGCACCCGACGCCACGGGCGTCGAGGGGCCGTGACGCGGAGTGCAGATCGGCGGGTCCGGATGACGAAACCGTCGATGGGCACGCGGAACCTTTTCTCTGGAGGAAACCGGGCACATGGGTCGCCTGGTCCGGTATTCGGCCCTCGCGCTGCGAAATCCGGACCAGCACCGCACGAACGCCGAAGCCCTCGAAAACATGGGACTTGTTCGCACGCCGCACGCTGCGAGCCAACCTCATCTGTGCCCGCGCGCCGTGTAATTCCTTCCCGGATTGTCGGGATCGCGTCACCCGGCCGCTGCTATAGTGCTCGGCGATGTCCGACCGGCCTGCGGCGCCGGGAGTCGCGCCCGGCCCCGCGGTGAAGAGCCCCGCCCGCGCACTGACCCCGCACCTGCTGATCGACACCGCCTCTCCCCTCCGTGTCGTGGCCTGGGCCTGCCTGCCCGCGCTCGGCGCCGCGCTGTTGCTCGTGGCGCCCGGCGGTCTGTACTCGCGGGAGATGACCTGGGACCTGCTCTACAACCTGGAAGGGGCGTGGCACCTGATGCACGGCCACGTCCCGCACGTGGACTTCCACACCCCACTCGGTGTCCTGGCGTTCGCGTTCACGCACGTCGGATTCCTCGTCGCGGGACCGACGGCGGCCGCCGCACTGGCCGGCCCGCTCATCCTCGCGGCACCGGCGCTGGCCGCCGG
>JALHON010000007.1 GCA_022842985.1 Acidobacteriota bacterium | reverse complement strand
ACGTAGCAGGCCGGTACGGCGGCCTCGGCCGGCGTCAGCGCGGCCTGCCGCGCCCGGGCGGCCTCGAAGGCGTCCACGGGATTCCAGTACCACGCGCCGTCGGCATCGCGCTCGGGGTTGGCTTCACGCCGGGCGCGCTCGCGGGTGACACGGATCTCGTGCTCGAGTGATGCCAGGCGCGTCGAGAAGTTCGACGGGCGCGTGGCGCGCAGCGCGCCGTTGCTCTTCTCGAAGGTGTCGCGCATCTGCTGCTCCCACGCGTCCGACTGCACCTCGTCGTGCGTCTGCTTCAGCGTGGCGAGGCGCTCTTCAGCCGTCCGGCGGTCCTTCTCGTACTCGGCGAGCATGGCCGTGAGGGCCCGCCCCATGCTGACCGGCGCCCACGGGTCGCGGCCCGATCGCGTCACCACCAGCAGATCGCGTTCGTACACCGGCCAGCCGGCCCACGTCTCGCTCACGCGGGGCCGGAGGTGGATCTCCACCGGACCCCGATCGCCCACCGCGGGCTCGCGGGCCAGCACCTCGAGGGGCAGGGTGTCGGGGAGCCGGTTGAACGCAAACCGCACCGACTCGGTTTCACTCGCCACACTGAGACGCCAGGTGCCATTGCGCAGCGAGTCCTCGTGGTAGAACGGAAAGAGTGCGGTGTCGAACAGCAGCGGCCATCGCGCGAGCGGCGCATCGGCTGGCGTGCGGTAGACATCGACGACACCCAGCTGTCGCGAGTCCTGCACCCAGTACCCTTCGCCCGACGAACCGTGCGGCGTGGCCTTGAACACGCCGGTGAGCGCGTCGAGCGTGCGCGTCATCGCCTGCCGCTCGGCCGCCGTGACCGCCGGCACGCGCCGGTCGCCCGGTTGCGGCGCGCCCTGGCTGATCTTCCAGACGACCTTCCGCTTGTGCGCGTAGCGAACGTCGCCACGGGGGCCGGCCATCACCAGGCCCTCGGTGTCGTCCGGAGCGAACTCCGGCGGCGCGTCCACGCCGGGTCGAAAGGGATGTACCTGCTGGCCGAGGGCCCCGGCGCCACAGAGCACCAACCCCAACATCACCATCACCGCCGTCGCGCGCATGCCTCCCCCAATCACCGACCCTCACCGACCAGCCGGATGTCACCGCGTGGCTCGCGCCACGGCACGCCCAGGCGCCCGGCGTGCGTGCGCACGCGGAGCGTGTCGCCCGCACGCGCCTCGTTGAAAAGGGTCGCGGTCACCGGGAAACTCCCGGCGGTCGTGCGCAGGCCGTAGTCGGCCGTGCCGCTGCGCGGCACGCGCGTCTTCGCCTCGACCAGGCCCTCGACCAGCGATGGTGCCGCGTTGTCGGCGGCACCATTGATGCCCACCGCGGCGGCATACGCCACCACCCAGAACGCGGGAAACGCCACGACCATCATCGGCAGCCAGGCTCGATAGTCTCTGACCTGACGACCGCGGAGACGCCAGCTGATCCGGCCCCACGCGAGCGATGCCAGACCCGCGGCCGCCGTGGCTGCCGACAACAGCGGCCCGCGGTTCACCGGCGTGAACGCCGCGTCCAGCGCGATCGCCGCGAACGTACCGCCCGCGAACATGGCGATCACCACGAGCGACGCGACGATGATGCGCTCGCCGAGCGCGTCGGCCTGCGCGGGCCGCGCGGCGAGTTCGCCCTCCGCGGGTACACCCGGCGTCGACGTGGCCGCCGCCAGGTCCAGGACCGCGCCGACCTGACGCGCGTCGTCGGCCGCGGTGCGGCCGCTTCGCCAGCGTGCCACCACTGCCTGGTCCTGCGTCGACCAGATGAAGCTCTCGAGCCCGTCAGGCACCATCCGCCGCAACGCCGCCCGCGTGTCGGCCGACACCGGCCCGGCCGCATCGGCAGGTGAGGACGCCGGGTCGGTGGCCGCAAGGACGATGAACGCGTCGTCGAACCCGCGGTCGTCTGTCGGCCGATGCTGCAGGAGGCCCAGGGCGGCGGCCGCCCGGTCCACCGCGTCCCGGCGGTGCACCTCGACGGACTGCGCCAGCTGCGCCGGCACGATCATCTCGATCTGCCGTCCCTCATGTCTGCGTTCCGCGATGCGCAGCCGCCACGGCCGGCTGTCTCGCGTGCCGTGGATCCAGCGCCCATCCACGTCGCGGCCCTGCACAGCCGCCGTCAGGGCGTCCCGGTGTCGCTTCTGCGACCGCAGTTCCTCGACGACGATCGCAACAGGAATGAGCAGGCCGACGGCAAAGAAGGCGGCCACGATCCAGCCCGCGGACATTTCCATGCCGACAGTGTCGCGGATCACGTTCGCTGATGGTAGGTCGGCGCCCATGTCGCGATTTCTCTATGCTCGCCATCCGGACTTTCGAATAGACGGGGTAGGTTCATGGCGCGTACCGTGGTGTCGAACGAAGGGGAGTAGTGCCGCCTGTTCGCACGGGCAACAGGCGCGGGCGACCCGTCAACACTGCGCCGGCGAGAGCGCACGGGTAGGCCGGTTCCGGCGTCGCGGAACGCGCGAGACCTTCGCGGCCGGAACGCGGCATCGGGCGCGTGCCAGATCCGCGTGGCGGCCGTCTATCGCGACGACTCGCGCTTCGCACATTCGGGGTGCCCTGCCATGTGCACATCCTTCGCTCCGGACCGACGGTGGCTCGTTGCGTTCGCCGGCCGCGCGGCTGTCGCGGCGTGCCTGCTGTCCACGCTCACCGCCTGCGCGACGATCCGGCAGGACGAGATCGGCGTGAAGACCAGATTCGGCCGCATCTCCAGCGGGCCATTGCAGCCTGGCGCCCCGTTCGTCATGCCCGGCGTCAACTCGGTGCTGAAGGTCCCCGCGCGCGTCGTCAACCGCGAGGTGATGCTCGACATGCCGTCGAAGGAGGGGCTGAACGTCGCCGCCGAGGTCTCGATTCTCTATCGGGCCAAACCGGAGGCCGTCCGCCAGATCCTCGAGACCAGCGGTATCCGGTTCGAGGAAGACGTGATCATCCCGGTGTTCCGGTCCGCCGCCGCCGATGTGTCGGCGCGCTACATGGCGAAGGACATGCACAGCGGCACGCGTACCGGGATCGAACAGGCCATCAAGGCACGCATGATGGAGACGCTCGAGCCGCGCGGGTTCGTGGTGGAGAACGTCCTGCTCAAGAGCATCCGCCTGCCGAGCGACCTGGCGCGGGCGATCGAAGAGAAGCTGGAAGCCGAGCAGCGAGCCGAACAGATGCGGTTCGTGCTCGACCGCGAGAAGCAGGAGGCCGAGCGGCGCACCATCGAAGCGCAGGGCATTCGCGACTCCTGGGCCATCATCGCCCAGGGGCTGACGCCGGCGATCATCTCGTATCAGTCGATCGAGGCGTTTCGCGAACTCGCTCGCAGCAGCAACGCGAAGGTGATCGTCACCGATGGCAAGGCGCCGATGCTGCTCACGAATGACGTCGGCGCCACCGCCAGTGCGCCTCGTCCGGTCGCGGGTGCAGATGCCGGGGCCACGAGCCCGCCGGTGCCGCTGCCCGTCGTCCCGGCCGCCCCGGCGCGGCCGTTGCCCCCACCGCCCCAGTAGGCGCGTAGGCCCCTCGTGCTGCAGGCGAAGGCTCCGGTCTTCGCCTGCAGCGTGGCGCAGCAGCGGCGCGCCCGCGCTCAGCCGCAGACGCGGCGGATCATGTCGGCGTAGGCGCGGGTGCACGTCAGGATCTGTGACACCGACGTCCAGCGGTCGGCGCCGTCCATGTCGCCCGACGGGCCGTAGAGCACGCACGGGATGCCGGCGGCCGCAAGGTGCGACGTGTCGTTCCCCGAGTAGCCGTTGGGCAGCACGACGCCGACGTGCGGCGCCACGCCCGACACCTCCGTGACCGACGCCGCCACCTCGCGCACGAACGGCGCTTCGCGCGGGATCGAGAACGGCAGCATCACCTCGCGGAAGATGCGTCGCTTCGCCTCCATCGGATATTCGATCTCGAAGCGCAGACCGGGGATCCGCCCGAGTGTCTGGCGCACCTGCGCCAGGATGCTGTCGGGCGTCATGCCCTGGGTGAAGCGCACGTCGACGTAGAGCGTCGCGAAGTCGGGCACCCAGTTGGGGCCGCGCAGTTCCACGTCGCGGCCGCGGCCGCCGATGATGCTGCCCACGTTGAGACGCGGCAGGCCCGGCAGGTCGGGATCGGCCGGGCCGTCGAGCGTCATGCGCTCGAGCGCCACCACGGCCTCGCCGGCGCGCAGGATGGCGTGTTCGCCCTCGTCCTTGCGCGAGATGTGCGCGGTCTTGCCGAGCACGTGAACGGCGAACTGCAGCACGCCGGCGTGTTTGATCAGGACGTTCATCGCGCCGTGCGGCTCGCCGACGATCGCGGCGTCGGTGCGCAGGCCCGAGCGCACGAGCCGCGCGGTGCCGATGCCGCCCTGCAGCTCGCCGACCACGCACGCGACGACCACGTCGCCGCGGCGTGAGACACCGGCCCGCTTCGCCGCGAGGGTGGCGGCGACCATGGCCGCGAGGCCACCCTTCATGTTGCCGATGCCGGCGCCGTAGTAGCGATCGCCTTCGATCGTGGGCGTCCACGGATCGCGCGTCATGCCCGAGGGCAGCGGGTCGATGTCCATGTGCCCGTTGAGCATCAGGGAACGGCCGCCGCCGCTGCCGCGCAGCCGGCCGATGACCTGCACGCGGCCCGGATCGACCTCCATGAACTCGGCCTGCAGCCCTTCGCGCAGGAACAGCGCGTGCAGGAACTCGGCGACCTGGCGCTCTTCGGTCGTGAAGCTCGGCATGCGCGCGAGCGCCGCCACGAGATCGAGTACGGCGCGGTCGTCGACGGGCACGGGCGAACGCGCCGGCGTCATTGCGCGTCCCGTGGCGCCCTGGCCGTGCACGATGCCGGACGCGGCCGTGAGACCGGCGGTGGTCACGAGGAAGTCGCGGCGTGACAGGGGCGGAAGCGGCATGCGGCGGACGTTACCACGCGCGGACGTCCGCAGCAGTTGATGCCGCGCACTGATGTCCAGCCCAACCATGAACGGGTTCGCATCACTGCGAGAACCAGCCGTTGCGCGTGGCCGGCCTCGGCGCCCGCGGCGCCACGCGTGTGGTACCGGCCGATGGCGCGCCCGATGCGCCGACCTCGCAGGGCCATATCCTGGTCGACGCGCTGTCATCGTTCGCGACCGAGGACGAAGTGTGGAACGCTCCTGCTCCTCACCCACGGCCTCGGCGTCCGCACACGTGGCCGATGCAGTAGGATGACCGGCACTGTGACGACCCTGTCCGCCCCTCGTGCCGTCCTGCTTGCGAGTGCGCTCCTGGCCGCCTGCCTCTCGGCCCTCGGCTGTGGACCGTCGGGCCGTGCCGACGTGGCCAGCGCCGACCTGATTGTCACCAACGCCCTGGTCGTGACGATGAACGAACGCCGAGACGTCATCGACGGCGGCGTCGTGGTCGTCCGTGGCTCCGATATCGTGGCCGTGGGACCCGCGTCGGTCGCGGATGGGTTCGCCGCGACGAAGACCATCGACGCGGGCGGCGGCATCGTGATGCCAGGTCTCATCAACACGCACACGCACGCCTCGATGACCGTCTTTCGTGGCCTGGGTGACGACGAGCCCGATCGCCTCCGCAAGCTGATCTTCCCGCTCGAAAAGGCCCTCATCGACCGCGAGCTCGTCTATTGGGGCGGGCTGCACGGCATGGTCGAGATGGTCGAGGGCGGCGTGACGACGTTCGTCGACATGTACTACTTCGAAGACGAAGTCGCCAGAGCCGCCGAGAAGATCGGCCTCCGCGGGGTGCTTGGCGAGACGATCCTCGACTTCCCGGCGCCCGATGCCCCGGAGCCCTACGGCGGCCTCGCCTACGGCAGGACGTTCGCCGCCCGCTACCGCAACCACGCGCTCATCACGCCGGCCCTGGCGCCGCACGCGCCCTATTCGCTCGACGAAGCGCACTTGCGCCAGGTGGCCGCCGAGGCCGAGACGCTCGACCTCCCGGTGCTGATGCACGTGGCCGAGATGGCCGATGAGATGGAGCGCTTCCGCAAGGAGCGCAACCAGACGCCGGTCGAATACCTCGAGTCGATCGGCTTCCTCAACCGGCGGGTGCTCGCGGCCCATTGCATCTTCGTCAACGACTCCGATATCCAGATCCTGAAGCGGCGCGACGTCGGCGTCGCCCATGCGGTGGTCGCCAACAGCAAGTCCGCCAAGGGCGTGTCGCCGGCCCTCGACATGTTCAAGCAGGGGCTGCGGCTCGGCCTGGGTACTGATGGGGCCATGAGCGGCAACACGCTCGACATCGTGGGCCAACTGGGCTACGTCGCGAAGATCCACAAGCTGAACGCCCGAAATCGGAACGTGATGCCGGCCGTCGATGTCGTCGAGATGGCGACCCGTGGCGGCGCGCGCGCCCTTCACATGGAGGACCGCATCGGCTCGCTCGAGGTCGGGAAGCGCGCGGATCTGATCGTGCTCGACGGCGACGCCACCGCCATGGTGCCGCGCTACGACGTGTACTCGGCGCTCGTGTATGCCGCGAGCCCAAAGGACGTCGAGACCACGATCGTCCACGGCCGGGTGGTCATGGAGGACCGGAAGCTCGTGACCGTCGACGTGCGAGAGGTCACCGCCAAGATGCGCGAGATCGGCCGCCGGATCGAAGCCGCGGTGGCGAAGGGCTTCAACTGATGTCGGGCCGCCTGACCGTCACGTGCGCCATCGTCGTCGGCCTCGTGGCGGCGGGCTGTCAACCGGCGCCGCAGGCGCCGACGTGGAGTCTTGCGGCCGACTCGCCGATCAAGACCACGGATGCCGCGCTCGTCGCCCGCATCGGCCGGGCACTCGACGCAGCCGAACATGCCGGCACCGACCCGTCGATCTCCCAGTTCCACGTGCGCGCGGCCACGGTCGTCAGCGCCGGCGGCGACGAGCACGTGGTGGTGGGTGGAAACACCGAGTACCCCTGGCCCCAGGCCGTCCACGGCGAGGTTTCGGTCATGAACCACGTGATCGCGCGCTTCGGCGCCGACGCGGCCAGGCGCGTGCCGTTCATCGCCTTCTACGCGCAGAGCTGTGGCGACAGCCGCGGGTGTGGCGACTGCCGCGACTACCTGCGCGCCACGACGGAGTACGAGGCGCTGATGCTGGTCTGCGGCCGCGCCACCGACCACACGATCCACATCCGGAAGCTCACCGACGGCCTCTTGGACGAGGAGCGATTCGCCGACGCCACCCCTGCCTCCGTCGGCCTGCCGCGTGACGAGCTCGATCGGCTGCTCGCGGCGGCCTCGGCGGCCCGAAGCGGCGGCGTGACGCTCTTTTCCCCACCCGAGGGGCAGATCGGTGCCGCCGCCCTCACGTCCACGGGCAGGATCTATCGCGCCGCCGGTGCCGACGACGCCGCGTTCCACTATCGCTACCCCGTGGGTGGCGTGCTGCAGCAGGCGGCGACCGAGCGCGACTACTTCGTCCGGGCCGTGGCGGTGGTCGGGGCGGGCAGCGAATGGCCGCGCGTGACCTATCGCGATCGCCAGTACGGCTTCGAGACCAGCACGTTCGCGACCGCGCGCGGACTGCCGCCCACGCTGCTCATCCTCGCCAACGGCCAGGGCGCGCTCAAAGCGACGACCTTCGAGACAGCGCTCCCGCACCCGTTCAGTGTGGCCCGCTTCAACCCCGACGCCATCGAGCGCTTCCTGACGCGGTCTGGCACGTCGACGCCGCCGTAGGCGGGCGCAGGGGCGACGGGCCGCGACGCCGTCCTACGGTCGCACGGCAGTGGCGGCCGGCTCGGACCGCAGCTCCACCCGCTCGAGGGTCCCTGGGAACCGGAACGGCGCGGTGTACCGACCGACCGGTGTCGAGGTGTATTCGCCGCCCACGGCGAAGGTCTCACGGTCAGCGTGACGATGGCGGCCTTGCCCACGCCACCGCCCTCGCAGGCGAACTGGAGGGTGATGGTCGAGCGGCCCGCCGAGGACGGCTCCCCGAAGACGCGCGACGCTACGCCTGTCCAGCCGCGCCCAGGCGAGCCTTCCACTCGTCGTCGAAGCGCGCTCGCGTCACGAACGACTTCTGCGTGCCGATGCCGGTGGTCGAGAGTGCCGCGTAGAGGTTGGCGCGGGCGATGGCGTCGCGCTCGGCCAGCCCCTCGCCGAGGAACACGGCGAAGCTGCCCACGAAGGCGTCGCCAGCACCGGTCGTGTCCTTGGTGGCGACGGGATACGGCGGCACGTGGGTCACGCCGTCGGCGCTCGCGAGCAGGGCGCCCTTGTCGCCCAGCGTGATGATGACGCGCGTCAGGCCCTTCGCCACGAGGTGCTTCGCGCAGGCTTCGGCGTCGCCCACGGACCGCACCGGCATCCCCGTGATGGTCTCGGCCTCGGACTCGTTCGGCACGAAGTAGTCGACACCGGCCAGGGCGCCGAGATCGACGGGCTGGGCCGGCGCCGGGTTCACGATGCAGCGGATGCCGCGTTCGCGGGCGAACCGCACGGTGTGGAACACGGTCTCGAGCGGAATCTCGAACTGCAGCACGATGCAGTCGGCGGCGGCGAGCACCTCCGCGGCGGCGTCGACGTCGGCGGGCAGCAGGCGGTCGTTCGCGCCCTTCACGACGATGATTCGGTTCTGGCCGTTCGACTCGACGAAGATCGGCGCGACACCGCTCGACGTGCCGGGCACGATGCGTACGTGCGAGGCGTCGATGCCCTGCGCCTGGAAGTTGGTGATCGTCGCCGGCCCGAAGAGATCGTCGCCCACTCTGGCGACCATCGCCACGTCGGCGCCGCAGAGACGAGCCGCGACGGCCTGGTTGGCACCCTTGCCGCCCCAACCCAGATCGAAGTGCTGGCCGAAGATCGTCTCTCCCGCTTTGGGAAAGCGGTCCGAGAAGGTGGTCAGGTCGACGTTGGCGCTGCCGACAACGGCGATCCGGGATTGTCTGCTCATGTAGCCTCTGTGTCAGCCGCCGCTCAGCGGGTCATCAGTTGGAAGAACTGGTCGTAGAACTTCTTGAGGTCGAGATCCCATTGCACGGTGGCGACGCGCCACCACGAGGGCATGGTTCGTGGCCGCGGCGTCGGCCCGGGCACGACGTCCTCGACGAAGATGGTCTGCCCGTAGCCCGGCCCGTGGTCGATGTCGATGTTCACGTACAGCTGTTGCTGCTGGGTGATGACGCTCGGATCGAGGAACGCCAGCACCGAGATCTCGTCCCACATGAAGCCGCCGCCGCCGCTCTGCCCGACGGGGTGGAACTTCGTGATGAACTGCGCGGCCCTGGCGTTCGACGCGGCCAGCCGCCGCTTGAGATCGTCGTTGAGCGAGGTCTTGACCGAGATATCGACCGGTGTGATGACGATCCGCTTCCATGGCGCGCTCATTGCGATGCGCGTGGCCTCCGGATCCCACCACCAGTTGAACTCACGACGGCCGTTGATGCGGTGGTTGCCGCCCGCGCCGACGTTGAAGCCGGCCCCCATCAGCACCAGTTCCTTGGCCAGCGTCGCGATCTCAGGGTCGAGGCCGAGCGCCAGCGCCACGGTCGTGAACGGCCCGCCGACCCACAGCGTGACTTCGCCTGGGTACTTGCGGATCTGCTGGATCATGAACAGCGCGCCGTGCAGGTCGATCGGCTTGAGCGTCGTGGCGCCAGTCGGCGGCGTGGGCACGACATCCGGCTCGTGGTACCGCCCGGGGTTCCACGCGCCCTTGTAAGAGAACTCCCCGTACTGCGCCTCCCACGCGGCCGCTTTCTCGCGGGAGTTGATGAGCGGAAACGCCGCGCCGGCCGCCACCGGCACGTGGCCGTGCCCGGTCAGCTCCAGCATCCGCAGCATGTGGGCCGTGCCCGCCTTCACCCACGCGTCTCCGGCGGTGACGGTGATCCCGAGAACCTCGACGTCGGGCGACTGCAGCATCGCCAGCGTCGAGATCATGTCGGTGCCGAGCGCGGCGCCGTCCTGGTCGATGAACACGCGCTTCTTGGATGTGGCGGTCTGCGCCTGGGCGTCGGCCAGGGGGCCGGCGAGGGCGAGGCCGACCGCCGCGACGGCGAGGTGACGAAGGATGGTGCGCATGTCGTCTCCGTTCAGCGTTTCGCCCCGCGACCGGGGCGCGTCATCAAGTCGATGTACAGGTTCCAGAACTTCGGCTGGTCGACGTCCATCAGGACCTTGACCTTCTGCGTGCCGGCCGGGAAGTCGGCCGGCGTGGCGAACGAGCGGCGCCGCGACTCGTGGTACCCGATGGAGCGGCCGTAGTTCGGGCCATAGGTGACGTCCACGTCGAGGAAGCGATCGACCAGGCGGGTGGCCAGCGTGGGTTGCAGGAAAATGGCCGTGGCCAGGGCGTCCCAGATGAACGATCGCGCGGCCGCGTCTCGTTCGAAGCGCGGGCCATGCACCTGCTTGAAGAGCTTCGTGATCGGCGTCTCTGGCGCCGAGACGATGCGGTCGTACTCGGCCTTCGTGTAGAACACGCGCTCGGCGATGTCGGTCGGCACGACGATCTGCTCACGGAACGGCGCACGCAGGGCGATGCGCGCGGCCTCCGGGTCGAACCACCAGTTGAACTCGGCCGCCGGCGTCGAGTTGCCGGGAATGTCGACCGCCCCGCCCATGTAGTAGACACGCTTGACGAGCGGCACGATCTCGGGGTTCTTCCGCACCGCGAGCGCCACGTTGGTCGCCGGTCCGATGACGAACAGCGTCACCTGGTTCGGATACGCCTTGATCGTCCGCACGAGGAAATCGACCGCGTTCTCGTCGGAAGGCTTCGTGGTGGGATACCCGATGACGGGCTCGCGGTCGAGTGCCAGATACGAGGACGCGCGCGGGCGCCCGTAGGCGCCGAGCACCTCCGTCCGCCCCCAGAGTCGTTCTTCGGCCTCGAGCCACGGCTGCCGGGAGCCCATCAACGGCTCGCGCACGCCCATGAACACGGGGATGTCGGTGCGTCCGATCAGTTCGAGCTGGCGGAGCGCGGCGGCCGTGCAGTGCTCGGCCCACGAGTTGCCTGGCACGATCGTCACGCCGAGCACCTCGACGGCGGGCGAGTTCACCAGCATGAAGAGCGCCACGGCGTCGTCGTTGAGCACCCCCATGTCGGCGTCGATGATGACCCGTTCCTGCGCGGAAGCGGGCGACGGATACGTCGCGAGCGCGATGGCCAGAACGGTGGCCGCCGTGAGTCGGCGTCGAACGGATGGCGTCATGCCGGGACCTCCATGGCCGTGACGCGCCTGCTGGCGCGCGGGCCGACGAAGCTGGGATGTGAGACGGCGAACGGTATCCGGCATGTCGAACCTCATCGTCTCGCCGGGCGTGCCGCCGCGCCGGTTGCTGTTCGAGCCGGTCGAGCCGATGCCCCACACGAGGCCCGCTCGATCAGGTTCGTGGCGAGAATCAGGTGGCGAACCGCGCGGTCGGGACGCGCGATCCTGTCGAGCAGCAGGTCGGCGGCCGACGAGCCGATCTCCTGCGAAGGCTGGCCGATGGCCGTGAGCGGCGGATTGAGCGACGTCGCCCACGGCATGTCGTCAAAACCGACGAGCGCGAGTTCGTCGGGCACGCGCACGCCAGCTTCATGGAGCGCCCTGAAGGCGCCCAGTGTCATCAGGTTGTTGGCGACGAAGACGGCCCCGGGGCGCCGCGGCAGGGCCAGGAGCGCCTTCATCCCCTCATAGCCTCCGCTTTCGCGGAAGTCACCGTGGTAGACGAGTTCCGGCCGGATCGGGCGGCCCGCCGCCCGCAGCGCCTCGCAGTAGCCCCGTTCCCGTTCCTTGGCCGTGCTGTGCCGTGACGGCCCGCCGAGAAGGGCGACGTCGCGATGGCCCAGGGCGAGCAGGTGCGCCACCCCTCGCCGCGTGCCGTCGACATTGTCGACCGTCACGAGGTCGGTGCGAAGGCTGACCGCCGACCGATCGACGGCGACCACCTGCAGCGGCGGCGCGAGGACGTCACGGTAGGCCTCGCGTGCGCCGTTGATGGGCACGAAGATGATGCCGGCCACGCCGTCGGCCCGCAGCGTTTCGAGGATGCGGCGCTCCCTGGCCACGTCCTCGTCGGAATTGGCCAGGAGCAGCGTGTAGCCGGCCGCCTGCAGCACGCCCTCGATCCCCCGTACCACCGCGGTGAAGAACGGGTTCTCGAGGTCAGGGATCACGACGCCGACCGCCTGGCTCGTGCCGACGCGCAGGGCGCGCGCGGCGCGACTCGGCCGGTAGTTGAGGGCGCGCGCGGCCTCCTCGACCCGCAGGCGCAGTTCGCCGCTCACGGCCGTGTGGTCGCCGAACACGCGCGAGACCGTGGCGATCGAAACGCCGGCCCGCTCGGCGACGCCCCTGATGGTGGCGCCCTGCGGTTCGGCGGCGGCACGACCGGCCGCCGCTTGCGACTTCTTCACCGGACCGCCTCCTGCGCGCCCCACGCCGCCCGCCCTCCCAAACACGCTTGACACACCGCAATTCGCATGGTTAAGTCTGCCGAACGTTTTCAGCCCAGCGCGAATGATATGGGTGTCAGCCGATAAATCAACGACAAATCACTGGCTCCGGCCATGAAAACGTTATCAGGATCCCGGGGGCCGCGCGCCACCGGCTGGGGGTCACGGACAGGTGATCGCGACCGCACGCGCCGGCGTGGACGACCGCGTCCCAGGCCGGGCGCGGATGGCGCGGCCCAACCAATCATCACAAGGCGGGTGTGAGATGAGACAGCCCTGGTTGTGGATGGCGACGCTGCTGACCGCGGCGATGACGCTGCCAGCAGTCGCGGAAGCGCAGTCCACCGGCACGATCACCGGCACGGTGCTCGATGGTTCGAAGGCCAGCCTGCCGGGCGCGGTGGTCACCGCGAAGAATGAAGGCACGAGCGCCGTCCGCGAGGTCGTGAGCGACGAGGCCGGGCGCTTCTCGCTGCCGCTGCTGCCGATCGGGCGCTACACCGTCAGCGCGGCGATGGCCGGCTTCCAGACGCAGGAGCGCGCCGGCGTCCAGCTCGAGGTCCAGGCGTCGCTGACGATCGAGTTCACGCTGCCGTTGGCCGGCCTCACTGACGCGGTCACGGTCACCGGCCAGGCCGCCGTCGTGCAGTTGCAGCGCAACGACGCCAGCCTGGGCCAGCTGATCAACTCCGAGCAGGTCGCCGAGTTGCCGCTCAACGGTCGCAACTTCGTCCAGCTGGCGCTCCTCGGCCCTGGCACCGTGACCGGACGCGCCGGCAGCTTCCTGGCCCAGGGGCCGACGAGCGAGGTGTCGTACCGCGGCAGCATGTCGGTGTCGGCGCAGGGCATGCGCGAGAACGCGAACGACTGGCTCTACGACGGCGTCGACGACAACGAACTCACCGCCGGGGGCGTCGGCATCCTGCCCAACGTCGACTCGATTCGCGAGTTCAAGGTGCTGACGCACAACTACCAGGCGCAGTACGGCAGCCGCGGGGGCACGACGGTGCTCGTCAGCAGCAAGTCGGGGGAGAATACCTTCAAAGGTTCGGCCTTCGAGTTCTTCCGCAACGACGCCCTCGACGCCCGGAACTTCTTCGACGGCGCGGCGAAGCGGCCCTGGAACCAGAACACCTACGGCGGCTCGCTCGGCGGCCCGGTCCGACGTGACAGGACGTTCTTCTTCGTCGGTTTCCAGGGCAACAACATCGAGGAAGGCCTGACCACCGTGCTCACGGTGCCGACGGCACTGATGCGGCAGGGCATCTTCACCGAGTCGTTTCCCGGAGCGGCAGCGCCCATCATCTACGACCCGTCGACGACGCGCACCGACCCGGCCACCGGGCTGCTCATCCGCGACCCGTTTCCAGGCAATCGCATCCCGGCCGACCGCATCAGTCCCATCGGCCGCGCGCTCGTCGAGCTGCTGCCGTTGCCGACCTTCACCGACCGTCTCGGCGGGAACTTCCTGGCCAATCCCGTGAAGACCCTGAACGACTACCAGGGCGACCTTCGCATCGACCACAACTTCACCAACAACGACCGGATCTTCGCGCGCTACAGTGCCGAGCTGGCCGATCAGTACCTGCCGACGGGTCTGCCTGACTTCGGGGCGCCCGGCGCCTTCGCCAGCAACCAGACGTTCGACACCTCCGCCACCAACGTCGCTCTCTCGCACACGCACGTCTTCAAGGGCGGCGCGGTCAACCAGTTCACCGCCGGGTACAACCGCGTCTACAACACCATCACGTCGTTCGGCTACGGGTCGAACAAGTCGCAGGAGCTGGGCATCCCCGGCGCCAACCTGGGCACGGAAGAGACGTCGTCCCTCACCCGCATGACCTTCCAGAACTTCGCCGGTGTCGGCGATCGCGGGTTCTCGCCGTTCATCGGCGGTACGAACGTCTACCACTACACCAACGCCTTCACGATGGTGCGCGGCAACCACACGATCAACACCGGTGGCACTTTCCGGGCCATGCAGTTGAACCTGCTCGGCGACACGGCGCTGGCCGGCCAGTTCGCCTTCACGCCGTTCTTCACCTCCGGCTTCAACGCCGCGGGTGCGCTCAATGGCGCCACGGGCAGTTCGATCGCGAGCCTGTTGCTCGGTCTGCCGGCCTCGGGCGGGCGCAATGATCAGCTGAACGGCTCGGTGAAGGGGCGTCGCTGGAAGGAGTATCGGGCGTTC
Organism: Acidobacteriota bacterium; assembly: GCA_022842985.1. Lineage (GTDB taxonomy): Bacteria > Acidobacteriota > Vicinamibacteria > Vicinamibacterales > UBA2999 > CADEFD01. Next base: position 25,667 of record JALHON010000007.1, on the reverse strand, counting down.
GTGGACGACACCTGGCGCCTGAGCGACGAGTTGACGATGACGCTCGGTCTGGCCTACATGGTGACGACGCCGCAGTCGGAGGCCAAGGATCGCTTCGCCAATTTCGACTTCTACACCGGCCAGATCTTCGTCGGCGACACGGTGGGCGTGAAGACCGACTGGAGCAACATCCAGCCGCGGATCGGCATCGCATGGAGCCCCGGCGCGTCGAACACCGTCGTTCGCGCCGGCTACGGCATCTATCACGACGTGTCGGCCATCGGCGGGGCGACCGGGCCGTACCAGAACCCGCCATACGCCAACGCCTACTCGTTCGTGAGCGACAACATCACGCCGGTGCGGACCCTGGCCACCGGGTTCCCCGTGAACAACCAGCCCATCGATCCGGCCACCCATCGCGGTGACTGGACCACCATCGACCCGAACATGAAACAGGGGCGCGTGCAGCAGTGGAGCGTCAATGTGGAGCGGCAGCTGCCGTGGAGCGCTGTCGCCAGCCTCGCCTACGCCGGTAGCTACGCCGACCGGCTGTTCGACAAGAGCCGCAACCTCAACACCGCGACGCCTGGACCGGGGTTCAATCCGGCGGCGCGGCGTCCGTATCCGAACCTCGTGAACGTGAACGCCGCCCTCAGCCGCGGGTGGATGAAGTACAACTCGCTGCAGGCGCGCCTGGAGCGGCGGGCCGTGGGCGGCAGCTACGTGCTGGCGGCGTACACCTACGCCAAGGCGCTGACCAACGGCGTCTCGGGCTTCGGCGGCGACCCCGGCATCGTCTACTTCCCCGTCGTCGCCGACGACCGGATGGATGTCGGGTCGGCGAACACCGACCTGCGTCACAACTTCTCGCTCAGTGCGCTGTATCAGGTGCCGTTCGGCAACGGCCGCCGCTTCTTCAGCAACCTGCAGGGCTTTCCGCAGGCCCTCTTCGGCGACTGGAGCATCAACACCATCTTCATCGCCCAGAGTGGCTACCCGCTCGGCATGTCCATGGCGAACAACCAGTCCGGCACTGCGTTCGGCAACCGGCCCGACCGCGTCTGCGACGGCCAGCTCGACGACCCGACGGTGCGGCGCTGGTTCGACACGAGCTGCTTCACGGCCCCCGCCGTCGGCCTGCTCGGCAACGCCGCTCGTACCACGCTCTTCGGGCCGGGACGGTGGAACGCCGACATGGCGCTGGCCAAGCGCATCGCGAAGTTCCAGTTCCGCGCGGAGATCTTCAACGTGTTCAACAACGCGCAGTTCGCCGTGCCGAACACCACCGTCGGCTCGCCGCTCTTCGGCCAGATCACCTCGACGGTCAAGTCGTCGCGGCAGATTCAGCTGGCGCTGAAGTACGTGTTCTAGTGGCCATGCGCTGTCCCATGCCTACCGGACGCCGGCGTCAGACGAGCCTTGGCGTCGCGCTTCTCTGTTTCGTGCTGGCCGCCGCCCCCGCGGCGGCTCAGCCGGCCCAGAAGATCATCTTCGACACCGACTTCGCGTTCCCGCCGCAAGACGACTCGATGGCGCTGTTCTTCGTGCTCAACTCGCCTGAGCTCGACGTGCTCGGCATCACGACCGTGGCCGGGAACCGCAGTCTCAACGTCGGCACCGCCGACGTGCTGAAGCTGCTCGAGGTGACGGGGCGCGCCGACATCCCCGTGTACGAGGGGGCCGCCGCGCCGCTGCTCCACGTCGGCACCGCCTGGGACACGAAGGTGCACGGCGGCTGGTTCTCGAATCCACCAGCGCCGGCACCACCGGGCGGCTTCGCCGCCAAGAAGGCCGCCGAGCGGCAGGGCGCCGTCGACTACCTCGTGCAGACCGTGCGCGCGCATCCGAAGCAGGTGACGATTCTGGCCCTCGGCCCGCTCACCAACATCGCCATGGCGATGCGGATGGATACCGGCTTCGCCGCCAACGTGAAGCAGCTGGTGATCATGGGCGGGGCCGTCGCGGCGCTGCCCGACGGCGCCGGCAATCACACGCCGAACGCCGAGTTCAACTTCTACGTCGACCCGGAGGCCGCACAGATCGTGCTCCGGTCGGGCATCCCGATTCTGCTCTCGCCGCTCAACGTGTCGCGCAAGGCGCGCTTCACGAAGGAGTGGTACGACCGGATCGTCGTGGCCGACACGCCCATCACGCGCTTGATCCGAGAGCACCTGGGGCCGCGCTTCGCCAAGCGTCCCGAGACCGTCATGCTGATGTACGACCAGGTGGCGGCGGTGTCCCTGGTGGCCCCGTCGCTCGTCAAGACGGTGGATTACTTCGTCGACGTCGATGCCAACCCGGGCGCCAACTACGGTGTCTCGGTCGGCGGACCCGAGATCTGGCCTGGCGGCGAAGGCGCGCGGAAGATGCAGGTGCAGACCGATCTCGACTGGGATCGGTTCATCCGTCTCTACATCGAGCGTGTGACCGCGCCAGCGCGCCCACGGCGGTAGCGCTCATCGCGCGCACCGGGCAGCCCTTCGGAGGAGCGACACATGACCGTTGTCGAATCGTACGCCGTCGCGGTGGCGCTGTGCGTCGTCACCATGATCTGCTGGGGCTCGTGGGCCAACACGCAGAAGCTCGCGAGCAAGGCGTGGCGGTTCGAGCTGTTCTACTGGGACTACGCCATCGGCGTGCTGCTCTTCGCGCTGGCCCTGGCCTTCACGCTCGGCAGCACGGGCACGGCCGGGCGAAGTTTCCTGGCGGATCTGGCTCAGGCGGACGGCGCGAACCTGCGATCGGCGTTCCTCGGCGGCGCGGTCTTCAACCTGTCGAACATCCTGCTCGTGGCGGCCATCGACATCGCCGGCATGGCCGTGGCGTTCCCGATCGGCGTCGGACTGGCGCTGGTCCTGGGTGTCATTACCAACTACCTGGCGAGCCCCGTGGGCAACGCCACGCTGCTGTTCGTCGGCGTCGGGTGCGTGGTCGCCGCGATCCTGCTGTCGGCGCTCGCCTACAGCCGATTGCCCGCGCAAGGACAGCGCACGATGGGCAAGGGGATCGCGCTCTCGGTCGTGGCCGGCTTTCTGATGGGCTTCTTCTATCGCTTCGTCGCCGCGTCGATGTCGGCCGACTTCATCAACCTCGAAGCAGGCAAGCTCGGCCCCTACACCGCCATCGTCCTGTTCTCGGCGGGCTTGCTGGCCTCGAACTTCGTGTGGAACTCGCTCGTGATGCTGCGGCCGTTCGTCGGCGAGCCCGTGCCGTTCGGCGACTACTTTTCGAAGGGCACGCCGCAGCTGCACCTCATTGGCATCCTCGGCGGTGCGATCTGGAACCTCGGCATGTCGCTCAGCATCATCGCCGCCGGGGCCGCCGGTTTCGCCATTTCCTACGGACTCGGCCAAGGCGCCACGCTGGTGGCGGCGCTGTGGGGCGTGTTCGTGTGGAAGGAGTTCAAGGGTGCGCCTGCCGGGACGGGGCGCCTGCTGACGCTGATGTTCGTGGCCTTCGTGGTCGGCCTGTCCTTGATTGTCGCCGCGCGCCTGGTCTGAGGGCCGGCGCGCTCTCGCGGCGTCCGGCTCGTCATCCCGACAATCGACAAGAACCTCCATCGTCGAGTTCGCCAAGGAGCGCCTGCGGCTGAGTAGGCGTCGTCCCGCATCACCGGCGAGACGCTGGGCGAGCGGCTGCGCGCCGGCGCCCTGTCCGTACGCAAGGCGATCGACGTGGCCCGCCTCATCGCCCGCGGGCTCGCCGCGGCGCACGACAAGGGCCTGGTCCACCGCGACCTCAAGCCAGCGCCTGGCCGGAGCGTCGCGCGCCCGGCTTTCTGCTACCATCCGCCGGATTCCCCAGGAGGCCCACATGCCGCTCGTCCGCCGGACGCTCGCCCTCGTGCTCGTCGCCCTCTGCGCCGTGGCCGCCCTGCGCGCCGATGCTGCCTGGAAGTGGAGCGGCAGCTTCGGCGCCGACGCCGTCGAGCTGCTCATCATCGGCGACGTGCAGGTGCACTCGCGCCGGGCCGACCCGACCACCGCCTTCCACCGCATGCGCGACACGCTCACGCGCGCGGATTTGGTGTACGCCAACCTCGAAGGCCTCCTCGTCCCGTCGGTCGGCACCAAGATCGACATCCCGGACAAGCCGGAGTGGACGCACCCCGGGCCAGGCGGCGCCAAGGCCCTCAAGCTCAACAACATCGCCGTGGTCGGCGTGGCCAACAACGTCGCGTCGGGCCGGCAGAACATCCTGAAGAGCCTGGCCGTGCTCGACGCCCACGGCATCGCCCACGTGGGCGCCGGGAAGAACGTCGACGAGGCGCACGTGCCGGTCATCGTCGAGCGGAAGGGCGTGAAGATCGGCTTCCTGCAGTACACCGCGCGGTGGTACCGCGACGCCGACATGATCGCCACCGCCACCGAGCCGGGCGTGGCCCGGCTGTCGTCGCGTGACGGCGTCACCATCGACGCCGGCGACCTGGCGCGGGTCAAGGCCGACGTCGCCGCCCTGCGGCCCAAGGTCGACATCGTCGTGGTGTCGCACCACAACCGGGACGGCTCGACGCCGGTGCAGTTCGACGGCAAGCAGGGCACCTTCGCCTCGAAGGATCGCACCCGCAACGAGCCCTACCAGCAGACCTTCGCGCACATGGCCCTCGATGCTGGCGCCGATCTGGTGTTCGGGCACGGCACGCACACGATCCAGGGCGTCGAGGTCTATAAGGGCAAGCCGATCCTCTACGCCATCGGCCACTCCACCTTCGATCAGCCCGGCTACGAGCACTCCACCGACGGCCTGGTGATCCGCACGGTGATCAAGGGCCGGAAGATCGCCCGCGTGTCCTTCGTCCCCGTCACGCGCGACGACAAGAACGACATCTACCTGCTCGATCCGACCGCCGGCGAGGGCGCCACGCTGGCCAAGGCCGTGAAGGACCGCTCGCCGGGTCCGGTCGACCTGCGCCTCGATGGCCGGGAGATCGTGCTGCTCGACGCGGCGGCCACGTCCAGCGTGCGCTGATGGTCAAGGCGCGCGCGGCGGCGCCGGCGAGCCGCATTGACTGCTGCGCCACCACCGAGGCCGGATGACGTCACGCGGCCACGAAATCCGCTAGCGGGCCTCGAGGGGGCTTGACGGGGGACGCGGCGGCGCGTACCGTATATGTAGAAGGTTGATGCAACGAAGGATGATGCATTGATGACGTCCGCCCGCTTCCCCATGCCCCAGGGCACCCTCGACATGCTGATCCTGCAGACGCTGTCGCGCGACGCGGCGCACGGCTACGCCATCGCGCAACGCCTCGAGGAGGTCTCGCGAGGTGCCGTGCACATCAACCAGGGGTCCCTCTACCCCGCGCTGCATCGACTCGAGCAGAAGCGGTGGCTCAAGGCGGAGTGGCGGCCGTCGGATACCGGACGCGAAGCCAAGTTCTACGCCCTCACGCCGGCCGGCCGGCGCCAGCTGGAGCGGGAGAAGGCCGACTGGGACCGGATCACGACGGCGGTGCGGCTCATCTTCAACGAAGGGGCGTGAGTCGTGCGACGGGTGCTGAACATCCTGCCGTGGCGCCGTGCGCGGCTGGAACATGAGCTGGACCGCGAACTCCACGATCACCTCGATCGCCGCATCGACGCCCTGCTCGCCGAGGGCCTGACCGCCGCGGAGGCACGGCAGCAGGCGCAGCGCGAGCTTGGCGGGCTGCCGCAGGTGCGGGAGGCCGTGCGGGACACCTGGACATGGCCCTGGCTCGACGCGCTCGTGCGCGACCTGCGTCATGCCTCGCGAAGCCTGGCGCGGAACTGGGGGTTCGCCGCGGGGGCTGGCGCCATCCTGGCGCTGGCGATCGGGACGTCCACCGCCGTGTTCTCCGTGTTCCATGCGGTGTTGCTCACGCCACTGCCGTACCCGGATGCCGCGCGGCTCGTCGCCATCGAGACGCTGTGGCCCGCGACCGGCGAACTCACGCCCGCCGTCTCGGGTCCGGACTTTCTCGACTGGCGGGCGCGCAGTGACGTCTTCGAGATCACGGCGGCGTCGTACGGAAACACCGACGACGCCGTGCTCGTGGGCGGACGGGCCGTATTCGCCAACGATCGATTCGTCACGTCCGACTTCTTCGCCGTGTTCGGCCAGACGGCGGCTGCCGGGCGCCTGCTCACGGAACGTGACGTGCCCTCCGGTGATGCGGAACCCACCGTCGCCGTCGTGGCCCACCAGTGGGCGCTCACGCACTTTGGCAGCGCCCAGGCGGCGTTGGGCCAGACGGTGACGGTCTACGCCACCCGCCTCGAGATCGTCGGTGTCGCAGCGCCCGGGTTTCGCTATCCCGGCGTCACCGATATCTGGGCGCCGTGGCGTGTGGCCGGCGACCCGGCGAGCCGGAACTCGCACGACTACCAGGCCGTCGGGAAGCTGTCGAAGACGACCACCTTCCGGCAGGCGCAGGTGCAGCTGCGGACGATCGGCGACGCGCTGGCGCGTGAGCATCCCGAGGCCGGGCTGAAGACGGCCGCGCTCACGCCGCTGCACGAGCGGGTGACCGGTGAGGCGAGCACGACCTTGTGGGCGGCGATGATGAGCGTGATCGTCGTCTGGCTGATCGCGTGTGCCAACGTCGCCAATCTGCAGCTGGCGCGCGCGACGGGCCGGGCGCGTGAGATCGCCCTGCGGGCCGCCCTCGGCGCCGGCCGCAGCCACGTCGTACGGCTGCTCGTGACGGAGGGCGGCCTGCTGGCGCTTGCCGCGGGACTCGTCGGCGTGCTCCTGGCGTCGGCGCTCGTCGCGGCGATCGTGGCCTGGCCCCCGGTGGACCTGCCACAGGTCGGCGACCCGCGCATCGATGGCACCGTCGTCACCTTCGCGCTCGGGCTCTCGGCTGCCGCGACCGTGCTCTTCGGCCTCGTGCCGGCGCTGCAGGTGTCGAGACTCGATCTGTCGGCAGCCATGAAGCAAGCCGGCTCCGCGGCCACGGCGTCGCTCGCGAGCACGACGCTGCGGTCGGTGCTCGTGGTCGCCGAGGTGGCGCTGTCGGTCGTCCTGCTGGCGGCCGCGGGCCTGCTGCTGCGCTCGCTGCAGGCGCTCGAGCGCACCGATCTGGGCTTCCGGACCGAGGGCATCCTCGTGGCGACGAGCGAATACGCGGTGACCGGGACGCCGTCCGATCTGCGCGCCCGGACCGCGTTCTACGACGAGGTCCTCGGGCGCCTGCGCGCCGTGCCCGGCGTGCGCGCGGCGTCCGGCGTGGCGTACCTCGGCATGGGGCGTGAGCCGCGGGCTCTCCGCGACGTCGCCGTGCTGGGACGGCCGGAGGCGCCGCCAGGCGAGCGGCCGCAGGCAGAGTTCCACGCCGTGACCGCGGACTTCTTCAGGACGCTGGAGATTCCGTTGCGGGCCGGCCGCGACTTCGATGCCACCGACACGATGGACCGGCCACAGGTCGCCATCATCAACGATGCCCTGGCTCGCGCGGCCTTCGGCGGAGCCTCGCCGCTCGGTCAGCGGATCCGCAGCGGCTCGGCCCGCTCGCCCTGGATGGAGATCGTCGGCGTCGTCGGCGACTCGCGCTGGCAGGACCCGAGCCGGCCGGCGCCGCCGGTCATCTACGCCGCCTCGTCGCAGGGCGTCGGCAACTCGCTGGCGATCCTCGCCCGCACGACCGAGCCCGACCCGACGATCGCCACGGCGCTCCGTGAATTCATGCGCCGCGCCAACCCTGCCGTGCCGGTGCGATTCGAGACGATGGACGACCTGCTCGACGACACGCTGCAGTATCCACGGCTCCGCTCGCAGGCGACGGCGGTGTTCGCGGCGGGCGCGTCCATGCTGGCAGCACTCGGTGTCTTCAGCGTGCTGGGCGTCCTGGTAGGGCAGCGCACACGTGAGCTGGCGGTTCGCCGCGCACTCGGCGCCGGCAGCGGGGAGATGGTCGCCCTGATCGTGAGACAGGGGCTGCGGCTCGTCGGGATCGGCCTCGTTCTCGGGCTCGCCGCCGCCCTACCGGTCGCGCACCTGCTCACGGGATGGCTGTACGCGGTGAGCCCCTGGGACGTGCGCACGTATCTGGCCGCGACGGCGCTACTTGGCGCAAGCGGACTCCTGGCCACCGTGCTGCCGGCGCTGCGGGCCGTGGCGATCCCCCCGGTCGTCGTGCTCCATCAGGAGTAGGGCGTCTCGCGGGGCGGGAGCACGCCGGGAAACAGCAGGTCGACGAGCGACTGCCGTGAACGCGCTGCCGCGTCGAACCCGGTGGCCTGTTCGTAGCGCGCGATGACGGCCAGCGCGTCGGCCACCGACGCCTGGCGCACGGCCTCGAACTCGACACAGCGCACGGTGCGGCCGCCGCTCGTGGCCTCGTAGTACACGATCTCGCAGTCGGCGAAGTACCAGACGTCGAGCGCCTTCTGCAGCTCATCGCGCCAGACGACGCCCATGCGCGCCATGAACGCGTCCACCTGGGCCGCCTGATCGCCCTTGTGGTGGCCGAGGTCCAGGTTGATCTCGTCGCGCACTTCGGGGTCCGACGCGAGGGACTTGATCGTGAGCTGATGCAGCTCGTGGTCGAAGCGGTGCCGCAGGATGTAGTGCCGCGCCCGGCCGTCGGCCGTCAGGAAGTAGCGATCGCGGACGTCGAGCGCGCTGGTGCGTTCCGGCCCGAGGGCGGCGAGCGTCTGCCGGAACGCCGCCAGATCGAAGCCGGCGTCGATTACGAACTTGTGTTCGATCTCGGTGAAGCGCATCACATCCACCATTTGAAGCGGCCGTATCGTGCCACACGTGCGGCCACGCGCGGCGGGAGTTCTCGGAACGACTCGCGCGTTACCAGCACGTTCTCGGGATCCCGGCGCAGCTCGTCGAAGATGGCCTGGAGCGGTGCGACCGCGCGCGGGTCGCGGCTTTCGAGCATCAGTTCGCCGAGCCGGTCATGCGCGGCGTCTTCGAAGTTGTAGCTGCCGAAGGCAGCCCACGTGTCGTCGATGAGCACGATCTTCGAGTGTTCGCCATGCCGGTGCTCGTGAATCCGCACGCCGGCGTCGAGCAGCCGCGGGTAACTCGCGGCCGCCGCGATCCACGCAAGATCCGTGGCCGGCAGGGCGTCGCGGTGGGAGTGGAACACCTCCACGAGCACGCCGCGCCGGGCCGCGCGCAGCACGGCGTCGAGGAGCGGTGCGACGGGCTTGAAGTAGAAGCTCGTGATGCGCGCCGACGTGCGGGCACCGTCGAGCATCGCGATCATCCGCGTGGTGACGGCGTTGTCGCCGCGCCAGCCGAAGGGGCCCGCCCAGCCCTGCGTCAGATTCGGGTTGCAGTACCAGTAGTCGAGCGCGAGGTCTGCCGGTGCGGAGTCGGCACGCGCCACGTCCGCCAGGGTCGCAAGATGCGCGGGCCGCACCGTGCCGCCGAAGGCACGCAGGCTCTCGAGCAGCGTGGCCACGATCGGTCCGCGGACGGCGACCGCGTACTCGTTCCACGCTTCGAACGACGTCTTCGTGAGGTTGCTGCTGCCGACGATGGCCTCGCCGGCCTCCGACACCTGAATCTTCACGTGCTGGCCGCCGCCGAGGAGGCGCTGCACCTGGTAGGCCGGCGCGTAGACCGTGACCGTGCCGCCCGCGGCGCGCAGGTCATCGAGCTCGCCGGTCAGCGCGGCCCGCTGCGACGCCGTCATCAGCACGCCGCCCAGCCGCTGGCCGAAGGCATCGACGAGCAGCGACACGGCCACGCCGCGGCGCTGCGCCCGCCGGAGCGCGGCCAGGATCTCGGTGCCGTACGCATCGTGTTCGATGTAGAACGTCGAGAGATGGACGAAGGCGCGTGCCTCGTCGATCATCGCCAGCCGGCGCTGCCATTCTGCCGCCCGGTTCCACAGCGGCACGAGCGCGGATGCCGTGGGCATCAGAGCCGGTAGCCGCCCGCGACGTCGAGGTTCTGGCCGGTGACGTAGCCGGCGTCGAGCAGGTAGTGCACGGCCTGGGCGATGTCGTCGAGCGTGCCCGATCGGCCGATCGGCACCCACTGGCTGATCTCCTCGGGCGGCGGCAGATCCACCGAGTTCTCGAGCTGCCCGGGCGACACCATGTTCACGCGGATCTGCTGCGGCGCGTAGGCGGCGGCGAGCGCGCGGGTGAGCACGAGCAGGCCGGTCTTGCTCACGTAGTAGTCGGTGCCGCGGGTATTGGCGCGGATGCCTTCGAGCCCGGCCATGCCGATGTTGATGATGTGGCCGCCGGCCGGCATCAGCTTCAGCGCGCCGTAGCAGCAGTAGTAGGCGCCCGAGAGATTCGCGGCGATGGTGTCGTCCCACACGTCGGGATCGAGCGCCGTGACACTCTGCGGGTTGTAGTTGCCGACGTTGTTCACGAGCAGGTCCACGCGGCCCTCGGCGGCACCGATGCCGGCAAAGGCCGCGGCCACGGCGTGTTTGTCGGCCACGTCCACCTTGACGGCGCGGGCGCGCCGGCCGGTGGCGGCAATGGCCTGCACGAGCGTGCGAGCGTCGTCGTCCGACGACCGGTAGACGATCACGACGTCGTAGCCGCGCGCGGCGAGCGACAGGCAGAGATGCCGGCCGAGCCGCCGGGCCCCGCCGGTGACGACCGCCACGGGACGCGTGGTGACCGCGCTCATCGGCGCCGCTCCACGCGCACGAACGAACACTGCGCGGCCGGCACGGCGGCGGGCTTCCGCACCTCGATGCGCACGGCCGTCGCCACGGGCACGTCGGCGAGCAGCTGCGCGGCCGCGCGTTCGGCCATCGTCTCGATCAGCTGGAACCGCGATTCCTGCAACAGACGGGTGACACCGGCGGCGATGCCGTCGTAGTCGACCGCATCCGCGATCGCGTCGGACGCGGCCGGCGCGGCGAAGTCGTAGTCGAGTTCGATGTCGAGATAGACCGTCTGCGTGGCGGCCCGTTCGTGCGGGTAGATGCCGATGATGCAGTCCACCTGCAGGTGCTTCAGTCCGGTCGTGCCCGTCATGTGGCCGAGTCCTTCCGTGCGATCCAGATCTGTTCCTCGGCCGTGGCGGCCCGAAACGGCGTGCCGTCGAAGGCGCCGAGGCAGCGTTCCACCGTGAAGCCGGCGTCGGCGAGCAGGCCCTCCGCCTGCGCCGGCGTCATCCAGCTCAGTGACAGCGGGCGGTAGCGGCGGCGCACCATCACGCCGTCGTCGTCGAGCAGGTCTTCCCAGGTGACGACCCGCATGGTCTGCGCGGCGTCGTCGATGAGGGACGTGACCCAGAGCAGGGCGTGCTGGCCGTCGGGCGTGTCGTACTCCGCGCGCAGCTGCACTCGTCGCATCTGATCGAGGCGCTCGGGCGTCATCAGGAAGTCGTCGAAGATGAATCGCCCGCCCGGTCGCAGTTGCGCGTGGATGTGGCGCACGGCGTCGCGTTTGGCATCGAGGGACGTGAGGTGCCCGATGCTGTGATACGGCAGCGCGATGAGCGCGGCCGGCTCGGCCAGCGCGAAGCTGCGAAAGTCGCCCTGCAGCAGCGTGAGGCGGTCGGCGACGCCGGCGTCGGTCGCGCGCGCCCTGCAGAGTGCCAGCATCGCGGGCGAAAGGTCCACGCCGATGACGTGCTGGCCCTGGCGCGCGGCTTCAACCGCGATCCGTCCGTCGCCCACGCCCAGTTCCACCACGGGGCCCTCGGCCGCGAGGTAGGCCTGCACGTAGAAGGGAAGGTTGGCGTGGGTGGAGCCGGCGGTGGCCGTCCAGACGCGGTAGATGTCGGCGAAGCGCTCGTACTCCAAGCCGCTCATTATCGCAGTTAGACCACACATCGCTCCGGCGGGATTCACGCGCGGCGCGACGGGATGGCGCCGGGGCGCGGCGTCCGTCGTCACCCGCGCACGGTGAGCACCGGGCACGTCGCGCTTCGCACGACGTGATTGGCCGTCGAGCCGAAGAAGCCGAGGTCCACCGGGCCTCTCCCGCGCACGCCGAGCACGATGAGATCCGCCCCGCTCCGGCGCGCGGCGTCGAGCAGTTCGACATACGGTCTGCCGAAGGAGACGCTCGTGCTCACGGGACGGTCGGGCATCGCGGCGGCGCCGATGGCCGCCAGGCGTTCCGCGGCGCCGGTCTCGAGATACCGCCGGTAGTCGGCCATCGCCTGTGCCTGCGCGACCGACACGCCCACTGTCTCGGGGATCGCCGATTCGTGCCACGGCCATTCGATGACGTGCAGCAGGCTGAGCGAGGCGCCGGCCTGCCGCGCCAGCGCCGCGGCGAACGTGACGGCGTGCTGCGAGCAATCCGAGAAGTCCACCGCGCAGAGGATGCGCGTGAACCGCGCGTCGACGTCGGACGCGCGCGGCGGCACCGTGAGCACGGGGCACGCGGCCCGGCGGAGCACCTTCTCCGTGACCGAGCCCAGCACGAGATGCTGGAAGCCGCTGAGGCCGTGGGTGCCGAGCACGATGAGGTCTGCCGTCAGCGTGTTCGCGTGGCTGAGGATCTCGTGCACGGGGTCGCCGGCCGACGCCACGGCGTCCACCTGCACACCGGCCGCGGCGTCGGCGCATGCGGCCAAGACGCGCTGCCGCAGCGTCTCGAGCTCGGCTACGAGCCACGGCGCCATGTGTCCTTCGGGCGAGATGTCGGGGTGCGGTACCACCGTGGGCCGCACGTGCAGTACGGTCAGGCGCGCGTCATACCCGCGGGCCAGTTGCACCGCCTGATCCAGCGCATGGGCCGACGGTTCCGAGAAGTCGAGCGGGCAGAGGATGCGCTTGACGTCCATGCCACGCATGCTATCAGCCATCCGCGTCGCCACGCGAAGGCAAGATGTGTGCTCGGGCGCTCAGGCGCCGCCCGGAGGTCTGGTGACGTCAACCCAGTGCGCGTCCGTGAGTGTCGCCAGACGGTCGGGCGCAATCCGCACGGCGGCGTTCGTGGCGCCGGCGGCCGGGAGCACCTCGTCGAACGCCCGCAGCGATACGTCCAGATAGACGCGCAGGGGCCGCGCGAGGCCGAGCGGGCTCACGCCGCCCACCGGGTGCCCGGTTTCCGCTTCGACCTCCGAGGCGTCGAGCATCGTCGGCTTGGCGCGGAACGCCGCCTTGAACTTCTGGTTGTCGAGCCGCGCGTCGCCACGGGTCACGAGGAGCACCACGTCGCCGCCGACGCGCAGCGAGAGCGTCTTGGCGATGCGTCCCGGCTCGACGCCATGCGCCTCGGCCGCCAGCGCCACGGTGGCGGTGCTCGCCTCGAGTTCGAGGACGTGGATGTCGGGTGCATGCGCGTCGAGAAACGCCTTCACGGACTGGAGACTCATGCCTGCCGCACTATACTGCGCCGCATGTCGAAGTTCCTCGGGTGCGGTCTGTCGTGTCTCTGCCTACTGCTCGCGGCCGCCGGCCCGGCCCGGGCGGACGTGGTACGGTTCGACGTCACGAGCCGCGCGCCCGTCGGCAACTCCGGCTACGAGAAGATCGTCGGCATCGCCCACTTCGCCGTGAACCCGCGCGCACCCGGCAATGCCGTGATTGCGGACGTGGACAAGGCGCCGGTGAACCTCGACGGCAAGGTCGAGTTCTCGAGTGACGTCTACATCCTGCGCCCGCTCGATGCCGCGAAGTCGAACGGGGTTGCGCTCGTGGATGTGCTCAACCGCGGCCGCAAGATCGTGCTCGGCGGCTTCAATCGCGGCGCCACGAACGACCCGGTGACCGACGCCGACCTCGGCGACGGCTTCCTCATGCAGCGCGGCTATACGGTGGTGTGGGTGGGCTGGGAGTTCGACATCCGCCGCATCAGCGGCCGTCAGGGCGAGGCCGAACGCGGCGCCGGCATGGCGATTCAGATTCCGTCGGCGCGCGGCGTGTCGGACGTCATCCGCGCCAGCTTCACCCCGAACGATGACGGCCCGCAGACCGTGGGTGATCTGGCCGGCTACCGGCCCACCGACGACAACGCGCGCGATACGACGCTCAGCGTGCGCGACGGCGAGTTCGGCGCGAAGACGCTCATCGCACGCGAGCGCTTCACGGTGCGTGGCAATCAGGTCACGCTCACCGGCGGCTTCGAGAAGGGCCGCACCTACGAACTCACCTATCGGCCCACGGAGTGGCCGGTCGCCGGGCTGGGGCTCGCCGCCTACCGCGATCTCGCATCGTGGGTGAAGTACGCCCCGGATGCCGTGGCGAAGGCCGGGAAGCTCATCGGCTTCGGCTCGTCGCAGAGCGGCCGCTTCCTGCGCAGCTTCCTCTACGACGGCTTCAACGCCGACGAGCAGGGCCGGCAGGTGCTCGACGGCGTGATGGTGCACATCGCCGGCGCGGCCCGCCTCAGCATCAACGTGCGCGGCGCCCAGCCGACGGCGCTCTCGATGTACTCGACCACGCAGTTTCCCTACGCCACGAGCGCCGAACGTGATCCCCTCTCGCGGCGCACCGACGGCCTGCTCGACAACGCCCGCGCCCGCGCCACGCAGCCGAAGGTGATGTTCACCAACACGGCCGTCGAATACTGGGGCGGCGGACGCGCCGCCGCGCTCATCCACACGACACCCGACGGCAAGCGCGACCTCGTGCTGCCGCCGAACGTACGCGCCTATTTCCTGACCGGTGCGCAGCATTCGTCGGCGCCGTTCCCCGTGCCCGCTGGCGGGCTCGGGCAGCAGCCGGCTAATCCGCTCGAGTACTGGTGGACGATGCGGGCGCTGCTCGTGGCGATGACCGACTGGGTGGTGAAGGGCAGCGAGCCCCCGGCGTCGCAGGTGCCGAAGCTCGCCGACGGCACGCTCGTGCCGATCGCGAGGCTCAAGTTCCCCGTGCTGCGAGGCGTGCAGAGCCCCACCATCATCCAGGGGCCGCGTCACGAGGGCCGCGATCTGCCGTTCCTCGTGCCGCAGGTGGATGCCGACGGCAACGAACTCTCCGGCATCCGCACGGCGGAGCAGCGTGTGCCGATGGCCACGTACGCCGGCTGGAACTTCCGCAATGCGTCAATTGGTGGCACGAACCAGCTCGTGAGCCTGCTCGGCATGGCGCTGCCGTTCGCGAAGACGAAGGCGGAGCGCGAGAAAGCCGGCGACCCGCGTCTCAGTCTGGAAGAGCGCTACCCGGCGAAGGACGCGTATCTGGCGAAGGCGTCCGCGGTGACCGACGCGCTCGTGGCCGGCAGGTATCTGCTGGCCGGCGACGTGGCGGGGGTGACGTCGAGGATCGAGGCGCACTGGCAGTCGTTCCACTGACGTAGCGCCCGGCGCGGACGCACGCGCAAGCCTGACGCGGTAGCATGCGGCATGGCGAATCCGCGTCGAGTGCTGTTCCTCCCGCTCCTCCTCCTGTCTGCCGTGCTGCTGCACGGCCAGGGTGTGGCGCCCTACCAGACCGACTTCCCGGTCGAGGAGTTCACGGCCCGGCGGAACCAGGTGTTCGACGCCATCGGGCCGCAGGCCATCGCCGTCATCCAGGGCGCGCCGGGCGTCGACGGGTTCAAGGTCTTCCGGCAGTCGAACGAGTTCTACTACCTGACCGGACTCGAGAGCCCGCACGCGTATCTGGTGCTCGACGGTCGCACGCGCCGCACGGTGCTCTATCTGTCACACCGCAACGAGGCCCTCGAGCGCAGCACCGGCACCGTGTGGTCGGCCGAAGATCACGCCGAGGTGAAGCGGCTCACCGGCGTCGACGACGTGGCGCCGGTGGAGCTGCTCTCGCGTCAGACCTTCAACACGATGCTGCGGGCGCCGCGGCCGGTGCTCTACGTGCCCTTCAGCCCGGCCGAAGGCGAGGCGCAGAGCCGCGACGAGATCCTCGGCCATCAGGCCGGTGTGGCCGCCGACCCCTGGGACGGGCGGCCCTCGCGCGAGGCGCACTTCCTCGGCCTGCTCGACGCCCGCTACCCGTCGCTCGAGCGCCGGAACCTGACGCCGATCCTCGACACGCTGCGGCAGACGAAGAGCCCGCGCGAAATCGCGCTCATCCGCAAGGCGTCGGAGCTGGCGGCGCTCGGCATTCTCGAAGCAATGAAGGGCACGCGCCCTGGCGTCTTCGAGTATCAGGTGGCGGCTGCGGCACGGTTCGTCTTCCTCGCCAACGGCGCCAGGTTCGAGGGCTACAACCCGATTGCCGGCGGCGGCACGAATGCCTGGATGGGGCACTACTCGCGCAATTCGGACGCGCTCAAGGCCGGTGACATGGTGCTCATGGACTACGCGCCTGATCTTCGCTACTACACGAGCGACGTCACGCGCATGTGGCCGGTGAACGGCACCTACACCGCCGCGCAGCGCACGCTCGCGACCTTCATCCTCGAGTACCGCTCCGCATTCTTCCGCTACATCGGGCCGGGCGTGACGCCGGAAGACGTGCTGGTCAAGGCACGCCGCGACATGGAAGCGGTACTCGCCAGGACGACGTTCGCCTCACCCGCGCACCGCAAGGCGGCTGAGGAGATGTTGTCGTTCCGCGGCCACCTGCAGCATCCCGTCGGGATGACGGTGCACGATCCGGGCGTCATCTGGGGCCAGCCGTTCCGCGAGGGGATGGTCTTCACCGTGGACCCGATGATGTGGATTCCCGACGAGAAGCTCTACGTGCGGATGGAAGACACCATCGTCATCACGAAGACCGGCATGGAGAACTTCACGCCCACGCTCGCCAGCACGCCGCAGGAGATCGAAGCGGTGATGAAGCAGGACAGTCTGCTGGCGCGTGTGCCGCGGCTGCCCTGAGCCACGGCTCTGGTTGACCGAGACGCGCGGCTCGGGGACGATAGCCGCGTCATGAAGCATCCAGTCGTCACGCTCGCCGTTCTTCTCGCGTCGGCCGTCAGTCTGGGGGCGCAGTCGGCGAAACCTCAGGCGCCGGCGCGTTCGCCATTCGACCGCGGCCTCAAGGTCGAGATCAGCGTGCCGGCATCCGTGCGCAGCACGCCGGTCACCGGCCGCGTCTACTTCATCGTGGCGAAGAGCGGCGACCGCGAGCCGCGGCTGCAGATTGGCCGCACCGGCACACCCTTCTTCGGCCGTGACGTCGAGAACCTGGCGCCGGGCCAGGCCGCCGTCATCGACGCGTCGGATCTCGGCACGCCGGTCGCGAGCCTGAAGGACCTGCCGCCGGGCGACTACGTCGTCCAGGCCTTCGTCAATCTCTATTCGGAGTTCAAACGCGCCGACGGCCACACCGTGTGGATGCACGACGACCAGTGGGAGGGCCAGCACTGGAACGTCTCGCCGGGCAATCTCTACAGCCGCCCGCAGACGGTGCGCATCGATCAGGCGACCGAACGGATTCGGCTCTCCACCGACCAGGTGATCGGCCCGGTGTCCGTGCCGGCCGACACCGCGTTCGTGAAGCGGCTCAAGATCCAGAGCCCGCTGCTGACGAAGTTCTGGGGCCGGCCCATCTACCTCGGCGCCACGGTGCTCCTGCCGCGCGACTACGAGACGTCCACCGTGAAGTATCCGGTGCTGTATCGCCAGGGACACTTCTCGCTCGGGGCGCCGCTCGGGTTCGAAGAGGGCAACGACCTGCACAAACAGTGGATGCGCGACGACTTTCCGCGCATGGTCGTCGTCACGCTGCAGCACCCGGCGCCGTACTTCGACGACAGCTACGGCGTGAACTCGGTCAACGTCGGGCCCTACGGCGACGCCCTCATGCAGGAGCTGATTCCGGAAGTGGAGCGCCGCTTCCGCATCATCGGCGAGCCGTGGGCGCGCATTACCGACGGCGGCTCGACCGGCGGCTGGATCTCCCTGGCGCACCAGATCTTCTACCCGGACTTCTACGGCGGGGTCTGGTCGTACTGCCCCGACTCGGTCACGTTCACCGACGTCGAGGGCATCAACATCTACACCGACGAGAACGCCTACTACCGGAAGATCGACTGGCGCACCGTGCCCATCATCAACACCCGCGAGCTCAACGGCCAGGTGCGGCTCACCTCCGAGCAGCGCAACCACATGGAACTCGTGAACGGCACGAAGGGCCGGTCGGGTGAGCAGCTCGACATCTGGTCGGCGGTGTTCGGACCGCTCGGCAAGGATGGCTACTTCGAGCCGTTGTTCGACAAGCGCACCGGCGCCATCAACCGCACGGTCGCCGAGTACTGGCGCAACAACTACGACCTGCTCGAGTACCTCAAGCGGAACTGGTCCACCGTCGGCCCGAAGCTCGTCGGCAAGGTGCACGTCTACACGGGCACCATGGACAACTTCTTCCTCAACAACTCGACGAAGGAACTCGAGCAGTGGATGAAGACCACCCAGAACCCGCACTACGAAGGGTTCTTCCTCTACGGCGATGGCAAGGGCCACTGCTGGCAGGGGCCCGAAACCACGGCGGAGCGCCTGAAGCAGATGGCCGCCCACATCGCGCGGCACAAGCCCGAGGGCATGACCACGCCCTGGTGGCGCTACTGATCGACGCCGCGGAATCGGCCCTGGCCGCGCCGCCGGGCCGTCACGCCAGGGCGCGTTCGAACGCGCGCAGGATCTCGGCCGCCGGCAGTCGCGTCCACGTTTCGTTCACGCCGAACGTGACGGCACCGTCGGGCGCGGCGGCGGGCATGCGGATGCCCGAGGCGAGCAGTCTGGAGGCGACCGTCTTCGGCTCGATGCCGCGCAGCGTGACGTGCGCGACGTTCGTGCCCTGCGGCACGCGTGCAATCCGCAGACGCGGATGTGCGGCCAGCCCGCCGTACACGTCTTCCGACACGCGCACTGCGGCCTTCAGCCGATCGACGAAGCCGTCCATGTAGTGACGGGCGACGACCGCCGCCGGCCAGCCGACGGCGAGGTTGCCGCCGAACATCCGGCGCGTGTGGAACATGTCGTCGAGCAGGCGCTTCGGGCCGGCGAGAATCGCGCCCTGGCCGCAGTTGAAGTACTTCCAGAGCGACACGTACACGGTGTCGAAGGGCGCCGCGTATTCCGCCGGCGTGATCCCGGTGTACGCCGAGGCGATGAAGAGGCGGGCGCCGTCGAGGTGCGTGCCGATACCGCGCTCGCGGGCGAGGGCGGTGATGCGGCGGGCCTCCGCCCAGTCGAACATCTGGCCCGACAGACGGCGAATTGGACTTTCGATGGCGATGGCGCCGACGCCCGTGGCGACGCGTCCGCCCGCCGTGCGCGTCAGCACGGCCTCGACGTCGGCCGCCGTGAACGTCGCGGCCTGTGGCCCGAGGGGCATGAGTGTGAGCCCCGACAACGTCTGACAGGCGTCGCCGGTGTCGTTGTAGATGTGGCTCATCTCCGGCACGATGACGCGCCGCCGGGTGCCGGCCAGTGCGCGCAGCGCCAGGTGATTGGCGAGTGTGCCCGACGGCATGAAGACCGCCGCCTCCTTGCCGAGCAGCGCCGCCCAGTGCCGCTCGAAGGCCTCCACCTCACCGCCGAGCAGATACGAATCTTCCCCGACAGCGCGGGCCGCCGTGAGGCGCTGCAGCAACGCGGCGAAGGCTGCCGGCGACTGGCCGTTGCCGTCGCCCGAGAGGCGGACGGTCGTGTCGTCGAGCGGAGCGTCCGGCGCCTCGGGCAGCGGCAGCCGGCTCAGGCCGGCCGCGGCGCCGAGCGACTCCACGAATCCCCGTCTGGTCAGGGTGTCCATCATTCGCCTCCTAGGGCCGCGCCTTCGTGAATGTCCCGAAGTCGGCGAGCGTGGTTACGGCCGGGTCGAGCACGACCGCGGCAGGCTCGGTGGCCGCCGCGATGCGCAGCGTGGTCTCGCGGCCGTCGACGGCCATCTGGTGCACGGCGGGCACCGCGCCCTCCGAGGTGACGACGCCCACGCCGAGCGACAGCCGAAACGGATCAGCGGCCTGCGTCTGGCGCACGCTCACCACGACCTCCCGGGCCGCGGCGTCGTAGCGCCACGTGCCCGAGAGCGCCGGCACGCCGGCGCGGTTCAGCCACTGGCGGAAGAACCACGTCAGGTTCTGGCCCGAGACGCGTTCCATCACCTGGCGGAACTGGTCCGTCGTGGTGGTGGTGTTCATGTACTCGCGGTAGTAGTCGCGGATGCCGCGCCAGAACGTCTCCGTGCCCACCTGCGCGCGCAGCATGTGCAGCGTCCACGCGCCCTTCTGGTAGACGAGCTGATTGGTAGGCTCGCGCGCGGCGTCGTCGTGGTTCACGTGCACGACCGGCGTGTTGGGCAGGCTGGCCTCCAGCTTGAGCACGGTGGCCCGGCTGCGCCTGAGGCCGTCGGCGAACGCGTCGCGGCCTTCGGCGTGTTCCGTGTACAGGAGCGTGAAGTAGGTGGCGAAGCCTTCGCTCAGCCAGATGTCGTTCCAGTCGTGTTCGGTCACGGCGTTGCCGAACCACTGGTGCGCGACCTCGTGCACCACGGGGCCGTTGCCGGCGGTGATGCCCTTCTCGCCGTAGAAGATGCTGCTCGCGTGTTCGGTGCCGCCGCCCATGCCGGCGGCCTCCACATGCGCGAGCTTCTGATACGCAAACGGGCCGACGTAGTCAGAGTAGAACTCGAACGACCGGCGCGCGTCCTTCTCGAAGAGCGCGAAGCCCTTCGCCGCATCCTGCGGGAACACCCAGTACTCGAGCGGCACGCCGCGCACGAGCCCTTCATGCCGCACGGCGAAGCGGGCGATGCCCACGGCGTAGAGCCACGACGAGATCGGGACGTCCTGCCGCCAGTGGGTGCGGCGGCGGCCGCCCGTGAGGTCCACCTGTTCCACGAGAGCGCCGTTGGCGATGACCTGATAGTCGGCGCGGGTCGTCACGACGAACTCGCCGGTGGCCTTGTCGGCCACGTGGTCGATCATCGGCAGCCACTGCCGGGCCCGGTTGTACCAGTTTTCGCTGAACGCGACGCGCTCGCCATGGATATTGTTGATGAGGCGCAGGCCATCGGCGGGAATGCCGCGATAGCCGATCGTGACGGTCACGTCCTGGCCGGCGGCGAGTCCGGCCGGCAGGGTGAGCCGCAGGCGGTTGTCGCGGTGCGTGAAGGGCACGGCGCCGGCGGCCGAGGTGACGGTGGCCACCGTCATGCCCTTGCCGTCGGCCCGCGGCGTGGCCAGGTCGAGCGCCACCTCGCGCAGGCCCGCCGTCAGCACCCGGAGCGTGACCGCCGCTTCGCCTTCGATCTCGTTCGAATCGCTCGTGAGCAGCGTGAGGCGGAAGACGTAGTGCCGCGCGTCCACGCCCGGCTGACGCGGATAGGTGTCGGCACCGGCGCGGCCCGACGTGCCGACGAGCAGTGCCACGAGTGCCAGGCAGAGACGGAGCAGACGCGTCATGCGCGGATCATACCCGGGCCCATCGCCGCGCGTTTCCTCTACAATCCGGCGCATGAGGCACGGACTCTTCGCCCTGACCACGGCGCTCGTTCTGACGAGTGCCTTCGCTCTCGCCCAGCCGCCCCGTCGCGAACCCGACCCGCGTTCGATGGGCGGGGGCGACTGCCGCGACAATCCCTACAACTGCAAGGACACGCCGAATCCGCTGCCGAAGGCCTCGACCGTGTGGCTCGAGGAGATGACGTGGATGGACGTGCGCGACGCGCTCGCGGCGGGCACGACCACGGCCATCGTGCCCACGGGCGGCATCGAGCCGAACGGTCCGTGGCTCGTGCTCGGCAAACACAACTACGTGCTCAGGACGAACTGCGACGTCATCGCGCGCAAGCTCGGCAATGCGCTGTGCGCGCCGATTCTGCCGCTCGTGCCCGAGGGCCGCATCGAGCCGCCGAGCGGGCACATGCGCAGTCCCGGCACGATCAGCCTGCGCGAGGAGACCTTTCAGGCCGTGCTCGAGGACGTCGTGCGCAGCCTGCGCGCGCACGGCTTCCAGAGTGTCATTCTCATCGGCGACAGCGGTGGCAATCAGGCCGGTCAGAAGGCCGTGGCCGAGAAGCTCAACACCGAATGGAACGGCAGCCCGGTCGTGGCGCACATCGGCGAGTACTACACCGCGCCGCCGGGCACACCCAACGTGCTGCGTCAGCTCGGTGTCGTGAAGGACGGACAGGTTGACGACGGCCTGCACGACAGCCCGGGCATCACGCTGAACATGATGCTGACCGACCCGGCGTCCGTCCGCTGGGCGGAACGTGTGAAGGCCGGGAAGGCCACCATCAACGGCGTGTCGATCGCGAACAAGGAGCAGGCGCTGGCGTGGGCCAGACAGGTCGTCGATGCCCGCGCCGAACGCACCGTCGCGCTCATCCGGACGGCCATCGCCAGCAAGGGCAAGGTCACGACCAGCGCCCGCCAGTAGCGGCTACCGGCCGGGCGCGAAGAGCGGCGGGTCGCGCCGCGGACCCACGGCGCGTTCGTAGGCGGAAGCCAGCGCGAGCAACGCGCCTTCCTGGTAGAGATGCCCGGAGAACATCACCGCCGTCGGCGAACCGGTGGCGGCAAAGCCGTTGGGCACTGCGATCGAGGGATGCCCCGTGAGACTCATCACTGGATTCAGGCTGGTCGCGGAATCGAGCGTGAGTGCCGTGAACATCACGGCGTCCACCGAGGACAGCGCCCGGGCCGCCTCCTGCATGATCACGGTGCGGCGACGGTTCGCCTGCAGGTAGTCCACCGCGGTCGTGAGCGCGCAGGCCCGCAGGTAGCGGCTCGTGCGCGGGCGCAGCGCGGCATGCTGGCCACTGCGCGTGAAGCTGTCGAACGCGGCGGCGCGCTCCACGTACTCGATGAAGTATGAGAGGTCGCCGCTCGGCAGCTCGATCGGCACCATCGTGCAGCCCAGCCTGGCCAGGGTGGCGAGCGCGCGCTCGTTGTTGGCGCGGGCATCCGCGTTGGTCTCGGCCTCGAACATCGCCGGCACGTGGCCGATCCGGCGGGGATACTCGCGTCCGGGCGCGTTCCAGGCGAGCGGCAGCCCCTCGGGCACCGCCAGATCCTGGCCGTCGGGACCGGCGATCACGCTGAGCACCACGCCGCAGTCGTCCACCGTGCGGCAGAGCGGTCCGATCTTGTCGAGGGTCGTGCCCGCGGCCATCACCCCATGGCGGCTCACGCGGCCGAACGTCGGGCGCAGCCCCACCACGCCGCAGCGCGCCGCTGGCGACAGGATCGATCCGCCGGTGTCGGAGCCGATCGCGAAACCGACGAGCCCCGCCGCCGTGGCCGCGCCCGACCCGGCCGACGATCCGCTCGAGCCCTCGGCGGGATTCCACGGGTTGTTCGTGCGCCCCCGGGCCCACTGATCGCCGAAGGCCATTTCGCCGGTGGAGAGCTTGGCCACGAGCACGGCGCCACCCTCGCGCAGGCGCGTGACGACCGTGGCGTCGTGCTCGAACGTCTGCGTGGCGAGGTTCGGGGCGCCCCAGGTGGTGGGGGCGCCACTCGTGGCGATGATGTCCTTCACGCCGTAGGGCACGCCGTGCAGCGGGCCGCGCACGCGGCCGGCCGTGAGATCCGCATCGGCGGCGGCTGCCTCGGCGAGTGCGCGCGACTCGGTGATGGTGACCGCGCAGTTGAGCACGCCGTCGTGACGCCGCAGCCGGTCGAGGTACATCCGCGTGATCTCGAGCGAGCTGGCCTGCCGTGTGCGGATGAGCGCCGCGAGATGTGTCGCCGGCCAGAACGCGGTCTCTTCGAGACGGGCCGGGCGGCGCACGCGTGGCGGGGCCGGCAGGCGCGTGTCGCCCGCCGGGCGGGGTGTGGCGATGCCGGGCGGCCGCGGATCGAAGTGGAAGGGGAGCGGTGAGTGGTTGGCGAGCGAATCCTTGCCGATGCGCTCGACGCTGGCGCTGAGGCTCGACAGCGACTCCGCCACGTCCTGGCATTCCGCCTCGGTCCACGCCAGGCCGGCGAGCCGCGCCGCTTCACGGATGGTGGCCACGTCGATCGTGGCCGTGCCGGGGCGAATCTGCGCGAGCAGGGCGGCCGGGAAGAGCGTCGACGTCAGGCCGGCGTACGCACAGTAGCCAAGAAACGCGCGACGATGATCGGGGGTCATGACAGCCTCGGGCGATCCGGCGGAGCCGCGAGTGCGTGCCCGCCCCGCGTAAGTTTGTCAGAATAGACGCGAATGAGCGCGGCCAGCCAGCAGTCCACACGTCCGCGCGGCCCGCTTGCGCCCGCGCTCGCCGCCGTGGCGCTGCTCGCGGCGGCTGCCGGCGTCGTGTTCTGGTCGATGTCGGCGCGCCAGACCCTCGGCACGCTCGAGCACGAGGAGACGTCGGCCTATTCGACGATCCGCGTGCGTCGCGACGGCGACGTGCGCCTGCTCACCTTCGTGCGCGATGACGGCCGGGAACTCGTGCAGAGCCGGATCGACCTCACGGCCCCGCAGACGCTGGCCTCGCCCTACGCGCGCAGCATGTTCGCGAGCTATCTCTACCGGCCGGAGCCGCGGCGCGTGCTCGTCGTGGGCCTCGGCGGCGGCGCGATGGTGCGCTTCCTGACGCATCACGCTCCCGATGTGCAGATCGATGCCGTGGAGATCGACCCGGCCGTCGTGCGGCTGGCGGATCAGTATTTCGGCGTGCGCTCCGGCGGCAACGTCCGCATCGTCACCGCCGACGCGGTGGCCTTCATCGAATCCACCACGGAGCGGTACGACGTCATCTTCATGGACGCGTTCCTGCGGCCGTCGGGCGACACCGACGCCACCGGCGTGCCGGCGCGCCTCAAGACGGTCGCGTTCCTCGGCCGCGTGAAGCAGGCGCTTGCGCCGGGCGGCGTCGTGGCGTTCAACATCAACCGGCATGCCGGGAAGGCCGACGACATCGCGGCCGTGACCGAGGCGTTCGGGCGCGTGGCGGTCTATCGCGCGACGCCCGCCGACAACGAAGTCGTGATCGCCACCGAAGGGGCCATGCCGGCCGACGAGGCACTGCGCGCCCGCATCGGCCCGCTCGACACGCGCTTTCATGGGGCGCTCTCGTTCGCCGCGGTGCTGGGCCTGCGCCACGAGGCGGCGGCGCCGCGGCCCTAGCCGGCGTCACCCACCAGGCCGCGCGGCCTGAGGGGATCGCGCCCGGGAATCCGCATACCCCAGCACGGCCCACCGGCCCCAGGTGTGATGCTGGCGGCGGTTTCAGGAGACGCGATGGACAACAAGACCCTCACCCTCAACTTCTACACGGCGCTCAGCGAGGGCCGGCTCGACGCCATCGACGCGCTCGTGTCCGAAGATTTCATCGAGCACGAAGCCACGCCCACCGAGGCCGATGGCCGCGACGGCATGCGCGAGCTCTTCACGGCGCTGCACGCCGCCTTCAGCGACTTCGCGATGAACGTCGAGGACATGGTGGCCGAAGGCGACAAGGTGTTCGTGCGCGCCACCATGCAGGGCATCCAGCGCGCCGAGTTCATGGGGATCCCCTCGCAGGGCAAGCCCATGCTCGTGCCCGTGGCCGACGTCATGCGCTTCGAGCACGGCCGGATCGTGGAGCACTGGGGCGTGATGGACACCGGCCAGCTGATGGAGCAGCTTCTCTAGCGGCATGCGGGGCCGCTGGCCGCGCCCGTGGCCTAATGCACCACGCGCCGCGGCACGAGGGCCTTCACCGCCTCGTACACCGCGTCGGGCGAGGCGTGCGCCAGGGCGCGCACCGTGTCGGGATGCGCGGCCGGCGCCGTGGCGGCCCGGCACACGGCCTGCCGCAGGAGCTGCTTGTCGCGTTCGGCGGCCATCCAGCCGGCCGTGACGAAGCCAATCCAGAAGAAGGCGAGCGCGGCGGGGAAGGCCCGCGTGCCGATCCACAGGGTGGGGGCGTCCGTGCTGGCGATCATCCAGGCGGTGGCGGCCGCCGTGCCGGCGGCAATCGCGGCGGCGACGGCCAGGTGACCGAGCCGGCCCACGAG